>NZ_JBJQLL010000115.1:0-524 GCF_046486405.1 Escherichia sp. WS338 | reverse complement strand
CCCTCCGGCGGTGTCTGCTCCTGCTCACCGGCACGGAACACCACCGTGACACCGGAGATGTTGGTATTCCCCTCAGTGTCCAGCACCGGCGTACTGTTCAGCAGCACGCTTTTTAATCCATCCACCGGACCTTCAACCGGCCCTTCGCTGATGGCATCGATCACACTCAGCAGCTGCGTGGACTTCAGGTTGTCCTTCGCTTCGCGCGGGGTATGCCCCTTACTGCTGCCTTTACCCATTCCTCACGCTCCATAAATGACAAAACCGCCCGCAGGCGGTTTCACATAAAACATTTTGCATCAGCGACCAATCACCACAACCTGACCACCGTCCCCTTCGTCTGCCGTGCTGATCTCCTGAGAAACCACGCGAGACCCCACGCGCATTTCCCCGTACAGAACAGGCAGAACATTGCCCTGGGCAACCATGTTATCCAGTGAGGAGAAATAGGTGTTCTGCTTACCGTTATCCGTTGTCTGTGTACGGGGAGTTCTGGCTTTCGGTGCCAGCATCTGCGCCACACC
>NZ_JBJQLL010000114.1:0-532 GCF_046486405.1 Escherichia sp. WS338 | reverse complement strand
ACAACCCGAAGATGTTTCACTTCAGAGTTGCGAAAATTTGAGAGACTCACGAACAACTTTCGTTGTTCAGTGTTTCAATTTTCAGCTTGATCCAGATTTTTAAAGAGCAAAACTTCGCAGTGAACCTTTGCAGGTACACTCTGAAGTATTTTTTATTTAATCACTACAGAGATGGTGGAGCTATGCGGGATCGAACCGCAGACCTCCTGCGTGCAAAGCAGGCGCTCTCCCAGCTGAGCTATAGCCCCATAACATGTAGTTAAAACCTCTTCAAATTTGCGGTGCAAATTTGGTAGGCCTGAGTGGACTTGAACCACCGACCTCACCCTTATCAGGGGTGCGCTCTAACCACCTGAGCTACAAGCCTGTAGAGGTTTTACTGCTCATTTTCATCAGACAATCTGTGTGAGCACTGCAAAGAACGCTTCTTTAAGGTAAGGAGGTGATCCAACCGCAGGTTCCCCTACGGTTACCTTGTTACGACTTCACCCCAGTCATGAATCACAAAGTGGTAAGCGCCCTCCCGAAGGTT
>NZ_JBJQLL010000113.1:0-537 GCF_046486405.1 Escherichia sp. WS338 | reverse complement strand
GCGGACGCGTTACGCGCCACCTCTTCCACCATCAGTTCAAAACGGCGCAGTGCCTCTGGCCGGACATCATCCTCCGTCATTGCACCGAGGAAATCATTCAGTGTGCCCGGCTTTGAGTCCTCATATACGGTGATAATCCCGGCGTGTGACGGCGGGAATCCCTCCACCAACAGACTGACGCTGTACTGACCATACTCGACGTCCATTGTGTAACGCCCGGCTTCATCCGGGTTTTCTGAGGCCACTGTGTTCACCACCACCGTGGTGCTGTTGCGCCTGGCCTTTAGCTGAATGGTGCAGTTTTGTATCGGCTTACCTGCGCCATCTTTCAGTACACCTGAAATCCGTACTGCCATATTCCCCCCACAAAAAAGCCCGCCTGAACCGGCGGGCTGTCATAACACTGTGTTACCTGGCTAATCAGAATTTATAACCGACACCAACGATGAAACTGTTGGTACGCCAGTCACCGCTGCCGGAGCCTTCATAAGCGACGTCAACGGCCACGGATTCGGTCGGGTTAAACTGCACGCCAGC
>NZ_JBJQLL010000112.1:0-545 GCF_046486405.1 Escherichia sp. WS338 | reverse complement strand
TGCGTATTTTCATGAAAGGAGATCACTCAATAACTTCCATCGAGATCGGGTAATAACATTTGAACAGATCGCTGAATAACATCGATGGAGATCACTTTTGACTCATTTTGTTATTCAGTGATCTCCATCAATGTTATTGGAACTTCACAGGTGTGTTGATCTGTATCTTTTGCCATTCCGGTAAAGGATACCTATGCCAACAGTTCCAATTTCTATGAGAAAACTTAAAGAAATTCTTAGGCTTAAATACGGTGTTGGACTCAGCCATCGACAAATTGGTCGTAGTCTTGCAATCTCCCCTTCCGTTGTATCCAGATATGCTAATCGGGCGGCTCAACTTGGCATAAAGCAGTGGCCCTTACCTACAGGATGGGATGATACAAAACTAAAACATGCGTTCCTTCAGACCCAGGTTAAGATGAAGAAGCACTCTCTGCCTGACTGGGCTACAGTACACCGGGAACTGCGTAATAAATGCGTGACGCTGCAGCTACTCTGGGAAGAATACTGTGAGCGTAATCCAGGCGGTTTTTACAGCTATAACC
>NZ_JBJQLL010000111.1:0-545 GCF_046486405.1 Escherichia sp. WS338 | reverse complement strand
CACCTTGCGGTCTGGCAACTGCAAGTGTCAAACAAGAAATCAAAAGGGGGTCCCAATGGGGAACGAAAAGAGCTTAGCGCACACCCGATGGAACTGTAAATATCACATAGTTTTTGCGCCAAAATACCGAAGACAAGTGTTCTACAGAGAGAAGCGTAGAGCAATAGGCAGTATTTTGAGAAAGCTGTGTGAGTGGAAAAGCGTACGGATTCTTGAAGCTGAATGCTGTGCAGATCATATCCATATGCTTGTGGAGATCCCGCCCAAAATGAGTGTATCCGGCTTTATGGGATATCTGAAAGGGAAAAGCAGTCTGATGCTTTACGAGCAGTTTGGTGATTTGAAATTCAAATACAGGAACAGAGAGTTCTGGTGCAGAGGGTACTACGTCGATACGGTGGGTAAGAACACGGCGAAGATACAGGATTACATAAAGCACCAGCTTGAAGAGGATAAAATGGGAGAGCAGTTATCGATTCCCTATCCGGGCAGCCCGTTTACGGGCCGTAAGTAACGAAGTTGGATGCAAATGTCAGATCGTGTGC
>NZ_JBJQLL010000110.1:0-568 GCF_046486405.1 Escherichia sp. WS338 | reverse complement strand
GGCAAAGGCCTCCCGGAAGTTCAGCCCGGTCAGCTACCGCGCACACGGCCTGCCTGTGTCAGAAAATCTGTTGGAGCAGGATTTTTACGCCAGTGGCCCGAACCAGAAGTGGGCAGGAGACATCACGTACTTACGTACAGATGAAGGCTGGCTGTATCTGGCAGTGGTCATTGACCTGTGGTCACGTGCCGTTATTGGCTGGTCAATGTCGCCACGCATGACGGCGCAACTGGCCTGCGATGCCCTGCAGATGGCGCTGTGGCGGCGTAAGAGGCCCCGGAACGTTATCGTTCACACGGACCGTGGAGGCCAGTACTGTTCAGCAGATTATCAGGCGCAACTGAAGCGGCATAATCTGCGTGGAAGTATGAGCGCAAAAGGTTGCTGCTACGATAATGCCTGCGTGGAAAGCTTCTTTCATTCGCTGAAAGTGGAATGTATCCATGGAGAACACTTTATCAGCCGGGAAATAATGCGGGCAACGGTGTTTAATTATATCGAATGTGATTACAATCGGTGGCGGCGGCACAGTTGGTGTGGCGGCCTCAGTCCGGAACAATTTGAAAAC
>NZ_JBJQLL010000109.1:0-615 GCF_046486405.1 Escherichia sp. WS338 | reverse complement strand
GCCCGGCAATCCGTACCTGATACCAGCCGTCGCTCAGTTTCTGACGAAACGCCGGGAGCTGTGTGGCCAGTGCCCGGATGGCTTCAGCCCCCGTTTTCACACGAAGGTCGATGCGGCGACCAAATCGTTGTAAATCCCCGTAAAGGCAGATGCGCGCCATGCCCGGTGACGCCAGAGGGAGTGTGTGCGTCGCTGCCATTTGTCGGTGTACCTCTCTCGTTTGCTCAGTTGTTCAGGAATATGGTGCAGCAGCTCGCCGTCGCCGCAGTAAATTGCGGCGTGATTCGGCACTGATGAACCAAAACAGCACAGCAGCACATCGCCCGGCTGTGCCGCTGACAACGGCACCTGATACAGCCCCGTCGCCTCCAGATTATCCAGATAGAGATTCTGGCCGTTACGCCACCAGTCATCCTCACGATAAAAGTCCGGCATCTCAATCCCCGCCAGATGATAAGCATCCCGGAACAGTGTGTAACAGTCCGTCACACCGTGCTCAAAGCGCCGCCCGGTGAGATGCGGCACACAGCGGAACTTATGAATCGTCCCCCGGCAGACCAGCCACCACGGCAAATCACTCTGCACCTGCAGCCGCCGGTCGGCCTCACTCAGCCA
>NZ_JBJQLL010000108.1:0-684 GCF_046486405.1 Escherichia sp. WS338 | reverse complement strand
GCCGTGGTCCTTCTCCTGTATCGTGTTACCCCAGACCTGATACCCCGTCTCCCACACGATTTTCCCGTCACTGTCCGTCATCTCTTCCGGCGCGCCGTTCACATCCGTGTGAAAATACAGTATCCGGTTCGGGCCCTCTTTGCCCGCCTTATCCACCCGCGCCAGCGGTTCATAACTCCCCGGGTCCCTGTAGATGTACAGGCTGTCTGTTCCCTCCGGCCTGCTCTCCTGCGCCAGCCGCATTCCGTCCCATAAAAATGTCGTCCGGTTGTACGGTTTACCGTCAGGGCTGATGTGCTGTTTTTCCGTCCGCCTCCCCAGCGCATCGTACACATACCGGTATGTCCCCCGCGCTGTCGTCACTTCCACCATCCGGTGTTCCGCATCATAACGGTAACTCTGCGTTCCGCTCCGCCCCTCCTTTTCCACCGCACGGCCAAATTCGTCGTAACGGTAGTGCACACCACGGTAAGACATCAGCCGGTTGAACGGCACCACGCTGTTTTCTGCCGTGGCCCTTTCCCCCGCGCGCCGCGCCAGCAGGTTTCCCGCCGCGTCGTACTGCCAGCTCGCCAGATACCCCTCATCCTCCGAGCGGCACGCCGTGATGCGCCCCGTGGGGTCGTAGAAGTAATCCGTTTCCCCCCGCCGGCTGTGCCGCGTCTTCAGCAGTTCATCCTCGCC
>NZ_JBJQLL010000107.1:0-884 GCF_046486405.1 Escherichia sp. WS338 | reverse complement strand
GCACGGCTGGGACGGAAGTCGCTGTCGTTCTCAAAATCGGTGGAGCTGCATGACAAAGTCATCGGGCATTATCTGAACATAAAACACTATCAATAAGTTGGAGTCATTACCAGCAACTTCGTATTTGGGCCATTACCATGGAGTAGAAAGCTGTGTCTGAGAATGCAGAATTTGAGAAAAGAATTCGCTTTCTTGGAGAGCTTCTGAAAATGGCACGCTAACAACGTTTTGTTAAAAAATGTGAATCACTTGCCGGGGCTGCATTTTCTATTCGAGGAGAATGTTGACGTAGATATTACAGAAATCTCAGCGCATCAGGATAAACTGCTACCTTAGGTCAACCACCAAAAGAAAATACAATACGTCCAGTTTGTATGCCTTTAATAACACATCTTCTAAATGTTGAAGAATTATCCCGCCTGCTGAAGAACGTTGCTCTGAGTGTGATAAACCTTTTTATTCTTGATGATGTCAGCGAGAAGATGGAATATATCCCCGACTGGGTCGTGGTTACCCGGTTAAACATCTGGTGGCGCTAATAAATCTGGCAAGTCACATTCTGTTGAATGCTGTGACAGTGCCTTACCGAGAGAGCGAAATTGTGGTGTTCTAGTGCATAGTCGCCACCATTCCGGATAATTCTATTACGTTGTTTTACAAGTTCTTTTACAGCGCAGATCTGTCGCTGACGTTGAATCAATAGCCTGGATTTCAGAACACAATGCCCGTTTGCTGGTTGTTCCGGCAGTAGCATTAATTCATTATCTGAATGAAGGTAATGACTCCAACTTATTGATAGTGTTTTATGTTCAGATAATGCCCGATGACTTTGTCATGCAGCTCCACCGATTTTGAGAACGACAGCGACTTCCGTCCCAGCCGTG
>NZ_JBJQLL010000106.1:0-996 GCF_046486405.1 Escherichia sp. WS338 | reverse complement strand
CGATATCCTTCGCCAGGCTTCCGCTTATTTTGCGAAGGCGGAGTTCGACCGCCTCTGGAAAAAATGATGCCACTGCTGGATAAGCTGCGTGAGCAGTACGGGGTCGGACCGGTATGCAGCGAACTGCATATTGCCCCGTCAACGTATTACCATTGTCAGCAACAGCGACATCATCCGGATAAACGTAGTGCCCGTGCGCAGCACGACGACTGGCTGAAGAGAGAGATACAGCGCGTATACGATGAAAATCATCAGGTGTACGGTGTGCGTAAAGTCTGGCGTCAGTTGTTACGGGAAGGAATCAGGGTGGCCAGATGTACAGTGGCACGTCTCATGGCGGTTATGGGACTTGCCGGTGTTCTCCGGGGTAAAAAGGTCCGTACGACCATCAGCCGGAAAGCCGTTGCCGCAGGCGACCGCGTAAACCGTCAGTTCGTGGCAGAACGACCTGACCAGCTGTGGGTGGCTGATTTTACTTACGTCAGCACATGGCAGGGCTTCGTCTATGTGGCGTTTATCATTGATGTGTTTGCCGGATACATCGTGGGGTGGCGGGTCTCATCGTCTATGGAAACGACATTCGTGCTGGATGCGCTGGAGCAGGCGTTGTGGGCCCGTCGTCCGTCTGGCACCATCCATCACAGCGATAAAGGCTCTCAGTATGTGTCACTGGCCTATACGGAGCGACTAAAAGAAGCCGGATTACTGGCATCAACAGGGAGTACAGGCGACTCGTATGACAACGCGATGGCTGAGAGCATCAATGGTCTTTACAAAGCGGAGGTAATACACCGTAAGAGCTGGAAAAACCGTGCAGAAGTGGAACTGGCCACACTAACGTGGGTGGACTGGTATAACAATCGACGATTGCTGGGAAGGCTGGGCCATACTCCTCCGGCAGAAGCAGAAAAAGCTTATTATGCTTCCATCGGAAACGATGATCTGGCAGCCTGAGTTCACAGATAAAACACTCTCCAGGAAACCCGGGGCGGTTCA
>NZ_JBJQLL010000105.1:0-1003 GCF_046486405.1 Escherichia sp. WS338 | reverse complement strand
TTCGTCTGAGAATGACGTGCAACTGCGCACGCGACACCCGGAGACAACGGCTGACTAAGCTTACTCCCCATCCCCGGGCAATAAGGGCGCGTGCGCTATCCACTTTTTTGCCCGTCCATATTCAACGGCTTCTTTGAGGAGTTCATTTTCCATCGTTTTCTTGCCGAGCAGGCGCTGGAGTTCTTTAATCTGCTTCATGGCGGCAGCAAGTTCAGAGGCAGGAACAACCTGTTCTCCGGCGGCGACAGCAGTAAGACTTCCTTCCTGGTATTGCTTACGCCAGAGAAATAACTGGCTGGCTGCTACACCATGTTGCCGGGCAACGAGGGAGACCGTCATCCCCGGTTCAAAGCTCTGCTGAACAATTGCGATCTTTTCCTGTGTGGTACGCCGTCTGCGTTTCTCCGGCCCTAAGACATCAATCATCTGTTCTCCAATGACTAGTCTAAAAACTAGTATTAAGACTATCACTTATTTAAGTGATACTGGTTGTCTGGAGATTCAGGGGGCCAGTCTAGTGCACGAATCCTAGAGGCAGAATGTTTCTCCACATGCTTGTGGAGAAACCGCCGCATTTTGCCCGTTCTGTACGATACTCCGTAGCCAGAGATAAGATATTCTGTTGCTGTATGCTACATACATTACACTATACGAAATCAGGTCTGTTCAATCAGTAAGGAAATAAACGGACAAACGTTATGTAACCCAGACAGAGATATATTGTCTGGGAAAATAGTGGCTTTTGTGGCGAAAACTAGTAAAACAGCAACCCGAACCACTTGATGTGCATCGTTTTTGATTATTCCCGTATACTCTTGCAGAAGGAGTTCTCCGTCGGGCTACTGTCATGGTTAATGCGGGGAATATGGCGACAATACAACACACCTAAAAGGGCACTGTTGCAAAGTTAGCGATGAGGCAGCCTTTTGTCTTATTCAAAGGCCTTACATTTCAAAAACTCTGCTTACCAGGCGCATTTCGCCCAGGGGATCACCATAATAAA
>NZ_JBJQLL010000104.1:0-1019 GCF_046486405.1 Escherichia sp. WS338 | reverse complement strand
AACCATTACTGCCGGATGTACCGTGAATGGCTCAAAACCACTTCACCATCAATGCGTCAGGTACATAAAGCTGGCGAAAAACTTTTCGTTGATTACTGTGGACCTACCGTTGGCGTTACCGACCCTGAGACCGGAGAAATAAGAACTGCTCAGGTCATCGTAGCTGTTCTCGGGGCATCAAGTTACACATGGGCAGAGGCCACCTGGTCTCAGCAGCTTGAAGACTGGGTGATGAGTCATGTTCGCTGCTTCCAGTGGTTGGGTGGCGTTCCTGAACTTGTTGTTCCGGACAATCTGAAAAGCGCCACATCCAGGGCATGTAAGTATGATCCTGACGTTAACCCTACCTACCAGCAGATGCTTGAGCATTATAATGTCGCAGTTTTGCCTGCGCGGCCACGTAAACCGAAAGATAAAGCCAAAGCTGAAGTTGGCGTTCAGGTTGTTGAACGCTGGATCATGGCCCGAATCAGGCATGAGATCTTCTACAGCCTTGCATCGCTTAATCAGCGCATTCGGGAGTTGCTGGAAAGACTGAATAACAAAATAATGCAGAAGTTGGGTTATTCACGTGCAGAACTCTTCATCCAGCTTGATAAACCCGCACTGAAGCCTCTTCCTGAAGCCAGTTACAGTTACACCCTGGTGAAGAAAGTCAGAGTTCATGCCGATTACCACGTGGAAATCGACAAACATTACTACTCGGTTCCATGTTCGCTGTTAGGCCAGCAACTGGAAGCATGGATCTCCGGAGAACTGGTAAGACTCTTCAATCAGGGGCAGGAGGTTGCTGTGCACCCGCGCAAGCGTACTTATGGCTACAGTACCCGCAACGAGCACATGCCTGAAGCTCATCGACAGCATGCCACCTGGACGCCAGAGCGTCTTCTGGAATGGGCGGGGCACATAGGCAGTGAAACTCATAGTTATGTGCTTCATATACTGAACTCTCGTCCACATCCGGAACAAAGCTATCGCTTCTGCCTTGGACTCCTGAACCTTCATAAAAAATACAGTAA
>NZ_JBJQLL010000103.1:0-1027 GCF_046486405.1 Escherichia sp. WS338 | reverse complement strand
CAGTAAAGCCAGACTTAATGCAGCATGTGCAAGAGCTCTGAAAACAAAGGTATGGCGTCTGTCAGGTATTAAATCGATCCTGGAAAAAGGTCTGGATAAACAACCTGTTCAGGATCCAAAACCAGATCTGTTATCCACGATGGAACACGAAAACGTACGCGGCAGTGAGTATTACCACTGATACGGGATCCAATGATGAATCATCTTTACGAACAACTGACCGCACTTAAACTCACCGGCTTCCGTGATGCGCTTAAAAAGCAACTTGCTCAGCCGGGCACATACCAGGAGCTGGGCTTCGAAGAACGCCTGTCATTACTGACAGCAGAAGAACTAACCTGCCGTGAAAACAGGAAGGCAGAGCGTCTGATCAAACATGCACGGTTCAGACTTAATGCTGAGTTATCAAAGCTGGATTATCGTAACAATAGAGGGCTGGACAGGGCCCTCATCCGTTCACTCAGTCAGGGAAACTGGTTAACCCTGAAACAAAATATTTTACTGACCGGGGCCACCGGCAGCGGTAAAACGTTCCTGGCATGTGCACTTGGTCATAATGCCTGCCGACAGGGATACAAGGTCTACTATTATCGCCTTAAAGCGCTGATGGAACAGTGCTATCAGGGGCATGCTGATGGAAGATACAGCAAACTTTTGACCAGGCTGAATAATAGCGATCTGCTGCTTCTGGATGACTGGGGGCTGGAACCTCTCTCATCAGAACAGCGTAGCGACCTGCTGGAAATAGTGGATCTGATGTACCAACGAGGCTCAATCATCGTAGTGAGCCAGTTGCCGGTGGAAAACTGGTACAAAATGATCGGAGACTCCACACATGCGGATGCCATCCTAGATCGACTGGTTCATGGCAGTATCAAGATCGAACTTAAAGGAGAATCAATGCGGAAAATACAATCTCCGTTGACCGAAGGAGATCAGTGAAGGTAATTTAAAAACGGTTCTGTGAAAGTGACACGAACCGATCTCCATCGATGTTACTCACCGATCTCCTTCACGGTAATACGCA
>NZ_JBJQLL010000102.1:0-1028 GCF_046486405.1 Escherichia sp. WS338 | reverse complement strand
GGCAAATCCCTCCATCAGATAGTGGTTGTCGAACGTAAGCTACTCACACAGGAAGAATGGGAGAAGACATTCAATCTGGATAATCTGATTGCTCCGAAGTTCGAACAATAATTGTTCAGAATCTGTAAGAAGGGAGATCCGGCAGGGGATGGCGCGAATGAAAACGTATCAGTCCTCTGCCCGGATGTTTGTAAAAATACATTCCATAAGGCCTTTGTTGAGAGGAGCTCAGGGGTAAAGGTGTCTCACTAATTCGGGAGAGAATCATGGATATTATCACTGTTCTTCAGATAGTGGTTCTGCTGGGGGCAATCTTTTTGGGTGTCCGTATGGGCGGGATTGGTATTGGTTATGCCGGTGGCATTGGGGTATTGATTCTGGGGCTTTGTCTGGATATGAAGCCTGGTAATATCCCCTGGGATGTGATTCTAATTATTGCATCGGTAATTTCTGCTATTTCGGCCATGCAACTGGCGGGAGGACTGGACTATCTCGTTCAGGTCGCTGAACGAATTCTTCGTAAAAATCCAAAATATATTAATTACCTGGCTCCGGTTGTCACTTATGTGCTGACAATCTTTGCCGGTACGGGACATACTGCATTTTCAATGATCCCTGTAATTGTCGAAGTTTCCAAAGAACAAAACATTAAGCCCTCATGTCCGCTCTCAATTGCGGTTGTATCATCTCAAATTGCAATTACAGCATCACCTGTATCGGCTGCCGTTATCTATATGTCTGGCGTACTGGAAGGCTTTGGGTGGAGTTATCCAGTATTGCTTGGGATATGGTTGTTTACCACATTCGTTGGTTGCATGCTTACCGCATTTATAATCAGTCTGATTTCTGACATGAAATTAGACAATGATCCGGTTTACCGGGAGCGTCTTTCCAAAGGACTCGTAAGCGCGCCAGTAAAGTGAACCGCCCCGGAAATCCTGGAGACTAAACTCCCTGAGAAAGAGGTAAACAGGATGACTAAAAATACTCGTTTTTCCCCCGAAGTCCGTCAGCGGGCGATTCGTATG
>NZ_JBJQLL010000101.1:0-1057 GCF_046486405.1 Escherichia sp. WS338 | reverse complement strand
GGTTTTGTTGAATAAATCGAACTTTTGCTGAGTTGAAGGATCAGATCACGTATCTTCCCGACAACGCAGACCGTTCCGTGGCAAAGCAAAAGTTCAAAATCACCAACTGGCCCACCTACAATAAAGCCCTCATCAACCGTGGCTCCATAACTTTCTGGCTGGATGATGAAGCTATTCAGGCCTGGTATGAGTCAGCAACACCTTCTTCACGAGGCAGACCTCAGCGCTATTCTGACCTTGCCATCACGACTGTGCTGGTCATTAAACGCGTATTCAGGCTGACCCTGCGCGCTGCGCAGGGCTTTATTGATTCCATTTTTTCTCTGATGAACGTTCCGCTACGCTGCCCGGATTACAGCTGTGTCAGCAGGCGGGCAAAGTCGGTTAATATCAGTTTCAAAACGCCCACCCGGGGTGAAATCGCACACCTGGTAATTGATTCCACCGGGCTGAAGGTCTTCGGTGAAGGCGAGTGGAAAGTCAAAAAGCATGGCCAGGAACGCCGTCGTATATGGCGTAAGCTGCATCTGGCAGTTGACAGTAAAACACATGAAATCATCTGCGCTGACCTGTCGCTGAACAACGTTACGGACTCAGAGGCCTTCCCCGGGTTAATCCGGCAAACCCACCGGAAAATCAGGTCAGCCGCCGCCGATGGAGCTTACGATACCCGGCTCTGTCACGATGAACTGCGGCGTAAGAAAATCAGCGCGCTTATCCCGCCCCGAAAAGGTGCGGGTTACTGGCCCGGTGAATATGCAGACCGTAACCGTGCAGTGGCTAATCAGCGAATGACCGGGAGTAATGCGCGGTGGAAATGGACAACAGATTACAACCGTCGCTCGATAGCGGAAACGGCGATGTACCGGGTAAAACAGCTGTTCGGGGGTTCACTGACGCTGCGTGACTACGATGGTCAGGTTGCGGAGGCTATGGCCCTGGTACGAGCGCTGAACAAAATGACGAAAGCAGGTATGCCTGAAAGCGTGCGTATTGCCTGAAAACACAACCCGCTACGGGGGAGACTTACCCGAAATCTGATTTATTCAACAAAGCC
>NZ_JBJQLL010000099.1:0-1100 GCF_046486405.1 Escherichia sp. WS338 | reverse complement strand
CTCCACACACCGGATTGGCACTGGCCTCCGTGCCAATCCGGTCGGTGGTCTGGTGGCAATAAAGTGAACTACTCCGCCTGTAAGTGGTATCAATCATCTGTAGCAATGAATCACTTCATTGGCGGGAAAAGTGGAGGATCTATCTACTACAAACCCATTCAATGCCCGACCGGATTTATCATGACAGGTACACGCATGTATGGCATTGGTGATGGCGTTGATGAGGAACACGTTGATGCTTATTGTTGCCCCTTCGGTTAAATCCCAGCACCAGGAAGATTCAGGCATGTAACAGTAATTGTGCCGCCGGACTCATAATTTCCCCACGCATAATTATTCACATACCAAACCTTGTTTTGGTCGGAGTATACCTGCTGAAACCCACCAAAAGGCGCACCATTAAGGTATGTCCACGAACAGTACGCATGTACGCCAATGCTCAGATTTCGGGTGTTTTTCCCGATATTGTACGTACTGGTAGTGAAGTTCACTTTTGCCGTTGTCCAGATACCGGATTGGCACGGAGGCCAGTGCCAATCCGGTACGTGGAGAAGGGCATCAGGTAGCACTGTTCTGACAGGAAAAATAGCAAATGGACAACAGATCCCATTGCCATCTGGTTTTTCTGCCAGCCAGTGTACCTGGAGTGTCAGTAATGCAGAAAATCCGCACGGGTGGAAGCCGAATTATTTTGCGGGGTCAGTTGCAACCTATGATGCCAATCGAATTGTGAAATGCGGCTTCTATGACGAATACAACTTTTATGGCGGTACTCACCGAACTGACCTGTCGGGGAAATGTAGTTACATCGTGGTTTGCCAGTGATAAGTATCGTCACTGGCAAATGGCGTAAACTGTAATTGAACCATTTTGATCTTCGGTCGTGTCGCAACTGGCAGTCCATGCATTGTTGCCTGAAGGCATGGAACGTGTGAGCCATATAAATCCGGTATTTGATCTGCATTGACCGCCTCCACCAATGACTTTCTTGCCAGATGGACATGTTGCCGTTGCTCCAGGCCAACGCCACGCAGTAGCTGAAGCGGTAACAATTTGGCTATCACCTGCGCCAATTTTTTTCCACGTACCGGATTGGCACG
>NZ_JBJQLL010000098.1:0-1135 GCF_046486405.1 Escherichia sp. WS338 | reverse complement strand
TGACCCGTCCTGAATAGCGTTGACACGTTCCTGACTTAAATCCGGAGAACGTGATGATGACTGAGTTCAAACGCACCCAACGTGATTATCCTCTATCCTTTAAAATAGCTGTTGTTGAGCAGGTTGAAAAAGGCGAGATGACCTATAAACAGGCCCAGCAGCGGTATGGCATTCAGGGGCGCTCCACCGTTCTTGTCTGGTTACGTAAATATGGCCGGCTTGACTGGAGTCCTGGACTTCCTGACCTGGTGAAGAGGAAACTGCCTGTGACTCAGACAACTATCCCGCTCACACCCGAGCAAAGAATCAGGGAACTTGAAGCGCAGCTTGAGCTGGCGAACCAGAAAGCTGAGTTTTTTGAGTCAGTTATCAATGTCCTTAAAAATGATTACGGGGTGAGTATCGTAAAAAAGCGGCCCGGCAAGTCCTCGCGCAAAGTCCGGCCCCCAAAATAACTGTGACGCGTGCATGTCTGTTCCTGGGACACAGCAGACAGGCATGGTATCAGGACAACACAAGGCGCAGAAAACGGCAGGAACATCATGCTCAGGTTCTTGATTTTGTTGCCCGTGTCAGATGTCGTCAGCCCCGAATCGGTGCGCGTAAGCTGCACTATCTGCTGAACACTCAGGCCGATAAAAGGCTGAATATCGGGCGAGACCGCCTGTTTAACCTGCTCGATGAATACCGACTCCTGGTGCCAGTAAAACGGGCATATCACAAAACTACCAACAGTCATCATCGCTTCTACCGACATCCAAACCTGCTTAAACCAGGCCCTGAACAGGTTACCGCTCTTGAACCAGAACAGGTCTGGGTCGCCGATATTACTTACCTTCCACTGCGCAATGGTACGGCCTATCTGAGTCTGGTCACCGATGCCTGCTCCAGAAAAATTATGGGCTACCATGTTGGGGAAAACCTGCAGACAGAAAATGTGGTAAAAGCGTTCAGACAGGCGCTGAGGCTGAGAAAAACGACGAGTCCCCTGGTGCATCATTCTGACAGGGGGCTGCAATACTGTTCAGCGCTCTATCAGTCAGTTCATGAAAGAAATGGAATAACCTGTTCAATGACGGATGGTTATGACTGCTACCAGAACGCACTGGCTGAGCGAATAAACGGTATCCTGAAA
>NZ_JBJQLL010000097.1:0-1287 GCF_046486405.1 Escherichia sp. WS338 | reverse complement strand
CGGGTTTCCTGGAGAGTGTTTTATCTGTGAACTCAGGCTGCCAGATCATCGTTTCCGATGGAAGCATAATAAGCTTTTTCTGCTTCTGCCGGAGGAGTATGGCCCAGCCTTTCCAGCAATCGTCGATTGTTATACCAGTCCACCCACGTGAGTGTGGCCAGTTCCACTTCTGCACGGTTTTTCCAGCTCTTACGGTGTATTACCTCCGCTTTGTAAAGGCCATTGATGCTCTCCGCCATCGCGTTGTCATACGAGTCGCCTGTACTTCCTGTTGATGCCAGTAATCCGGCTTCCTTAAGCCGCTGTGTGTAGGCCAGCGATACATACTGAGAACCTTTATCACTGTGATGGACTGTGCCGGACGGTCGACGGGCCCATAACGCCTGCTCCAGAGCATCCAGCACAAATGTCGTTTCCATAGACGATGAGACCCGCCACCCCACGATGTATCCGGCAAACACATCAATGATGAACGCCACATAGACGACCCCCTGCCATGTGCTGACGTAAGTAGAATCAGCCACCCACAACTGGTCAGGACGTTCTGCCACGAACTGACGGTTTACGCGGTCGCCTGCGACAACGGCTTTCCGGCTGACGGTAGTGCGGACCTTTTTACCCCGGAGAACACCGGAAAGTCCCATAACCGCCATGAGGCGCGCCACTGTACATCTGGCCACCCTGATTCCTTCCCGTAACAACTGACGCCAGACTTTACGCACACCGTACATCGTATACGCGCTGTATCTCTCTCTTCAGCCAGTCATCGCGCTGCGCACGGGCACTGCGTTTATCCGGATGATGTCGCTGTTGCTGACAGTGGTAATACGTTGACGGGGCAATATGCAGTTCGCTGCATAGCGGTCCGACCCCGTACTGCTCACGCAGCTTATCCAGCAGTGGCATCATTTTTTCCAGAGGCGGTCGAACTCCGCCTTCGCAAAATAAGCGGAAGCCTGGCGAAGGATATCGTTACTGCGGCGCAGTTCACGATTTTCACGTTCCAGCTCTTTCAGACGCTGACGTTCAGCGGTGGTGAGCCCGCCATCACCGCCTCCGGTATCCCGCTCATGCTGGCGTACCCAGACACGCAGAGTCTCCGGTGTACAGCCAATCTTTGGGGCAATGGAACAAATTGCCGCCCACTGTGAGTCATATTCGCCCTGACTTTCCAGAACCATACGAATCGCCCTCTGACGGACTTCGGGGGAAAAACGAGTATTTTTAGTCATCCTGTTTACCTCTTTCTCAGGGAGTTTAGTCTCCAGGATTCCCGGGGCGGTTCAA
>NZ_JBJQLL010000096.1:0-1361 GCF_046486405.1 Escherichia sp. WS338 | reverse complement strand
TTCCGGATGATTGCTATTATGGTGTTCAGACACTTCGTGGAAAAGATAATTTCCATATCACTGAAATGCCAATGAGTCAGGAGCCTTTCTTCATCATTGCCTTCGGTTATGTGAAAAAAGCAGCTGCGATGGCTAATAAGGAGTTAGGTACAATTCCTGCTGATGTTGCGGATGCTTTAATCTGGGCTTGCGACCAATTAATTGATGGTAAGTACCGGGAACAGTTTGTGACCGACTGGCTTCAGGGGGGAGCCGGAACGTCAACCAATATGAACTGCAACGAAGTGATTTGCAATCTTGCTGCAGAAAAACTTGGTGGCGTTAAAGGGGATTACAAACGCGTTTCGCCAAACGACCATGCTAATTTTGGTCAGTCCACCAATGATACATATCCGACAGCATTACATCTGGCATTACTGCTGCGAAGCAATGTATTGCTTGAAGCTGTTGAACACCTCGTAGGAGCATTCTACAAAAAGGCTGACGAGTTCAGCACAGTGCTCAAGATGGGACGTACTCACCTGCAGGATGCAGTGCCAATGACTCTCGGCCAGGAGTTCCATGGCTGGGGTTTTACAATTAATGATGAAATTCGGGTCATCCGTAATGCACAGGAACACCTGCGGGTTGTAAACCTTGGTGCTACTGCGATTGGTACCTGTGTTACCGCTCACCCGGATTATCCCGCTTTAGCCGTGAAATATCTGGCCCAGATCACAGGCATTAATTTCAGGAACAGTGAAGATCTCATCGCTGCCACAAGCGACTGTGGTGCATATGTTGCACTCAGTTCGGCCATGAAGAGCCTCTCTGTGAAGCTTACCAAGGTTTGTAATGACATTCGACTGCTTGCTTCAGGCCCCCGTTGCGGCCTGGCTGAAATTAACCTGCCTCAATTGCAACCGGGTTCTTCCATTATGCCTGGTAAGGTTAACCCCGTTATCCCGGAAGTAACAAACCAGTCTTGCTTCCTGGTTCAGGGGCTGGACACCACAGTGATGCTGGCGGCATCTGCTGGTCAGCTTGAGCTTAACGTTATGGAGCCGGTCATCACCTTTGCGCTGTTCACCTCACTCAAGGTGATGACGAATGCCTGTAACACACTCCGAACTAAATGCATTGATGGCATTACAGCTAATTCCGATCGAACTGCAGAGATGGTAATGCATTCCTGCGGTATTGTGACTCTCCTGAAGCCACATCTGGGATATAAGGTGTGTTCTGAAATGGCGCACGAAGCATACCATACAGGCAAATCCCTCCATCAGATAGTGGTTGTCGAACGTAAGCTACTCACACAGGAAGAATGGGAGAAGACATTCAATCTGGATAATCTGATTGCTCCGAAGTTCGAACAATAA
>NZ_JBJQLL010000095.1:0-1460 GCF_046486405.1 Escherichia sp. WS338 | reverse complement strand
CGCCGCATCACGTGCCAGCCGGTGGCGGATTTCACCGCCCCGGTCCCCGGTGAACACCACTTCCGTGACCGCGTTCAGCGCGTTGTAGCGGTACGTCTGGCGGCAGCCGTCGTGCTGCCAGCGCAGCATCTGCCCAACCGCAGCGACACGCCGGTGATCAAAATCAGCGCCAAATGGCTGAGAGAAGCGGGATTTGAGATCGGCACGGGCGTTACCGTGAAGATCTCGGAAGGCTGCCTGATCCTGCTTGCAGATAACAACGGAGTACAGGAACTGCGCAGGGAACTTTATCAGGTTAAACAGTCTGTTAAGGGGATGCGGAACGGGATGTTTAGTATGCTGAACGATAATTAAATAATAAAAAGCCGGGAAGATTTAATTTCTTACCCGGCTTTTGATAACTTAATAATATTATAATCCTAAATCAATCTTTTTTTTAATTCCCTTATTTCAGGAGTTAATGCAAAACTGTCTTCTAAAGATTCGTCATCCAAGGCCCAGTAATTAATAAGATCTATATGATTTTTATAATTATCAAGCAGAGTGTTGAGTGCTTTTACAATAACTTTATCTGAAGGAGGTACTCCAGAAGATAATAAATCATTACAGACATCAAGGGCTAAAGTCATTAATTCATTCTTCCCTTTTTGTGAGTAGCCATTATTTAAATATGCAGCAATATATTTACTTAACCACTCTTTAGTTCGATATTTTTCAGGCAGTTCATAAGCCCAATCTTGTGTAAACTTATCACTCACTGGTACACCAAGTTCACTACAGATTTTATCTATTTCATTCATATATATCCTTCATTATTTTAGTTGTCGTGTGATGAATTGAATGGGAACGATGTACGTACAGAACCGTCGGGTTTTACAACAACCCTTGCCATATCTGGAACTACCTCTGTCCCATCAGGTAAATAACCTCGACTTTTTATATTTGTAGGCAATGGCACATCATGCACACCTGGTCCTTTTTTGGCAACAGAAGCAATAAAATCAGCAGCAGAATTATCATCGAGATATTGTCCAACTTGATGACCTTTATTTCTGGCACGATCAATTAACTGATTTGGTTTCATTTTCTGTCCGTGTTCAGAAAAGGTGTGACCGTATGTAGGCTTACTTTTTGGATTTCCCCATTTGAAGTCAGATTTAGGACACAATCCAAGTGGGTCGATCCATGACAGTGGATTAGGTGCATACTGATATAAGTTTAACCCGCCTCTCAGCCCTATCGGGTCCGTTACCATGAACCGCCCGACATCCGGATCATAGTACCTGTGCAGATTGTAGTGCAGTCCCGTTTCCCTGTCGAGGTACTGTCCCTGGTAACGCAGGTTCTGTTCCACCCTGCCGTGGTCCTTCTCCTGTATCGTGTTACCCCAGACCTGATACCCCGTCTCCCACACGATTTTCCCGTCACTGTCCGTCATCTCTTCCGGCGCGCCGTTCACA
>NZ_JBJQLL010000094.1:0-1663 GCF_046486405.1 Escherichia sp. WS338 | reverse complement strand
GGCGCTGCCGGAACCGTGGCGGCTCGGTCGTTCTGGAGATCGGGGAGCAAAAACACGCAAGGGATTTTGAGGCGGCAAAAGAGCAATGCAGGATAGACAATCATGGTCAGAACGTTAACACGTAGCCCCTGATTGTCCGCCTGCCGCTGGCTCAATTTGAAAACATGGCCATGATTCGGCGCTGAATATCACCGTCTTTGTTGACCAGTGTTTTAGTGACAAATGCTGCATGGTTTTTCGTAGTGTTGTATCCCTTCCAGACTTCATGTGGATCGAGGGCATACGCACAAACCTTACCAGCAACGGGGATTCTAACTAATGCATTTTTTGATTCTAAGTAATTGAGCCAACGAATAATTGTGCTTCTGCTAACTCCAAGTTTTTCAGCTAGGAATTGCTGATCCGCAACGACAGCGCCACACGTAGGATCGATATGCTCCGCTAAAAATGAGTACAGCTTCAGTGCTGATATGCCTTGGCTATCCTTCAGCAGCTCTCGAACGCGTTCCCAACCTTTTGGGGATACCTGTGTAAACCTTGAATTCTTCTTTGCTTCTTCGAGATCCTCGGTGTTTTTCTTTGCCTCATCTGAAAGTTGTTTCAGTCGTTTTTCTGAATCAATAAACATGATTTTTTCCCTCTAAAAATCCCATGCACTAACGTTGGTTCAAATCTAAGCCATCATGACACATCTGTGCAACACCTTGTTGCGTGTTGTCGCATCCTGGATGCGACAACGTTGTGTCACCCTGGATGCGACAGGTAAACAAAAAACACACTAAAAAAACAACAACTTACAAATCGACGTAAAAGATCTATTCTAGGCAAGGGTGTTGCGCGCAACGCAACGCCCTTTGGGGGTGTCGGGGCGAAGCCCTGACCCAGTCACGTAGCGATAGCGGAGTGTATACTGGCTTACTCCTCTGCAAGCCTCGCCAGCCGTGATTTTTGCCAGATTTCGTGGTTTTCACGTTCAACAGCTCCTGCACGTTTTTTGCCGTCCGTTCACCGTTAACCCCCGCAGAAATCGGGACAGGATGTGCAAATGTAATACCGTCACCCGCGACGATATTCCGTTTGCCATCTGGTCAGGGCTTCGCCCCGACACCCCGTATCAGTGCGTACGTGCTCAATGTGGTTTCCAGTTCTCTTCCGCTTCCTCGCCCACTCGCTCACTAACGTTCGGTCGCTGGGGCTGCGGCGAGCGGTGCCACCTCTCGCATGTTGTCGGTGATTCCGCTGTTGTTCTTTCGGGGATGAGTCGTCAGATAGCCCTTCAAACGCGCTCAGAAGCTCTCAGACGCACGAGGCGGGGTTTAAATGCCCGTCAGGGCATGGAAGGCGCGAAAAACGCTTACAGAGCGTTTCAGGAGGTCAGGCGCGCCGATACCCCTAGCCAGGGGCTTTCAGGTCGCCAGGAACCGCGCCAGCCCCCTGCAAAGCCCATTTGCACGGTACAGGCAGTCACTCGGTTGGTAGGTGGTCGTAGACCGTCGGTGTTACAGCGATGGGGGTCTGGGGTTCTCCCCAGACGGTTTCCGGTTGCGCTCAAGGCGCTGCCGGAACCGTGGCGGCTCGGTCGTTCTGGAGATCGGGGAGCAAAAACACGCAAGGGATTTTGAGGCGGCAAAAGAGCAATGCAGGATAGACAATCATGGTCAGA
>NZ_JBJQLL010000093.1:0-1810 GCF_046486405.1 Escherichia sp. WS338 | reverse complement strand
TACTGGTATAATCCCATTGAATATTTACACCAGTCGCATAATTTCCGATTGCAACGTAAATATCGTAAGTATCACCAGATGTATTGACCCAGGCAAAATTTGTAAACCCTGTCGATGTGCGCTGCCATAAAGCACCAGTAATCCCCTTCGGATTACCATTACCTGCACGCAAAACAAGTTCAGATATACCTGCCTGTTGAGGTGACCCCACGTTAAATCCCGCGCCACCAATCAACGTAATTGAAACAACAGAACTCGCCTGTGGCATGGTTACCGTTGCTAATTTGAACCAACCAGCACCACCGCTGAATGACATTGTTGTTGAGTTAAGCGTACCAATATCTTTCGGCGTCAGTGTTATATCCGCTGAAAGCGCCTTACCATTCACCTTACGGGCAGAAGGTACCCGACCATTCGCATTATCATTAGCTGCTTTCACTGCTTTCGGTGTCGCGGCAAGCGTTTCAGATGCGCTGTTGGTTGCACTACTGAGCTGGACAATTCCTTTTTGTGCTGTCGTAGCGTCCTGAGCAGTATATTTCCCGTTAGCAAGGTCATAGGCTGCCTTTACCGACTTTGGCGTTGCCGCCAGCATTTCAGATGTGCTGTTGGTCGCGTTGCTAAGCTGAACTATCCCTTTCTGTGCTGTCGTTGCATCCTGTGCGGTGTATTTCCCGTTAGCCAGCTCATACGCGGCCTTAACGGCTTTTGGCGTTGCCGCCTGTGACTCGGAAGTGCTGTTGGTCGCGCTGCTTAGCTGGACTATCCCCTTTTTCGTCGTGCTCGCATCCTCAAGCGCCACGGCGGATGCAATATCCTCTGCCCGTTTTGCCGCTGTCTCGGCGCGCGTTGCCGCGGATTCCGCCGTACTTTTGCTCTGAGCTGCCGCCGTCGCACTGCCAGCTGCCTCTGTCGCCTTCGTGGATGCCGTCGTGGCGCTGCCCTTTGCTGCTGACGCCTGTCTGGTCGCCTCATCTTTTGAAGCAGACGCAGATGATGCCGATGACGCCGCCGAACTGGCTGACGATGCGGCAGCCGTTTTTGAGGATTCTGCGCTGGTTTCCGACGCTTTCGCGTTCGTTTCGGATGTCTTCGCTGCGGAAGCAGAACTCGCTGCTGCGCTGGCCTGTTCAGTGGCTTCGCCAGCCTTCGTTGTGGCTGTTGAAGCAGACGATGCAGCACTTTCTGCCGATTTTCCGGCGGCGGTGGCACTGGCTGAGGCCTGCCCGGCACTTGTTGACGCGGCACTGGCAGATAATGCAGCCGCTGTTTTTGAGCCTGCCGCAGCTGAGGCGCTCTGTCCCGCTGCCGTTTCAGAAGACCTAGCGTTCGTCTCGGACGTTTTTGCCACCTTCGCAGAATTTGCTGCCGCCGTTGCCGAGGAAGCGGCACTACTGGCGCTCGAGGCTGCGTTCGTTTCTGATGATTTCGCTGCCTCTTTTGAGGCCGACGCATCCCGTGCTGAAGTGGCTGCTTCTGACGCTTTCGTGGTCGCGGTGGATGCAGAAGTGGCGGCTGATTGTTGTGACGCTGAAGCATTCGTTTCAGACGTTTTCGCGGCACCGGCACTGGTAGCTGCCGCGCTTTTTGAGGACTCTGCAGCGGCAGCACTTTTTTCCGCTTCAGTGGCCTTTGCTGATGCCGTTCCTGCGCTGGAAGACGCTGACTGAGCCGACGACGCGGCCTGTCCGGCTGACGTGCTGGCTGCGCGTGCTGAGTCTGCAGCATCAGTCGCATGGGTTGCCGCCTCACGGGCAGATGTGCCGGCATCGCTGGCTGACTTCTTTGCGGCTGCCGTGTTCTGTGCCAC
>NZ_JBJQLL010000092.1:0-1823 GCF_046486405.1 Escherichia sp. WS338 | reverse complement strand
ATTGACATCCTCCCCCACCTTCGCACTTCGTGACTCAGGAGGGGGATTCCCATTAGTGGGTGACGGCTGATTGCTCAGCCTCTGGTTCCTGCTTCAACGGGCGGCCTGACTGCACCATCCCTCCACAGGCAAGCACGGCGTGCCCCGCCGCTAAAATGTTACGAGCGCCGTTTACATCGGCGTTCGCTGTATATCCACATACCTGACACACAAATTTACTTTGTGACAGGCGATTTTCTTTCGCAGTATGACCACAGCACGCGCAACGCTGGCTAGTGTACGCTGGCGGAACAGCAAGCACCTGACCGCCACGCCAGAGCTGCTTGTACTCAAGCTGGCGGCGCATTTCATACCAGCCCTGATCCAGTATCGAACGGTTTAAACCTGATTTTGCCCGGACATTGCGCCCCGGCTGGCTGACCGTACCCGCTGCTGACTTTGACATGTTGCTGACCTTCAAATCCTCAATGACTATCATTGCGTGGTTTTTGCTGACGGTCGTTGTGACTTTGTGAAGGTAGTCCCTGCGGATATTTGCAATACGGGAATGCAGTTGCTGTATTTTGCGTTTCTGCTTCTGCCAGTTGTTGCTGAATTTGACCTTGCGGCTTAACTGACGCTGGAGTCTCGCCAGCTTCTTCTGGTTTTTCTGAAAACTGTTTACAGGCTCAAAGACTGTGCCATCTGACAGCGTGGCAAGTTTAGCCACGCCAGCATCCAGCCCGACTATCGTTGTGCTTGTGTGATTTGGTTCTGCCGTTTCAATTTCAACCTGAAACGAGATATACCACTGTCCCGCTAACTGACTGATTGTCGCATTTTTGATTTTACCGTTCACACGTTGAGATTGCCGGAATTTTACCCACCCAAGACCTGACGGTAGCTTCACTCTGCGATTTTCAAGGCAGCAATATTTCTCAAAGTTCACAAAACGGATTGAGTCTCTGCCCTCATTTTTTCGTTTCCATACCGGAGCCTTAGCTGCGAGCTTTTTATCAAAACAACGTTTCCATGCGGTATGCAGGTCTTTCAGCTTTTGTTGCAGATTGTCGGTATAAGCATCCTGTAAGAAGATGTATTCCGGCATTTTTTTCCACACCGTAATCATCCGGTTCAACTCGAAAGCCGAAGGTAGCTTTTCGCCTGAGCCAAGTATGCGCTTTGTCTCCGCAAGACCTAAATTCCAGACAAAACGGGCGCAACCACATAACTGCCGCAAACGCTGCGACTGCTCATGCGTTGGTTCCAGTCTGAATTTGTAGGCTTTCAGGATTAGCATCATCATTCAGTGTGTAGTAGATTTGCTTACAATATTACTGCTTTTACGGCCAACCTCAATGCAAAAATATAAAATCAATCGTTCAAGACATGCTGCCTTCCTTTTGCATGTTCATCTTGTCTTTGTAACAAAATACCGTCGAAAGATACTGGGAGAGTTACACTGTGCAGCATTCCATCAGTATGCAGCAGAAGTCTGCCGTGATTTTGGGGCAGAACTTAAAGAAAGTAACGGAGACGTCGATCATGTCCACATGCTGATCGAATACCCACCAACAGTGCAACTTTCGGTACTGGTTAACTCACTGAAAGCAGTGACATCCCGCCGTCTGCGAAATGAATTTCTTGATTTGCGGGGGGCATACGGAAAAGCCGTGCTCTGGTCGAGGTCATACTTTGCTGGCTCCTGCGGAGGTGCGCCGCTGGAAGTTGTGAAGCAATACATTCAACATCAGCGTGGCTGATCACCTTTCGGGCTTTTCAAGCCCGTCCAAATTCCCCTCCCGCCTTATGTCGGCGGGAGTACCCTTTGGAAGTTAAGATGG
>NZ_JBJQLL010000091.1:0-1863 GCF_046486405.1 Escherichia sp. WS338 | reverse complement strand
CTCTGGCAATGGTATCGTGAACAGGAATACCATTTTCAAAATCACCATATTGCTTCAAAAAATCGAGATGTGTTTCCCCAAAATCCTCTATATCTTCCCAGCCTTCTGCACCAGAAATAACGGCACAAATAGTCAACAGTAGAATATCCGACAATTTATGTTCCACTTTCCAGGCTTGTCTGTAATCGGGGACAATAGAAATATGTTCCATCAATTTTTTAAGTTCCATTTTGTTCTCCTTAATTATGTAAGGAGTATTTGATCATGTATAAGCAATAAAAAACAGCTTTAGGTAATGAGGAATATCTCAAATCTTAAACATAAAATGCCAATTATTTAGTACAAAAAAGTAGCGTTACGTGATCTTTCCCTAAAACGCAGACCCAGTTGTGCATAGTACACATGGTACGCAACAGCCTGCGGTTCGTGACGTGGAAAGACTATAAAGCGGTAACCCGTGACCTGAAACAGGTTTACCGCGCGGCCACGGAAGAAGGCGTGTTGCAGGCGCTGGATGCGTTCGGGAAGGAATGGGATGCACGGTACCCGCAGATAAGTCGCAGCTGGCGGGCAAACTGACCGAATGTTGCCACCTTCTTCGTGTACCCGGAGGCGATCCGAAAGGTTATCTACACCACTAACGCAATCGAATCGCTGAATAGCGTCATCAGACATGCGATAAAGAAAAGGAAAGTGTTCCCGACAGATGAATCGGTGAAAAAAGTGGTGTGGCTGGCTATCCAGTCAGCCTCACAGAAATGGACGATGCCACTTCAGGACTAGCGGATAGCCATGAGTCGCTTTATTATCGAGTTCGGTGACCGCCTTGACGGTCACTTCTGAGAAAGGCATTTACACAGAATGATGGACAGGCTCAACGGGAAGGCTACATGCCTTCCCATTTTATATTAATCACCCGGCTTCTCCCAACATTTTATCTTTTCTATTTCTCTCTCAATATCATCCATATCATCATCTCCAAGATCGGTATTAAAATTTTCAGTAATAACCCTTCTTATTTCAGCCAACCGATGTGTAATATTTTTATCATCAATAAATTTAGTGGTTTCTTTAAAGTAAGAATTCAACAATTTATCATCAATAACGTTCTGCTCTATACCATTGAAATAATACCTTGCAATATTCTTAAGTGATATCAATATGTACTCTACCTCACTTAGAATATAAAGGGCATCCTTCCCGGGTATATTAATTACATCATTGTTTTTATTCATATTATTTACGCCGAGTTATTTTTGCATTATCAGAAAGAACAATATCACCTTTCACAGTCAATTCATCTATATGGTATCGAGGGTTTGTTACCCACTCTAATTGCTCGTTAGGTACATCTGTTTCCACATAATCTCTACCTTTCCCACGACCTATTTGATATTTCGCCTCTATGTCTACTTGACTGAGTGGTTTTTTATTCGCAGGTTCCAAATATACACGACCGTTATCATGCGCCTTAATTATCCCACTTTCAGCAATCGCATTTGAACCTTTACGATTAGTATAATGCCGCACACGAGTAGTTCCATTACAGAGCTCTTTTTTTAATCCGAGTGGATCAATATATTTCAGCGGATTAGGCGCATAAGCATATAAGTTCAGCCCACCCGCCAGCCCTATCGGATCCGTTACAATGAACCGCCCGACATCCGGATCATAGTACCTGTGCAGATTGTAATGCAGCCCTGTTTCCCTGTCGAGGTACTGTCCCTGGTAGCGCAGGTTCTGCTCCACCCTGCCGTGGTCCTTCTCCTGTATCGTGTTACCCCAGACCTGATACCCCGTCTCCCACACGATTTTCCCGTCACTGTCCGTCATCTCTTCCGGCGCGCCGTTCACATCCGTGTG
>NZ_JBJQLL010000090.1:0-2037 GCF_046486405.1 Escherichia sp. WS338 | reverse complement strand
ATCGCCAGTGCTGTCCGGGATCAGCGTCGGATCACTGGATGTCCAGCCGTTATCCCCTTTCTCCAGCGTCACGGTGTGCTTACCACCTTTTTCATCTTCAAAGGTGACATCTACGGTATCGCCTTTATTGGCATCACCCGGCAGCTCAACAGAAACAGAACCGTCATCCTCTGCCTTCAGTGCTGGTGACGATGGGGCTGTAGTATCAGAGTCATCATTTTCATGTCTATGTTTGCTTCCACCGCCACCTGCAGCTAAAGCCATAGCAGCCAGTCCCCCACCAAATGCCAGACCGCCCAACCATATAAAACCGCCACGATCATCATCTGACAAGGTTCCCGATTGTCCGGCAGTAATATCATCCAGCACCGGGCCATCCTGAGTCAGTACGGCTTCGGTGACCTGTCCATCTTCCCCAACAATATTAAATACCGCCGTACACTGTGTTTCCCCGGGCTGGCATTCTTCCCAGAATCCCTCTATCCGGACCTCAGTATCTTCTTCCTTTTTACGCAGAATTAAATCATCACCGGAGCGATCCGCCTCAACACCGTCAGGCACTAGGCCGGTCACCTCATCGATCAGTCCATACTGCTCCCCGGGCTGTGCTTTAACTGTATGACGACCTCCGACAGTCAGCACGGTTTTTTCTCCGCTGACCTTACCGGTAAAAATCATTTTCATATAAAATCCTTAGGCTAATTAAAACCTGCGATTATCAATATAAAATAAATTAATCATTTCCAGAGGTGGAAAAATAATAATTTCTATACGTGACTTATTCTCCTTAAATTTAATAAAATTATTTTTTCATTGCGATACGATACAGACTTCCTGTTGAGTGTCTGTATTACGGAGCCATGATATTAATAATATAATAAATCATCGTTCCTGAAGAGCTTGTTTCATTCTGGTGATTGGTTTAATCAGGTACTGAAATACACTTTTCTGTCCTGTTTTTATATCCACGCTGGCTATCATGCCAGGAATAACTGGCAATATTTTTCCGTTCCTGTCTGTCAGATAATTATTACTGGTAGTAACCAGTACTCGATAATATGCTTCATTTGGATCCAGTTTTAAATCTCCCGGCCGTTTCTGGTCACGTAAAGTATCCGGACTTACCAGTGTCACCACTCCGTCAAGACCACCATAAATGGCATAGTCATAAGCCGTCAGTTTTACAAGTGCCGGCATCCCTGTTCTGACATAGGCAACATCCCGTGGATTTATATAAGCCTCAATCAGCAACTGGTCTTCCAGCGGAATAATTTCCATTATGTCCTGTCCTGCAGAAACCACGCCTCCCAAAGTATTTACCCGAATATTTTTTACGATGCCTCTCAGGGGAGCCCTGATACGTGAACGCTCAACCGGGTCGGCTCTGCCAGCCATATTCTCTTTTGCCTGTGCAAGCTCTGCTTCTGTCTTCACTAGTTCAGCTCCAGCTTCCGTCAGGTATTTATTCTGTTTCTCATCCATCTGTAACTGCAGCTCCGCTGACTGACGCTGCATACGTAACAGTTCGACTTCCGACATCGCCCCTTCACGCACAATTGGCCGGGTCATTGCTATTTCCTTATCCAGCAGAGCCTTACTCTGCTTAAGGCCGGCGATGCTTTGTGCCAGTTCAGTCTTTCGTAGTCGATAAACAGTACTTTCCCTCTCCCTCAAATCTGCAGGCACGTCATCCGGAAATGTCAGTGATTCGGAATAAGCTTCTGCACGGAGTCTTGCCCTGACTGCTTCCAGGTTATTCACCCGGGCTTCACTTTCCCTCAGCATGGCAGAGCTTCGGGTATCATCCAGTGTCAGCAGTACCTGACCTTTCTCAACAATATCTCCTTCCCTGACCTCAAGTGTTTTCAAAATACCCGGGTCAAGGGTCTGTATAACCTGCTCCCTGCTGCCGGGAATAATACTCCCCTGAACCGCCCCGGAAATCCTGGAGACTAAACTCCCTGAGAAAGAGGTAAACAGGATGACTAAAAATACTCGTTTTTCCCCCGAAGTCCGTCAGCGGGCGATTCGTATGGT
>NZ_JBJQLL010000089.1:0-2208 GCF_046486405.1 Escherichia sp. WS338 | reverse complement strand
AAACCCATCTGGCTCAGGAGCTGTGGACGCAGATTGATAACGGTCAGCTTGCGCCTGACCTGGCTGAAATCAGGACGTCCATTACGGATGTCAGCAATGAAATCACGCAGAACGTCAATAAGAAACTGGAAGACCAGAGTGCGGCAATTCAGCAGATACAGAAGGTTCAGGTTGATACAAATAATAACCTGAACAGCATGTGGGCTGTGAAGCTGCAGCAGATGCAGGACGGACGCCTTTATATCGCGGGTATTGGTGCCGGTATTGAGAACACCCCTGACGGCATGCAGAGTCAGGTGCTGCTGGCGGCGGACAGGATTGCGATGGTTAATCCTGCGAATGGCAACACAAAACCGATGTTTGTTGGTCAGGGCGATCAGATATTCATGAACGACGTGTTCCTGAAACGCCTGACGGCCCCCACCATTACCAGTGGCGGTAATCCTCCGGCATTTTCCCTGACACCAGACGGAAAGCTGACCGCTAAAAATGCAGATATCAGTGGCAGTGTGAATGCGAACGCCGGGACGCTCAACAACGTCACGATTAATGAGAGCTGTACTATTAAGGGGATGCTTGATGCTAACCAGGTGCGTGGTGATTTTGTAAAAACGACAGGGCATCGATTTCCGCACCCCGGAGAATACCCACAGGGTTCACTTACCGTTCATATTAAGGACGATCATGCCTTTGACAGGCAGATTATAATTCAACCAATCATGTACGGTGCACCACCATATTTTAGTAAAAATGATGGCGCTAATATCTACGATACCTGCAGATTAATTGTGCGCAAAAATGGCAATGTAATCTATGACAAATCCACTAGTGGTTCGAAAAGGACAACAGTCGTGTACAGCAATATCATTGATATGCCAGTGGGGGACGGAGATGTAATATTAACATTTGAAGTTCAGTCGAGCGGCAGTGGAGAGCCCAGAACATGGATCAGTGATTTAATGGTCTCTGTCACGAAAAAAGCCGCATCCGGTATCAGTATCAGTTGAAATTTTTATAACCCCAATACGGGCGCCAGAAATGGCGCCTTTTTTATTGCAGAAAAGCGAGAGGTAATTATGCGTAAAGTTTGTGCAGCCATTTTGTCCGCAGCCATTTGTCTGGCCGTATCCGGTGCGCCTGCATGGGCGTCTGAACATCAGTCCACGCTGAGCGCGGGGTATCTTCATGCCTCGACCAACGTTCCCGGCAGCGATGATCTGAACGGGATTAACGTGAAATACCGTTATGAGTTTACGGATACGCTGGGGATGGTGACGTCATTCAGCTATGCAGGAGACAAGAATCGCCAGCTTACCCGTTACAGCGATACCCGCTGGCATGAAGATTCAGTGCGTAACCGCTGGTTCAGCGTGATGGCGGGGCCCTCTGTGCGCGTGAATGAATGGTTCAGTGCGTATGCGATGGCGGGCGTGGCTTACAGCCGTGTGTCGACTTTTTCCGGGGATTATCTGCAGGTGACCGACAGCAAGGGGAAAACGCACGATGTGCTGACCGGCAGTGATGACGGTCGCCACAGCAACACGTCTCTGGCGTGGGGGGCTGGCGTGCAGTTTAACCCGACCGAATCCGTGGCCATTGATATTGCTTATGAAGGCTCCGGCAGTGGCGACTGGCGCACTGACGGTTTCATCGTGGGCGTCGGTTATAAGTTCTGATTAGCCAGGTAACACAGTGTTATGACAGCCCGCCGGTTCAGGCGGGCTTTTTTGTGGGGTGAATATGGCAGTAAAGATTTCAGGTGTACTGAAAGACGGCACAGGAAAACCGGTTCAGAACTGCACAATCCAGCTGAAAGCAAAACGTAACAGCACCACGGTGGTGGTGAACACGCTGGCCTCAGAAAATCCGGATGAAGCCGGGCGTTACAGCATGGACGTTGAGTACGGTCAGTACAGCGTTATTCTGTTGGTGGAAGGATTCCCGCCGTCACATGCCGGGACCATCACCGTGTATGAAGATTCCCAACCCGGTACGCTGAATGATTTTCTCGGTGCCATGACGGAGGATGATGCCCGTCCGGAGGCATTGCGACGTTTTGAACTGATGGTGGAAGAGGTGGCGCGTAACGCGTCCGTGGTGGCACAGAACACGGCAGCCGCAAAGAAGTCAGCCAGCGATGCCGGCACATCTGCCCGTGAGGCGGCAACCCATGCGACTGATGCTGCAGACTCAGCACGCGCAGCCAGC
>NZ_JBJQLL010000088.1:0-2276 GCF_046486405.1 Escherichia sp. WS338 | reverse complement strand
ACGGCACATCGCTATTAATATTTTGACGAATGATAAGGTATTCAAGGCAGGGTTAAGACGTAAGATGCGAAAAGCAGCCATGGACAGAAACTATCTGGCGTCAGTCCTTGCTGGGAGCGGGCTTTCGTAATCTTTCCCTGGGTTCCCATGTCAATGCCTGGAATGAGGCAGAGGGTATTTTAAGTAATTTACATTTGGATTATTAAAATGGACAAAATTATATTTAGATCCGAGTCTGATAGAGAGAATGCAAAGGCAAGTGATACCGAAGCTATTTGGTATACAGTAGTGAATGAGCTGAAACAATCAGAACAAATGGCAAGTACAAATCCATGGAACCAAGATGATGCGATTATAAAGAAAAGATTTTGTTTATTAGATGATTGTGTTATTTCTATACGTTCGGCAAGAGCTGAAGATAGAATAGAAAAAAGAGATTATAATAAAGGATATTATTTTATTGAGATAATGAACCAAGATGAATCGATAAAATTTAGCTCACATAAAATATATTCATGGGAACAAGTTATTGAATGTGCGTCTTGGTTCAAAGGAGTATCTTTTTTAGCTGCGCAAAGAATATGGAAAGTAAAGAAGTTGTAATGAAATAGAATTGAAGTAAGGGATGTTACCAGATATTATTTAGCACCCAGTGAATTGGGGTATGGTGATTGCTCCTTACTTTTTCTGAAACTATGCCTTGATGTCGCAAGGCGGGATTGCACTGCAACCTTCTGAGGTACTACGACTCGGACTGTGGAACATTTACGTAACCCGACCCGATAGGGCTGGCGGGGGGGCTAAACTTATATGCTTACGCGCCTAATCCAGTAAGCTGGATAGATCCGCTTGGTCTTAAATGTGGTGAATTAAGAAACCGTCGTCAGGCACTAAATAAAGCAAAAGATCTTGCGGGCATACCTCGTTCACAGCAACCTAATAGGCAATGGACCGTTGGAAATGATCCTAGAAGAAGGGGACAAACAAATTATAAATATTCGGAAGATTTAGGGTCTCATGGGCGATATTATGAATATACAGATGCCTACGGACGTAAGAAAGTTGTAGTCGAGCACACGGCAGATCCTAGGGCACCTGGCCCTCACGCACATGCAGGACAACCTAAACCGGGCGCTGATCCTAGAACATACGATTTCAAAAGTGATAGATATCAGAAGATCAATGACCCTGTAACTAAGGATCATCATATATATTATGAAAATTAGCCTTGAAGATAAATTAAATTTAATTAGAGCAAAAGATTATGCTTCTAAATTAAATGGTGTCACTTCCTTTGATGTATCATTCTTACGTAAGAATGACTTCATGTGGCATCGAGAAATGCTAATGGCAATAAATAAAACCGATAATATTATTGAAAGGAGAGTTTTCAATTTACCTTTAAATATTAATGATCTAGCGAGAGATGTTGAAAGTACACTGAATGTGAAAAAAGATATTCTTTGCAATATATTCTATAATGGAGATGTTTGCATATCTCTTCATGTCGAAAATTTTTCAAATTTCATATTGAGTTTGTTTTCGATAAATGAAACATATGATCTTTCATTAGCATTTACATTTCCCGATCGACTAATAGTTTTAAGTGATAATGAATATGATGTTCAGTTATATTATATTCATAAATAATTAATGTATGGCAAGATGGCCGGGAAAGATAAGATCTTCCCGGCTTTTTTATTATTTAGCTTTCGTTCAGCACACTAAACATCCCGTTCCGCATCCCCTTAACCCCTGTTTAACCTGATAAAGTTCCTCCCGCAGTTCCTGTACCTCTCAGGGAAAGATCACGTAACGCTGCTTTTTTGTACTAGACAATTCGCATTTTATGTTTAAAAATTGAGATATTCCTCATTACCTAAAGCTGTTTTTTATTGCTTATACATGATCAAATACTCCTTACATAATTAAGGAGAACAAAATGGTACTTAAAAAATTGATGGAACATATTTCTGTTATTCCCGATTACAGACAATCCTGGAAAAGTGGAACATAAATTGTCGGATATTCTACTGTTGACTATTTGTGCCGTTATTTCTGGTGCAGATGGTTGGGAAGATATAGAGGATTTTGGGGAAACACATCTCGATTTTTTAAAACAATATGGTGATTTTTAAAATGGTATTCCTGTTCACGATACCATCGCCAGAGTTGTATCCTGTATCAGTCCTTCAAAATTTCACGAGTGCTTTATTAACTGGATGCGTGACTGCCATTCTTCAGATGATAAAGACGTTATTGCAATTGATGGAAAA
>NZ_JBJQLL010000087.1:0-2345 GCF_046486405.1 Escherichia sp. WS338 | reverse complement strand
TTTATAACCGACACCAACGATGAAACTGTTGGTACGCCAGTCACCGCTGCCGGAGCCTTCATAAGCGACGTCAACGGCCACGGATTCGGTCGGGTTAAACTGCACGCCAGCTCCCCACGCCAGAGACGTGTTGCTGTGGCGACCGTCATCACTTCCGGTCAGCACATCGTGCGTTTTCCCCTTGTTGTCAGTTACGCGGATATAATCCCCGGAGAAAGTCGACACACGGCTGTAAGCCATACCCGCCATCGCATACGCGCTGAACCATTCATTCACGCGCACAGACGGCCCCGCCATCACGCTGAACCAGCGATTACGCACGGAATCCTCATGCCAGCGGGTATCGCTGTAATGCGTTTTTTGCTCATCTTCAGCGTTGGCATAACTGAATGACGTAATCAGCCCCAGCGTGTCCGTAAACTCATAACGGTATTTCACGTTAATCCCGTTCAGATTTTCGCTGCCGGGAGCGTTCGTACGGGCATGAAGATACCCTGCGCTCAGTGTGGCCTGCTGCTCAGACGCCCATGCAGGCGCACCGGATACGGCCAGACAGATGGCTGCGGACAAAATGGCTGCACAAACTTTACGCATAATTACCTCTCGCTTTTCTGCAATAAAAAAGGCGCCATTTCTGGCGCCCGTATATGGGTTATAAAATTCAGCTGATACTGATGCCTGCGGTGGCTTTCTTCATCACCACAACCAGCAAATCGCTGATACTTGCTGTGGGATACCAGTCATTTACCAGCCATGCTGACACCGAAAACTCCAGCGTCATGTGGCCGTGACCAGCTGGCATATCAATAACACCACTGTAAATCAGCGTATTATCCAGCGCGGTACGGTTATAAATTTCAGCACCATTTTTCTTCACTATCAGGCGGCATGAGGAGTAAATATCAGTATGCTCTCTCTCATGTTTAGCACCGCTGAATGCCACCGCCGGAATAACAATCTGCCGGTCAAACGGCTGATCGTCATAAATCCTGACGGTAATGGTCCCTGATGGCCACCGTTCCGGTGCACGGGAGTCCCGGGGGAAAGCTTTGCCCACTGTTTTAACGAGATCGCCTTCAATCTGGTTCGCGGACAGTTTTCCCAGAACCCGACAGTTCTCGTTAATCGTGACGTTGTTGAGCGTCCCGGAGTTCGCATTCACGTTACCGCTGATATCGGCATTTTTCGCCGTCAGCCGCCCATCCGGTGTCAGGGAAAATGCCGGTGGATTTCCACCACTGGTAATGGTGGGGGCCGTCAGGCGTTTCAGGAACACGTCGTTCATGAATATCTGATTGCCCTGCGCCACAAACATCGGCGTTTCATTCCCGTTTGCCGGGTCAATAAACGCGATACGGTTAGCGGCAACCAGAAACTGGCTCAGTTTGCCTTCCTCCGTGTCCTCCATACTGAGGCCAATACCCGCGACATAATGTTTGCCGTCTTTGGTCTGCTCAATTTTGACAGCCCACATGGCATTCCATTTATCGTTGGCATCCTTCCACTCTTTCGAAAACTGCTCCAGTTTGCTGGCGTTATCCTCCGTCAGGTCGACTTTTTCCAGCAGCTCTTTACCAAGATGGGATTCGGTTATCTTGCCTTTGAAAAAATCCAGGTAACCTTCCGCATCATCGCTCGCCCGACCGACGGCCTCCACGAATGCCGATTTGCCAACGGTGTTCACACTGCGGATATAAAAGTAATAATCATGGCCCGGTTTGATATTGATACTGGCGGCTATCCAGTACAGCCCCGTGCCAAGGTAGCGGGCTGTGGTTTCAACCTGCCTGATATCGGTAATCCGCGTTTCCGAGAACCAGAACTCAAATTGTACCGTCGGATCATAAACCGCAAGATGCGGCGTGGCGGTTATCTGAAAATAGCCCGGTGTCAGCTCAATCCGAGACGGCGCTGCCGGTGCGGCAATCCGGAACGATACCGATGCCGGCTCGCCCTGCTGTCCCCACGCATTTACAGCCCGGACAGTCAGCCTGTAGTTCCCCAGCGCCAGTTGCGTGAAGCGGTATGTGGTTTCCGTCGTCCGGGCCGTGCTGACCAGCCGCTCACTGCCGTCATCCGCTGTTACGGTCAGACGGAGCAGGAAGCTCACGCCCTTCACCACCTTCGGCGTGTCCCAGCGCGCCAGCACCTGATATTCCCCGCTGTCTGCGGTGACTTCGGCGGTCAGGTGCTGCACCGCTGGCGGCGTGACACCATTCACCGTGCCGCTCTGGTCGCCGTCAAAGTGCGCCCCGTTATCCACGATGGCCTCTTTTTCCGGTACATGCTGCACGGCAGTGATGGCATACGTGCCGTCATCGTTCTCACGGATACTCACACAGCGG
>NZ_JBJQLL010000086.1:0-2524 GCF_046486405.1 Escherichia sp. WS338 | reverse complement strand
CCGCCCGGTGAGATGCGGCACACAGCGGAACTTATGAATCGTCCCCCGGCAGACCAGCCACCACGGCAAATCACTCTGCACCTGCAGCCGCCGGTCGGCCTCACTCAGCCAAGGCAGACCACCGGGGTGGCTGTGGACCAGCGCCACAATCTCACCCTGCATTTCTGCCTGCAGCCAGTCTTCCGGCGACATACGGAAATACGCCTCCGGCTCACCGGAGATATTCACGCAGGGAAAATATCTTTCCCCCTCCGGCGTGCTTACCACGAAGCCGCACGACTCCGCTGGCGCACATCGCCGGGCGTGCGCCAGAATCGCTGATTCTGTCTGTGTCATGGGATTTACTGCGAAAGTTTGTTAATGGAAAGGAAGCCGCCAAAGTTGCCGACGTTATTGCGGAACTTACAACCGCTCAGGCATTTGCTGCATTTATCCTTCGTGATATCGGACGTTGGCTGGTCATATTCATCCGCGACAGCCGGACCGCTATAACCGCACTCGTCACCGCGATAGGTCCAGGTGCAGGTGTTGGCCAGCATGATACGTCCCGGAAAAACAGCGCCATCCGTTTCCGTCGGCGTGGACAGTACAAAGGAGGCACTCACCGCGCTCAGTTCGCTGCACTGCTCAATGCGCCAGCGGCTGATCACCTCCTGCTCCGGATCGGCGTAACTGTTTCCGTTGACGAAGTTCACCGCATCCAGAAAACGGGCGTAAACCTTACGCCGGACCACCGTTCCGCCGACCAGACTCTGCATATCTTCCGCCATCCCGGTGACCATACCGTACAGGTTAGAAACCGTCAGCGTGGGGCGCGTACTGGTGCCTTTGCCATTCAGTTCAAAACCGCTCCCCTGAATGGGATACGGCTGATACTGTCGCCCCTGCCAGGTGACCGGCTCACCTTTTTCGTTCTGCTCATTACAGAAAAAATAACGTTCTCCACCGACCTCTGTCAGGTCGATTTCCCAGAGCACCACGCTGGCCGACTGCTCCGCACGGGTGCATTCATTCAGTGTTTCCTGCCGGATATCCTGCATCAGTTCACCACCTGTTCAAACTCTGCGCTGAACTCAACACGCAACATACTGACCCGCGACGACCATTTTGCGCAGGTCACCTTTATCTGCCGCCACTCATAAGGCGGCGTCCACAGAAAGGCTTTCCAGCCCCCGTGCTCTTCCAGAAACGACTCCAGTACCGTGGCCTCCTCACGGGGGACAGAAAGCGTCACGCTGTACGTTTTCAGGTTAGCATTCAGCCCGGCAGGCGCTCGCTGAGAATAGCCATCACCAAAGCGCACCTTTCTTACAGAAGGGACCGAAGCCACATCCATACCGGGTTTCACTTTCCAGCGGAAGGTCTTCATCGTCCACCTCCGGAGAACAGGCCACCATCACGCATCTGTGTCTGAATTTCATCACGGGCACCCTTGCGGGCCATGTCATACACCGCCTTCAGAGCAGCCGGACCTATCTGCCCGTTCGTGCCGTCGTTGTTAATCACCACATGGTTATTCTGCTCAAACGTCCCGGACGCCTGCGACCGGCTGTCTGCCATGCTGCCCGGTGTACCGACATAACCGCCGGTGGCATAGCCGCGCATCAGCCGGTAAAGATTCCCCACGCCAATCCGGCTGGTTGCCTCCTTCGTGAAGACAAATTCACCACGGTGAACAATCCCCGCTGGCTCATATTTGCCGCCGGTTCCCGTAAATCCCCCGGTCGCAAAATGGAATTTCGCCGCAGCGGCCTGAATGGCTGTACCGCCTGACGCGGATGCTCCACCACTGGCAGCACCGCCAATGGCGCTGCCGATACTCCCGACAATCCCCACCATTGCCTGCTTAAGCAGAATTTCTGTCATCATGGACAGCACGGAACGGGTGAAGCTGCGCCAGTTCTGCTCACTGCCGGTCAGCATCGCCGCCATATTCTGTGCAATACCATCAAAGGTCTGCGTGGCTGCACTTTTAACCTGCGACATACTGTCCGTGGCGCTCTCTTCCCACTCACTCCAGCCGGACTTCAGGCCTGCCATCCAGCTCCCGCGAAGCTGGTCTTCAGCCGCCCAGGTCTTTTTCTGCTCTGACATGACGTTATTCAGCGCCAGCGGATTATCGCCATACTGTTCCTTCAGGCGCTGTTCCGTGGCTTCCCGTTCTGCCTGCCGGTCAGTCAGCCCCCGGCTTTTCGCATCAATGGCGGCCCGTTTTGCCCGTTGCTGCTGTGCGAATTTATCCGCCTGCTGCGCCAGCGCGTTCAGGCGCTCCTGATACGTAACCTTGTCGCCAAGTGCAGCCAGCTGGCGTTTGTACTCCAGCGTCTCATCTTTATGCGCCAGCAGGGATTTCTCCTGTGCAGACAGCTGGCGACGTTGCGCCGCCTCCTCCAGTACCGCGAACTGACTCTCCGCCTTCCACAAATCCCGGCGCTGCTGGCTGATTTTCTCATTCGCTCCGGCATGCTTCTCCAGCGTCCGGAGTTCTGCCTGAAGCGTCAGCAGGGCAGCATGAGCACTGTCT
>NZ_JBJQLL010000085.1:0-2583 GCF_046486405.1 Escherichia sp. WS338 | reverse complement strand
CACAGAATGATGTCACGCTGAAAATGCCGGCCTTTGAATGGGTTCATGTGCAGCTCCATCAGCAAAAGGGGATGATAAGTTTATCACCACCGACTATTTGCAACAGTGCCCAACGCATTGTTAGCCTTTTTTCCAAATCTGGTATGTATAATTTATATTAGACATAAAAAACTGTTCAAAAACCAAATTGAAATTCTCAGGCATTATAGGGAATTTGATATCACCTTCGACTTCAACGTGAACAGTAGACAAATGAATTATATCTGCTTTTTCAATAAGGCTATTATAGATTTGACCCCCGCCAGAGACATATACATGATCTGTAACTTTTGATAGCTCTTTCAAAGCATTTTCTATTGAAGGAAAAACTAGGACGTTTTCATTTGAGCTTGAAATTCCGTTCTTTGACACTACTGCATATTTGCGATTTGGAAGAACACCCATAGAGTCAAATGTTTTTCTTCCGACAAGGAGCCATTGATTATATGTGAGCGCTTTAAAGAGTAGTTGCTCACCTTTTACTGACCACGGGATATCAGGACCACTACCGATTACGCCATTTTCTGACACTGCAGAAATCAATGATATTTTCAATTTAACTCCCTTAATGGCTAACTTTGTTTTAGGGCGACTGCCCTGCTGCGTAACATCGTTGCTGCTCCATAACATCAAACATCGACCCACGGCGTAACGCGCTTGCTGCTTGGATGCCCGAGGCATAGACTGTACAAAAAAACAGTCATAACAAGCCATGAAAACCGCCACTGCGCCGTTACCACCGCTGCGTTCGGTCAAGGTTCTGGACCAGTTGCGTGAGCGCATACGCTACTTGCATTACAGTTTACGAACCGAACAGGCTTATGTCCACTGGGTTCGTGCCTTCATCCGTTTCCACGGTGTGCGTCACCCGGCAACCTTGGGCAGCAGCGAAGTCGAGGCATTTCTGTCCTGGCTGGCGAACGAGCGCAAGGTTTCGGTCTCCACGCATCGTCAGGCATTGGCGGCCTTGCTGTTCTTCTACGGCAAGGTGCTGTGCACGGATCTGCCCTGGCTTCAGGAGATCGGAAGACCTCGGCCGTCGCGGCGCTTGCCGGTGGTGCTGACCCCGGATGAAGTGGTTCGCATCCTCGGTTTTCTGGAAGGCGAGCATCGTTTGTTCGCCCAGCTTCTGTATGGAACGGGCATGCGGATCAGTGAGGGTTTGCAACTGCGGGTCAAGGATCTGGATTTCGATCACGGCACGATCATCGTGCGGGAGGGCAAGGGCTCCAAGGATCGGGCCTTGATGTTACCCGAGAGCTTGGCACCCAGCCTGCGCGAGCAGCTGTCGCGTGCACGGGCATGGTGGCTGAAGGACCAGGCCGAGGGCCGCAGCGGCGTTGCGCTTCCCGACGCCCTTGAGCGGAAGTATCCGCGCGCCGGGCATTCCTGGCCGTGGTTCTGGGTTTTTGCGCAGCACACGCATTCGACCGATCCACGGAGCGGTGTCGTGCGTCGCCATCACATGTATGACCAGACCTTTCAGCGCGCCTTCAAACGTGCCGTAGAACAAGCAGGCATCACGAAGCCCGCCACACCGCACACCCTCCGCCACTCGTTCGCGACGGCCTTGCTCCGCAGCGGTTACGACATTCGAACCGTGCAGGATCTGCTCGGCCATTCCGACGTCTCTACGACGATGATTTACACGCATGTGCTGAAAGTTGGCGGTGCCGGAGTGCGCTCACCGCTTGATGCGCTGCCGCCCCTCACTAGTGAGAGGTAGGGCAGCGCAAGTCAATCCTGGCGGATTCACTACCCCTGCGCGAAGGCCATCGGTGCCGCATCGAACGGCCGGTTGCGGAAAGTCCTCCCTGCGTCCGCTGATGGCCGGCAGCAGCCCGTCGTTGCCTGATGGATCCAACCCCTCCGCTGCTATAGTGCAGTCGGCTTCTGACGTTCAGTGCAGCCGTCTTCTGAAAACGACAATGGAGGTGGTAGCCGAGGGTGTGGAAACACCCGACTGCCTTGCGTGGTTGCGGCAGGCGGGTTGCGACACGGTGCAGGGTTTCCTGTTCGCCAGGCCGATGCCGGCGGCGGCCTTCGTCGGCTTCGTCAACCAATGGAGGAAGGCACTGTTGCAAAGTTAGCGATGAGGCAGCCTTTTGTCTTATTCAAAGGCCTTACATTTCAAAAACTCTGCTTACCAGGCGCATTTCGCCCAGGGGATCACCATAATAAAATGCTGAGGCCTGGCCTTTGCGTAGTGCACGCATCACCTCAATACCTTTGATGGTGGCGTAAGCCGTCTTCATGGATTTAAATCCCAGCGTGGCGCCGATTATCCGTTTCAGTTTGCCATGATCGCATTCAATCACGTTGTTCCGGTACTTAATCTGTCGGTGTTCAACGTCAGACGGGCACCGGCCTTCGCGTTTGAGCAGAGCAAGCGCGCGACCATAGGCGGGCGCTTTATCCGTGTTGATGAATCGCGGGATCTGCCACTTCTTCACGTTGTTGAGGATTTTACCCAGAAACCGGTATGCAGCTTTGCTGTTACGACGGGAGGAGAGATAAAAATCGACAGTGCGGCCCCGGCTGTCG
>NZ_JBJQLL010000084.1:0-2679 GCF_046486405.1 Escherichia sp. WS338 | reverse complement strand
CACCACGGCAAATCACTCTGCACCTGCAGCCGCCGGTCGGCCTCACTCAGCCAGGGCAGACCACCGGGGTGGCTGTGGACCAGCGCCACAATCTCACCCTGCATCTCTGCCTGCAGCCAGTCCTCCGGAGCCATCCGGAAATAATCCTCCGGCTCACCGGAAATATTCACGCAGGGAAAATATCTTTCCCCCTCCGGCGCTCTCACCACGAAGCCGCACGACTCCGCTGGCGCACATCGCCGGGCGTGCGCCAGAATCGCTGATTCTGTCTCTGTCATGGTATTTACTGCGAAAGTTTGTTAATGGAAAGGAAGCCGCCAAAATTGCCGACGTTATTGCGAAACTTACAGCCGCTCAGGCATTTGCTGCATTTATCCTTCGTGATATCGGACGTCGGCTGGTCATATTCATCAGCGACTGCCGGACCGTGATAACCGCACTCATCGCCGCGATAGGTCCAGGTGCAGGTGTTGGCCAGCATGATACGCCCCGGAAAAACAGCGCCATCCGTTTCCGTCGGCGTGGACAGTACAAAGGAGGCACTCACCGCGCTCAGTTCGCTGCACTGCTCGATGCGCCAGCGGCTGATCACCTCCTGCTCCGGATCGGCGTCACTGTTTCCGTTGACGAAGTTCACCGCATCCAGAAAACGGGCGTAAACCTTACGCCGGACCACCGTTCCGCCGACCAGACTCTGCAGATCTTCCACCATACCGGTGACCATACCGTACAGGTTAGAAACCGTCAGCGTGGGGCGCGTACTGGTGCCTTTGCCATTCAGTTCAAAACCACTCCCCTGAATGGGATACGGCTGATACTGTCGCCCCTGCCAGGTGACCGGCTCACCTTTTTCGTTCTGCTCATTACAGAAAAAATAACGTTCTCCACCGACCTCTGTCAGGTCGATTTCCCAGAGCACCACGCTGGCCGACTGCTCCGCACGGGTGCATTCATTCAGTGTTTCCTGCCGGATATCCTGCATCAGTTCACCACCTGTTCAAACTCTGCGCTGAACTCAACACGCAGCATACTGACCCGCGACGACCATTTTGCGCAGGTCACCTTTATCTGCCGCCACTCATAAGGCGGCGTCCACAGAAAGGCTTTCCAGCCCCCGTGCTCTTCCAGAAACGACTCCAGTACCGTGGCCTCCTCACGGGGGACAGAAAGCGTCACGCTGTACGTTTTCAGGTTGGCATTCAGCCCGGCAGGCGCTCGCTGGGAATAGCCATCACCAAAGCGCACCTTTCTTACAGAAGGGACCGAAGCCACATCCATACCGGGTTTCACTTTCCAGCGGAAGGTCTTCATCGTCCACCTCCGGAGAACAGGCCACCATCACGCATCTGTGTCTGAATTTCATCACGGGCACCCTTGCGGGCCATGTCATACACTGCCTTCATCATCTGTGGACCTGGCAGACCATTCGTACCGTCGTTCTGAATCACCACGTGATTGTTCTGATTAAAATTAATGCCTTCAGCCCGCCGCATCTGCGCCGGACTTCCGGCACCGCCCACATAACCACCTTCCGCATAGCCCCGCATCAGGCGGTACAGGTTGCCGACACCAATCCGGCTGGTAGCCTCCTTCGTGAAGACAAATTCACCACGATGAACAATCCCCGCTGGCTCATATTTGCCGCCGGTTCCCGTAAATCCTCCGGTCGCAAAATGGAATTTCGCCGCAGCTGCCTGAATGGCTGTACCGCCTGACGCGGATTCGCCGCCACCAACAGCACCGCCAATGGCGCTGCCGATACTCCCGACAATCCCCACCATTGCCTGCTTAAGCAGAATTTCTGTCATCATGGACAGCACGGAACGGGTGAAGCTGCGCCAGTTCTGCTCACTGCCGGTCAGCATCGCCGCCATATTCTGCGCAATACCATCAAAGGTCTGCGTGGCTGCACTTTTAACCTGCAACATACTGTCCGTGGCACTCTCTTTCCACTCGCTCCAGCCGGACCTGAGGCCTGCCATCCAGCTCCCGCGAAGCAGGTCTTCAGCCGCCCAGGTCTTTTTCTGCTCTGACATGACGTTATTCAGCGCCAGATGATTATCGCCATACTGTTCCTTCAGGCGCTGTTCCGTGGCTTCCCGTTCTGCCTGCCGGTCAGTCAACCCCCGGCTTTTCGCATCAATAGCGGCCCGTTTTGCCCGTTGCTGCTGTGCGAATTTATCCGCTTGCTGCGCCAGCGCGTTCAGGCGCTCCTGATACGTGACCTTATCGCCAAGTGCAGCCAGCTGGCGTTTGTACTCCAGCGTCTCATCTTTATGCGCCAGCAGGGATTTCTCCTGTGCGGACAGCTGGCGACGTTGTGCCGCCTCCTCCAGTACCGCGAACTGACTTTCTGCCTTCCACAAATCCCGGCGCTGCTGGCTGATTTTCTCATTCGCTCCGGCATGCTTCTCCAGCGTCCGGAGTTCTGCCTGAAGCGTCAGCAGGGCAGCATGAGCACTGTCTTCCTGACGATCGCCCGCAGACACCTTCACGCCGGACTGTTTCGGCTTTTTCAGCGTCGCTTCATAATCCTTTTTCGCCGCCGCCATCAGCGTGTTGTAATCCGCCTGCAGGATTTTCCCGTCTTTCAGTGCCTTGTTCAGTTCTTCCTGACGGGCGGTATATTTCTCCAGCGGCGTCTGCAGCCGTTCGTAAGCCTTCTGCGCCTCTTCGGTA
>NZ_JBJQLL010000083.1:0-2729 GCF_046486405.1 Escherichia sp. WS338 | reverse complement strand
CATTGAAATCTGCGATGATGACTATGCCGGTATCCGCACCGGCGGGCGCGTGCTGGCGGTAAACAGCCAGACCCGGACGCTGACGCTCGACCGTGAAATCACGCTGCCATCCTCCGGTACCACGCTGATAAGCCTGGTTGACGGTCAGGGTAATCCGGTCAGCGTGGAGGTTCAGTCCGTCACCGACGGCGTGAAGGTAAAAGTGAGCCGGGTTCCTGACGGTGTTGCTGAATACAGCGTGTGGGGGCTGAAGCTGCCGACGCTGCGCCAGCGCCTGTTCCGCTGCGTGAGTATCCGTGAGAACGACGACGGCACGTATGCCATCACTGCCGTGCAGCATGTGCCGGAAAAAGAGGCCATCGTGGATAACGGGGCGCACTTTGACGGCGACCAGAGCGGCACGGTAAATGGTGTCACGCCGCCAGCGGTGCAGCACCTGACCGCCGAAGTCACCGCAGACAGCGGGGAATACCAGGTGCTGGCGCGCTGGGACACGCCGAAGGTGGTGAAGGGCGTGAGCTTCCTGCTTCGCCTGACCGTGGCAGCAGACGACGGCAGTGAGCGGCTGGTCAGCACGGCCCGGACGACGGAAACCACATACCGCTTCACGCAACTGGCGCCAGGGAACTACAGGCTGACAGTCCGGGCGGTAAATGCGTGGGGGCAGCAGGGCGATCCGGCATCGGTATCGTTCCGGATTGCCGCACCGGCAGCACCGTCGCGGATTGAGCTGACGCCGGGCTATTTTCAGATAACCGCAACGCCGCATCTTGCCGTTTATGATCCGACGGTACAGTTTGAGTTCTGGTTCTCGGAAAAGCGGATTGCGGATATCAGGCAGGTTGAAACCACAGCCCGCTATCTTGGTACGGCGCTGTACTGGATAGCTGCCAGTATCAATATCAAACCGGGCCATGATTATTACTTTTATATCCGCAGTGTGAACACCGTTGGCAAATCGGCATTCGTGGAGGCTGTTGGTCAGCCGAGTGATGATGCATCCGGTTATCTGGATTTTTTCAAAGGCGAGATAGGGAAAACCCATCTGGCTCAGGAGCTGTGGACGCAGATTGATAACGGTCAGCTTGCGCCTGACCTGGCTGAAATCAGGACGTCCATTACGGATGTCAGCAATGAAATCACGCAGACCGTCAATAAGAAACTGGAAGACCAGAGTGCAGCGATCCAGCAGATACAGAAGGTTCAGGTTGATACAAATAATAATCTGAACAGCATGTGGGCTGTGAAGCTGCAGCAGATGCAGGACGGACGCCTTTATATCGCGGGTATCGGTGCCGGTATTGAGAACACCCCCGACGGCATGCAGAGTCAGGTGCTGCTGGCGGCAGACAGGATTGCGATGATTAATCCTGCAAATGGCAACACAAAACCGATGTTTGTTGGTCAGGGTGATCAGATATTCATGAATGACGTGTTCCTGAAACGCCTGACGGCTCCCACCATTACCAGCGGTGGAAATCCGCCGGCATTTTCCCTGACACCGGACGGAAAGCTGACCGCTAAAAATGCGGATATCAGTGGCAGTGTGAATGCGAACGCCGGGACGCTCAACAATGTCACGGTAAATGAAAACTGTACGATTAAGGGCATGCTGGAGGCGACTCAGGTCAGAGGTGACTTCGTTAAAGCTGTATCCAAATCATTCCCGAAACAGGCTGGTACGTGGGGTAATACGGAAACACCAAACGGGACGGTTACAGTCACCATCAGCGATGATCATAACTTTGACCGTCAAATCATTATTCCGCCCATTATCTTTAACGGAATAGCGTATAGCGATCCGGGAAGTGGTAATAACCCGGGAGGTACAAGATACACGGGTTATGGTTTTGAAGTTCGCAAAAACGGCGTATTAATCGCATCCAGAGAAACTAAAGGGGCCATTCCCGGTAGTTACAGTGCAGTTATTGATATGCCGAGTGGCAGGGGAAGCGTCACTCTGGAGTTTAAGATTTTCCAGAAAGGCAATCAGGGGGCAGGCAATATCACCGACTGTACGGTGATTGTGACCAAAAAAGCCGCTTCCGGCATCAGTATTCGTTGAAATATTTATAACCCCAATAAAGGGCGTCAGGAATGACGCCTTTTTTATTGCAGAAAAGCGAGAGGTAATTATGCGTAAAGTTTGTGCAGCAATTTTGTCCGCAGCCATTTGTCTGGCCGTATCCGGTGCGCCTGCATGGGCGTCTGAACATCAGTCCACGCTGAGCGCGGGGTATCTTCATGCCTCGACGAACGTCCCCGGCAGTGATGATCTGAACGGGATTAACGTGAAATACCGTTATGAGTTTACGGACACACTGGGGCTGGTGACGTCATTCAGCTATGCAGGAGACAAGAATCGCCAGCTGACCCGTTACAGCGATACCCGCTGGCATGAAGATTCCGTTCGTAACCGCTGGTTCAGCGTAATGGCGGGGCCGTCTGTGCGCGTGAATGAATGGTTCAGCGCGTATGCGATGGCGGGTGTGGCTTACAGCCGTGTGTCGACTTTCTCCGGGGATTATCTCCGCGTAACTGACAACAAGGGGAAAAAGCACGATGTGCTGACCGGAAGTGATGACGGTCGCCACAGCAACACGTCTCTGGCGTGGGGGGCTGGCGTGCAGTTTAACCCGACCGAATCCGTGGCCGTTGACGTCGCTTATGAAGGCTCCGGCAGCGGTGACTGGCGTACCAACAGTTTCATCGTTGGTGTCGGTTATAAA
>NZ_JBJQLL010000082.1:0-2830 GCF_046486405.1 Escherichia sp. WS338 | reverse complement strand
ATCCAGAGCACGACAGTTACTCAATTAGTGAAAAGAGTCACGGCAGAGAAGAAACCCGTCTTCATATTGTTTGTGATGTCCCTGATGAACTTATTGATTTCACGTTTGAATGGAAAGGTCTGAAGAAATTATGCGTGGCAGTCTCCTTTCGGTCCATAATAGCAGAACAAAAGAAAGAGCCAGAAATGACGGTCAGATATTATATCAGTTCTGCTGATTTAACCGCAGAAAAGTTCGCCACAGCGATCCGAAATCACTGGCACGTGGAGAATAAGCTGCACTGGCGTCTGGACGTGGTAATGAATGAAGACGACTGCAAAATAAGAAGAGGAAATGCAGCAGAATTATTTTCAGGGATACGGCACATCGCTATTAATATTTTGACGAATGATAAGGTATTCAAGGCAGGGTTAAGACGTAAGATGCGAAAAGCAGCCATGGACAGAAACTATCTGGCGTCAGTCCTTGCGGGGTGCGGGCTTTCGTAATCTTGCCCTGGAGATGACGGACAGTGACGGGAAAATCGTGTGGGAGACGGGGTATCAGGTCTGGGGTAACACGATACAGGAGAAGGACCACGGCGGGGTGGAGCAGAACCTGCGCTACCAGGGACAGTACCTCGACAGGGAAACGGGGCTGCATTACAATCTGCACAGGTACTATGATCCGGATGTCGGGCGGTTCATGGTAACGGACCCGATAGGGCTAAGAGGCGGGTTAAACCTGTATGCTTATGCACCGAATCCGTTAAGCTGGATCGATCCCCTTGGATTAACGAAGAAGTGTATGGGCGTGAGTGAATCTGGACATCATGTTCCTGCGGTTCGTAAATCTAAAGGACGTCCGTTTGAAGTTTCCCGATCTGATAAAACTCGCCCAACATTATTCCCTAGAGGAGAAAATCCAGAACATAATCACTGGCGTTTACATCATGCGGAACGAGATGTGATAGGTCCAAGACAAGGTGATTTCCTTGGTTCGGATAAAGAGTTATTTGATGCTTACAGAAAAGCGTATTCAAAATTAGATGACATCAGAGTTGATGTTAAATCTCCAAATGGAACTTATACGCTAGGTACTAATGTGACACCATCCAAGGCTGTTGATTTAATAGAGGTTTGGCTCAAAGGACAAGGGTTAATGTGATGATTAATAATAAGCTAATTGAAATTGATAACTGTTTATCCACCCCGTCATTTTTTGATTTTCTTAAATCATTAAATGTTGATAGTGCATTAGACTCAAGAGATGAACCGGAGTTTGATGATTGCTGGATGAGTGAGTTTAATTCATTAGATAAGGAAAGTTTTCAGGATGATGATATTGAGTTTATTGATTCCTTGCGAGAAAAGGCATTTAAATACTCATTCAGGGTGATTAATAATTCTGAAATATCTTCGCGTATATCTGATGATATTGAGATAATCTCCAAAAGTTTTGTACTCGGAAAGGAAAACTCTTGGTCGATCACTCACTTATGGTCATCATATAAAAATAGAAAATTTCCTGAATAATTAATTAGACAAAGCCGGAAAGAAAATTAAATCTTCCCGGCTTTTTATTATTTAATTATCGTTCAGCACACTAAACATCCCGCTCCGCATCCCCTTAACCACCTGTTTAACCTGATAAAGTTCCTCCCGCAGTTCCTGCACCTCGTCACTGTCAGCGATGATGGTCAGGCACCCCTCCGAAATCTTCACCGTGACACCCCGCCCGGTATCAAATCCGGCCTCTTTCAGCCAGTCGCCCTTGAGGTTCAGGCTGGGGTGTCGTGAGTAGTACGTGGTCATGTAGGTTTTGCTGTTTATGTGGCGGGCTCTGACATAGCCGACTTTATAGCGGCGCTGTGTTTTGGAAATGGTGATTTCTGGCGTAATATCGTGTTCAGCCATGATTAACCAGGGAAAGATCACGTAACGCTGCTTTTTTGTACTAAATAATTCGCATTTTATGTTTAAAAATTGAGATATTCCTCATTACCTGAAGCTGTTTTTTATTGCGTATACATGGTCAAATACTCCTTACATAATTAAGGAGAACAAAATGGAACTTAAAAAATTGATGGAACATATTTCTATTATCCCCGATTACAGACAAGCCTGGAAAGTGGAACATAAATTGTCGGATATTCTACTGTTGACTATTTGTGCCGTTATTTCTTGTGCAGAAGGCTGGGAAGATATAGAGGATTTTGGGGAAACACATCTCGATTTTTTGAAGCAATATGGTGATTTTGAAAATGGTATTCCTGTTCACGATACCATTGCCAGAGTTGTATCCTGTATCAGTCCTTCAAAATTTCACGAGTGCTTTATTAACTGGATGCGTGACTGCCATTCTTCAGATGATAAAGACGTTATTGCAATTGATGGAAAAACGCTCCGGCATTCTTATGACAAGAGTCGCCGCAGGGGAGCGATTCATGTCATTAGTGCGTTCTCAACAATGCACAGTCTGGTCATCGGACAGATCAGGACGGATGAGAAATCCAATGAGATCACAGCTATCCCTGAACTTCTTAACATGTTGGATATTAAAGGAAAAATTATCACAACTGATGCGATGGGGTGCCAGAAAGATATCGCAGAGAAGATACAAAAACAGGGCGGTGATTATTTATTCGCTGTAAAAGGAAATCAGGGGCGGCTTAATAAAGCCTTTGAGGAAAAATTCCCACTGAAAGAATTAAATAATCCAGAGCATGACAGTTACGCAATTTGAACCGCCCCGGGTTTCCTGGAGAGTGTTTTATCTGTGAACTCAGGCTGCCAGATCATCGTTTCCGATGGAAGCATAATAAGCTTTTTCTGCTTCTGCCGGAGGAGTA
>NZ_JBJQLL010000081.1:0-3028 GCF_046486405.1 Escherichia sp. WS338 | reverse complement strand
CTGTAGCTGTACTGCCGGTCCGTGAACGTCTCCGGTACCACCCCGCGCATCCCGCTGTATGTCTCCCTGCGCTTCAGCCGCCCGGCGGGGTCGTAAAGCTGCCGCGTGCTCAGTCGCCCCTGACTTCTGAGCACTTCACGGTGCAGGGCGTCACGAGTGAACTCGCTGATGACCTCCCGGTCCAGATTTATCTGCTGGAGATGGCCGCTGCCGTAGTACAGATGACGCTGCGTTCTGCCGTCCGGAAAGGTGGTGGCTGTCCGGTTGCTGAGTTCATCGTACTGATGGGTCAGGACGCCCTGCGCCGTCTCCTCAGTCAGCATCCGCCCCAGTCTGTCGTAACTGAAACGGATAATCTCCGGTGCGTCTGTTTCCCCGGCATCCGACCGTCGGCGGCGGATTTCCAGTAACTGGTCTGCCGCATCATGGACGTATTCCGTACGGCTATCGGCTGTCTCCTTTGCCGTGAGCCGGCCCGCCGCATCACGTGCCAGCCGGTGGCGGATTTCACCGCCCCGGTCCCCGGTGAACACCACTTCCGTGACCGCGTTCAGCGCGTTGTAGCGGTACGTCTGGCGGCAGCCGTCCGGATTTATCTGCTCCGCCAGACGGTCCAGCACGTCATGGCGGAACCGGTAGCTTTCTCCGTTCTCGTTTGTCAGCGTGACCAGACGCCCGTAAGCATCGTACCCGAACGCCGTCCTGCGCCCCGTCGCGTCTGTCCGGCTGCGCACCCGGCCCTGCCCGTCCCGCTGCCAGCGCGTTATCCTCCCCATCGGGCTGGTGTACTTCACCAGCCTGCCCGCCGCGTCCGACTGGTAATTCACCGTGCGGCCGTCCGCCAGTATCACCTCCGTCAGGTGGCCGCTGTCGTCATACCCGTAGCGCGTGCTGTGGCTCTGCGCGTCTGTCATCCGTATCAGCCGCGTGCGTTCGTCGTAGAACCAGGCCGTCTGCGAGCCGGAACAGTCCGTGTGCCGCATGAGCTGCCCGTCTTCGTTCCACTGAAGGTATTTATTCCCCCCGCGCGCATCGGTTATCTGCACCACCTGGCCGTGGCGGTCATACTGATACCGGGTGTTCTGCTGCAGCGGGTCGGTCACCGCAAGAAGATTGCCGCGTTCATCGTACTCACAGCACCAGCTGTTCCCCGCCGCGTCCACCTCCGTTTCCGGCTGGTGCCACACCGGGTGCCACTGTGTCTGTGCCACCCGCCCCAGCGGGTCGTGCGTCTCCGTGATATGCCCCTGCCGGTCATACACATAGCGCCATTTGCCGCCCTGCGCATCGGTCATTCCCAGTAACAGCCGTTCTTCGTCGCTCCAGCGGAACGTCGTCACCTGCCCGGCTTCGTCCTGGTACGCCGTCACCTGATTCTGCGCGTCCCACTGATGATAACGCGTGCGCCCCAGCCCGTCCGTCACGCACAGCCTGCGTGACGCCAGGCTCCACGCCAGCCGGTACTGTTCACCGCTGTCCGTGTGGTGCCCCGTCACCCGCCACGCTGCGTCATCCGGGCCTTCATACCAGCTCCACTGGTAATAATACCCTTCGCCGCCCGGCTGGCGGTGCAGGGTCATGCAGTGGTTTTCGTCGTAAGCAAACTCGCGCAGCAGGTGTCCCGTGCTGTCGTACACGCCGTTCAGGTCGCCGGCCTCGTCATAGCGGTAACGACGCAGCAGTAAAGGAGCCGTCTCAGGGAAATGCTGATAAATCTGTGTCACCCGCCGGGGATGCGCCGCCAGTTCATAATGCAGACGGATGCACGGACGCTGCTGTTCACCGCTGATTTGCGTGATGCGCCCCAGCTCGTCGTAGTACAGATTCAGACAGTTGCTGTTGCGGTCGCCCAGCATTTTCAGCCGCTGGCGCTGCGGGTGATGCGGGTCGGCTTCAAACAGAAAAAACTGCCCGTCATCGCTGCTGATAAGCCAGTGCCCCTGCTCACCCCGCCTTACCGCCAGTCCTTCGCCGGGGCTGTAAAACCCGCTCCCCGGCAGCACGGCCTCCATATCCAGGCGTCGCCCCATGCCCGACACAAAGGTCATGCAGTTTTCGTCAGCAGTACCCGGCGTGCGCCCGAGGCTGACTTCATACATCACGCTCCAGCCCTGCCCGAACATCCCTTCCGTGCGGTCGTCACGACTGCTGTACACGCGCTGCCAGTCCAGCGGAAAGTGGCCCGGCAGACTGAAATCGAAGTCATCGTCATCGGCCAGATATTTGGCTCCGGTGGCGGCATTGACCGGATGCGGAAGGGCACTGATGGCCTTCTGCGTCATCACCCCCATCCCGACACTGGCAGCAAAACAGGCGATTTTAGAAAGCATTTTGCCCGGGCGAAGAAACATCAGCGCCACGGTTGCCACCAGGGTTATCTGCGACCTGCCGCTTCTGATATCCCTGACCACCAGTAACGGACCGCCAATGCGGACATCCGGTGACACAAACGCCCCGTTCCCCGGCTCATTCACCACCCTGGCCTCGCAGGTGCAGCGTGCCCCGCTGCGTACCGCCGGCTGGCTGTTGATACGCACATCCCGCGCGCCTTCCGCGATATATTCCGCTGCGGGCGGTTCATCATCGCCTTTGAACAGATTACTGATGCTGCCAATAACCGCATTCACTCCCTGAAAGGCGGTTTCCAGCATACCGCCCGGACTCAGCAGGTTAAGGGCCGTTCCCAGGGGGTCATCCAGAAAGGCGGCTTTTTTTTGTGCGAGAAACTGCGTCAGTGAGGAGGGATGTTTATGGCAGTCGATTTTATCGTCAGGGGTCGGGGTGGAGCCCGGGGCCGCACTGGCCACGGTGGGCTGCCATAGTTCCGACACAAAATGTGTCACGCCATCCACCATTTCAGAACGCCCTTCTTCCGTACTGAGCTGGTCGTGCAGCGCCCGGGACATCAGCACAGGCCCTGTCACCGGGTTAACCGCCAGGGCTATGGCCCCCGCCATTTCCAGATATTCCCCGGCCACATCCAGGAACGTTCTGGCATCCTCCTGACGCTGCGCTTCTTCCTGTTCCG
>NZ_JBJQLL010000080.1:0-3242 GCF_046486405.1 Escherichia sp. WS338 | reverse complement strand
AATTTGATGCCTGGCAGTTCCCTACTCTCGCATGGGGAGACCCCACACTACCATCGGCGCTACGGCGTTTCACTTCTGAGTTCGGCATGGGGTCAGGTGGGACCACCGCGCTAAGGCCGCCAGGCAAATTCTGTTTTATCAACACGTCTCGTTATGACCTGTCGATTTAATCTGTATCAGGCTGAAAATCTTCTCTCTATCCGCCAAAACACCTTCGGCGTTGTAAGGTTAAGCCTCACGGTTCATTAGTACCGGTTAGCTCAACGCATCGCTGCGCTTACACACCCGGCCTATCAACGTCGTCGTCTTCAACGTTCCTTCAGGAGACTTAAAGTCTCAGGGAGAACTCATCTCGGGGCAAGTTTCGTGCTTAGATGCTTTCAGCACTTATCTCTTCCGCATTTAGCTACCGGGCAGTGCCATTGGCATGACAACCCGAACACCAGTGATGCGTCCACTCCGGTCCTCTCGTACTAGGAGCAGCCCCCCTCAGTTCTCCAGCGCCCACGGCAGATAGGGACCGAACTGTCTCACGACGTTCTAAACCCAGCTCGCGTACCACTTTAAATGGCGAACAGCCATACCCTTGGGACCTACTTCAGCCCCAGGATGTGATGAGCCGACATCGAGGTGCCAAACACCGCCGTCGATATGAACTCTTGGGCGGTATCAGCCTGTTATCCCCGGAGTACCTTTTATCCGTTGAGCGATGGCCCTTCCATTCAGAACCACCGGATCACTATGACCTGCTTTCGCACCTGCTCGCGCCGTCACGCTCGCAGTCAAGCTGGCTTATGCCATTGCACTAACCTCCTGATGTCCGACCAGGATTAGCCAACCTTCGTGCTCCTCCGTTACTCTTTAGGAGGAGACCGCCCCAGTCAAACTACCCACCAGACACTGTCCGCAACCCCGATCAGGGGCCAACGTTAGAACATCAAACATTAAAGGGTGGTATTTCAAGGCCGGCTCCATGCAGACTGGCGTCCACACTTCAAAGCCTCCCACCTATCCTACACATCAAGGCTCAATGTTCAGTGTCAAGCTATAGTAAAGGTTCACGGGGTCTTTCCGTCTTGCCGCGGGTACACTGCATCTTCACAGCGAGTTCAATTTCACTGAGTCTCGGGTGGAGACAGCCTGGCCATCATTACGCCATTCGTGCAGGTCGGAACTTACCCGACAAGGAATTTCGCTACCTTAGGACCGTTATAGTTACGGCCGCCGTTTACCGGGGCTTCGATCAAGAGCTTCGCGTTACCGCTAACCCCATCAATTAACCTTCCGGCACCGGGCAGGCGTCACACCGTATACGTCCACTTTCGTGTTTGCACAGTGCTGTGTTTTTAATAAACAGTTGCAGCCAGCTGGTATCTTCGACTGATTTCAGCTCCACGAGCAAGTCGCTTCACCTACATATCAGCGTGCCTTCTCCCGAAGTTACGGCACCATTTTGCCTAGTTCCTTCACCCGAGTTCTCTCAAGCGCCTTGGTATTCTCTACCTGACCACCTGTGTCGGTTTGGGGTACGATTTGATGTTACCTGATGCTTAGAGGCTTTTCCTGGAAGCAGGGCATTTGTTGCTTCAGCACCGTAGTGCCTCGTCATCACGCCTCAGCCTTGATTTTCCGGATTTGCCTGGAAAACCAGCCTACACGCTTAAACCGGGACAACCGTCGCCCGGCCAACATAGCCTTCTCCGTCCCCCCTTCGCAGTAACACCAAGTACAGGAATATTAACCTGTTTCCCATCGACTACGCCTTTCGGCCTCGCCTTAGGGGTCGACTCACCCTGCCCCGATTAACGTTGGACAGGAACCCTTGGTCTTCCGGCGAGCGGGCTTTTCACCCGCTTTATCGTTACTTATGTCAGCATTCGCACTTCTGATACCTCCAGCATGCCTCACAGCACACCTTCGCAGGCTTACAGAACGCTCCCCTACCCAACAACGCATAAGCGTCGCTGCCGCAGCTTCGGTGCATGGTTTAGCCCCGTTACATCTTCCGCGCAGGCCGACTCGACCAGTGAGCTATTACGCTTTCTTTAAATGATGGCTGCTTCTAAGCCAACATCCTGGCTGTCTGGGCCTTCCCACATCGTTTCCCACTTAACCATGACTTTGGGACCTTAGCTGGCGGTCTGGGTTGTTTCCCTCTTCACGACGGACGTTAGCACCCGCCGTGTGTCTCCCGTGATAACATTCTCCGGTATTCGCAGTTTGCATCGGGTTGGTAAGTCGGGATGACCCCCTTGCCGAAACAGTGCTCTACCCCCGGAGATGAATTCACGAGGCGCTACCTAAATAGCTTTCGGGGAGAACCAGCTATCTCCCGGTTTGATTGGCCTTTCACCCCCAGCCACAAGTCATCCGCTAATTTTTCAACATTAGTCGGTTCGGTCCTCCAGTTAGTGTTACCCAACCTTCAACCTGCCCATGGCTAGATCACCGGGTTTCGGGTCTATACCCTGCAACTTAACGCCCAGTTAAGACTCGGTTTCCCTTCGGCTCCCCTATTCGGTTAACCTTGCTACAGAATATAAGTCGCTGACCCATTATACAAAAGGTACGCAGTCACCCCATAAAGAGGCTCCCACTGCTTGTACGTACACGGTTTCAGGTTCTTTTTCACTCCCCTCGCCGGGGTTCTTTTCGCCTTTCCCTCACGGTACTGGTTCACTATCGGTCAGTCAGGAGTATTTAGCCTTGGAGGATGGTCCCCCCATATTCAGACAGGATACCACGTGTCCCGCCCTACTCATCGAGCTCACAGCATGTGCATTTTTGTGTACGGGGCTGTCACCCTGTATCGCGCGCCTTTCCAGACGCTTCCACTAACACACACACTGATTCAGGCTCTGGGCTCCTCCCCGTTCGCTCGCCGCTACTGGGGGAATCTCGGTTGATTTCTTTTCCTCGGGGTACTTAGATGTTTCAGTTCCCCCGGTTCGCCTCATTAACCTATGGATTCAGTTAATGATAGTGTGTCGAAACACACTGGGTTTCCCCATTCGGAAATCGCCGGTTATAACGGTTCATATCACCTTACCGACGCTTATCGCAGATTAGCACGTCCTTCATCGCCTCTGACTGCCAGGGCATCCACCGTGTACGCTTAGTCGCTTAACCTCACAACCCGAAGATGTTTCACTTCAGAGTTGCGAAAATTTGAGAGACTCACGAACAACTTTCGTTGTTCAGTGTTTCAATTTTCAGCTTGATCCAGATTTTTAAAGAGCAAA
>NZ_JBJQLL010000079.1:0-3288 GCF_046486405.1 Escherichia sp. WS338 | reverse complement strand
GGCGGCAACGCCGAAGGCAGTAAAAGCCGCGTATGACCTGGCTAACGGGAAATATACCGCACAGGATGCAACAACAGCACAGAAAGGGATAGTACAGCTCAGCAGTGCGACTAACAGCACATCTGAAACGCTTGCCGCGACACCGAAAGCAGTGAAAGCAGCTAATGACAATGCGAATGGTCGGGTACCTTCTGCCCGTAAGGTGAATGGTAAGGCGCTTTCAGCGGATATAACACTGACACCGAAAGATATTGGTACGCTTAACTCAACAACTATGTCATTCAGCGGTGGTGCTGGTTGGTTCAAATTAGCAACGGTAACCATGCCGCAGGCGAGTTCTGTTGTTTCAATTACGTTGATTGGTGGGGCTGGATATAACGTCGGTTCACCTCAACAGGCAGGTATATCTGAACTTGTTTTGCGTGCAGGTAATGGTAATCCGAAGGGGATTACTGGTGCTTTATGGCAGCGCACATCGGCAGGGTTTACAAATTTTGCCTGGGTCAATACATCTGGTGATACTTACGATATTTACGTTGCAATCGGAAATTATGCGACTGGTGTAAATATTCAATGGGATTATACCAGTAATGCCAGCGTGACGATTCATACGTCACCAGCATATTCTGCTAATAAGCCGGAAGGGTTAACGGACGGTACAGTTTATTCACTCTATACGCCATCAGAGCAGTTTTATCCGCCTGGCGCACCAATCCCGTGGCCATCGGATACCGTTCCGTCTGGTTATGCCCTGATGCAGGGGCAGACTTTTGACAAATCTGCCTACCCGAAACTTGCAGTCGCTTATCCGTCAGGCGTGATCCCTGATATGCGTGGCTGGACGATTAAGGGCAAGCCCGCCAGTGGTCGTGCCGTATTGTCACAGGAACAGGACGGCATTAAATCGCATACCCACAGTGCCAGTGCATCCAGTACGGATTTGGGGACGAAAACCACATCGTCGTTTGATTACGGCACTAAATCCACGAATAACACCGGAGCGCACACCCATAGTGTCAGTGGTACGGCTGCTTCTGCAGGGGCACATACACACACGGTTGCCTGTTACCCATCTGGCAATACCGAGCAGGGCGATAAAGCCCTCAAAGGTGCGTCTCGTGCAAACTCGAGTACTGGCACATCGTCAGCCGGAGCGCATACCCACCCGGTGTCAGGTACTGCTGCAAGTGCAGGTGCACACGCGCATACTGTCGGTATTGGTGCTCATACGCACTCCGTTGCGATTGGCTCACACGGACACACCATCACCGTTAACGCTGCTGGTAACGCGGAAAACACCGTCAAAAACATCGCATTTAACTATATTGTGAGGCTTGCATAATGGCATTCAGAATGAGTGAACAACCACGGACCATAACAATTTATAATCTGCTGGCCGGAACTAATGAATTTATTGGTGAAGGTGACGCATACATTCCGCCTCATACAGGTCTGCCAGCAAACAGTACCGATATTGCACCGCCAGATATTCCGGCTGGCTTCGTGGCTGTTTTTAACAGTGAGGATACATCATGGCATCTCGTTGAAGACCACAGGGGAAAAACGGTCTATGACGTGGCATCAGGTGACGCGTTATTTATTTCTGAACTCGGCCCGTTACCAGAAAATGTCACCTGGTTGTCGCCGGATGGGGAATATCAGAAGTGGAACGGCACAACCTGGGTGAAAGATGCAGAAGCAGAAAAACTGTTCCGGATCCGGGAGGCGGAAGAAACAAAAAACAGCCTGATGCAGGTAGCCAGTGAGCATATTGCGCCGCTTCAGGATGCTGCAGATCTGGAAATTGCAACGGAGGAAGAAATCTCGTTGCTGGAAGCATGGAAAAAGTATCGGGTGTTGCTGAACCGTGTTGATACATCAACTGCACCTGATGTTGAGTGGCCGGTAATCCCTGTCATGGAATAATCGTTTTGTGATATGCCGCAGCCACGTCGTATGCAAGAACGTGCTGCGGCTGGCTGGTGAACTTTTGATAGTGCGAGTATTGAATTATTTCCAGCCGTTACTGATTTTACGTATTTTTTGTATGAGAGGAGTTGCACCACCTCTTAAGCATAATTTGTTAGAATCATGGCAGCACAATAGCCATATATCCAATATAAAATACTTAACCTTCTAATCATTATGGAGTATTTGATCGCCGTATGGCCAGCCATTTTCCCCAGGAAGGGTCATACCTAACATTGGCATAATACTAAGTTGTCCAATGGTAAATCCTGGAGCACTTGTATTACTGATTCCGGCATAGGTCATATCAAGGGGGTTAGACTCTGAGCTGGACATAAAAAGATTTCTTGCGCCAATTCTATTCGCCATTGAGAACTGAATATACCCACCAATTGTATTTACGGTGTCCTGTGATATCCAGTTGTTTAACGCGATAAATGGCGCCCGCCACCAGTTAAGTGTGCCATTCTCAAAACGCCCCCTCGTCATCTCAATATCTTCCCGAAACTGCTGCTTTCTGTCTCCCAAGACTACCGGGGTACCTGTTGTCAGGTCAAGGCAGTCCTCAATTACAAGATTAGTGGGGTTTGATGGGGTGTTGTAGATCTTAATGATTTTATGTACCTGTGTTCTGAAACAGAATCCGTAAATAATCATCTCCGTTGCTACAGAACGGGGAAAAAACTGGCCAATATCCAGTATAAATTTTTCTGCGATTCCCTTTGTTAAAACTGCAATTTCATAAAGACTCGGGTAACTATCATAAGTCAACTCCGGCTGCTGAACATCATAATAATTAACTTCATGTAATGAAGATAATGATACGGCAAGTAACTCCTTCACATTTATACCGATCATTGTTCCTCCTGCAAAGCCGAAACCAAACTCCATAATTTTTTCCGGAGATAGACGGTATATGTCATTGGAGCGAATAACTGATACCGGAATCGAGAATAGTTTAGGACAGTGATTTGTCATTACACTTTCATGCTGGGTGATTCTTGAGTCGCTTACGGCCCAGATACTTTCCCCTTCTTCCCTGTTTAGCCAGCAGGCTATTGCTGTCATTGAAAACCCCCTTTTAAGTAAAAAAATCAGATTCAGATAGTGCATACATAATTTAGTCAAGTCATCTCTTTTAAGACGCATTGAGAAATGGTTGCTCAAGGTGCGCCAGTGAACGCGCACGAAAATAACTTCTTGCATTTCCCATCTTAACTTCCAAAGGGTACTCCCGCCGACATAAGGCGGGAGGGGAATTTGGACGGGCTTGAAAAGCCCGAAAGGTGATCAGCCACGCTGATGTTGAATGTATTGCTT
>NZ_JBJQLL010000078.1:0-3305 GCF_046486405.1 Escherichia sp. WS338 | reverse complement strand
CTGTACCAGCCGGGGGCAGGCACACCGAGCCGGGCTGTGGCTGATTAAAACGGAGCTGCTGGAAACGCAGACCGTGGACTTCAGCGTGGGTGCTGAAGGGCTTCGCCATGTACCGGGCGATGTCATTGAAATCTGCGATGATGACTATGCCGGTATCAGCACCGGCGGGCGCGTGCTGGCGGTGAACAGCCAGACCCGGACGCTGACGCTCGACCGTGAAATCACGCTGCCATCTTCCGGCACCACGCTGATAAGCCTGGTTGACGGAAGTGGCAATCCGGTCAGCGTGGAGGTCCAGTCCGTCACCGACGGCGTGAAGGTAAAAGTGAGCCGTGTTCCTGACGGCGTTGCCGGATACAGCGTATGGGGGCTGAAGTTGCCGACGTTGCGCCAGCGCCTGTTCCGCTGTGTGAGTATCCGTGAGAACGATGACGGCACGTATGCCATCACTGCCGTGCAGCATGTACCGGAAAAAGAGGCCATCGTGGATAACGGGGCGCACTTTGACGGCGATTTGAGCGGCACGGTGAATGGTGTCACGCCGCCAGCGGTACAGCACCTGACAGCCGAAGTCTCCGCAGACAGCGGGGAATATCAGGTGCTGGCGCGCTGGGACACACCGAAGGTGGTGAAGGGGGTGAGTTTTATGCTTCGCCTGACCGTGGCCGCGGATGACGGCAGTGAGCGGCTGGTCAGCACGGCCCGGACGACGGAAACCACATACCGCTTCACGCAACTGGCGCTGGGGAACTACAGGCTGACAGTCCGGGCGGTAAATGCGTGGGGACAGCAGGGCGATCCGGCATCGGTATCGTTCCGGATTGCCGCACCGGCAGCGCCGTCACAGATTGAGCTGACGCCGGGCTATTTTCAGATAACTGCCACGCCGCATCTTGCGGTTTATGATCCGACGGTACAGTTTGAGTTCTGGTTCTCGGAAACGCGGATTACCGATATCAGGCAGGTTGAAACCACAGCCCGCTACCTTGGCACGGGGCTGTACTGGATAGCCGCCAGTATCAATATCAAACCGGGCCATGATTATTACTTTTATATCCGCAGTGTGAACACCGTTGGCAAATCGGCATTCGTGGAGGCCGTCGGTCGGGCGAGCGATGATGCGGAAGGTTACCTGGATTTTTTCAAAGGCAAGATAACCGAATCCCATCTCGGCAAGGAGCTGCTGGAAAAAGTCGAGCTGACGGAGGATAACGCCAGCAAACTGGAGGAGTTTTCGAAAGAGTGGCAGGACGCTAACGATAAGTGGAATGCCATGTGGGGCGTCAAAATTGAGCAGACCAAAGACGGCAAACATTATGTCGCGGGTATTGGCCTCAGCATGGAGGACACGGAAGAAGGCAAGCTGAGCCAGTTTCTGGTTGCCGCTAACCGTATCGCGTTTATTGACCCGGCAAACGGGAATGAAACGCCGATGTTTGTGGCGCAGGGCAATCAGATATTTATGAACGACGTGTTCCTGAAGCGCCTGACGGCCCCGACCATTACCAGTGGTGGAAATCCACCGGCATTTTCCCTGACGTCAGACGGAAAGCTGACCGCTAAAAATGCGGATATCAGTGGCAGTGTGAATGCGAACGCCGGGACGCTCAACAATGTCACGGTAAATGAAAACTGTACGATTAAGGGCATGCTGGAGGCGACTCAGGTCAGAGGTGACTTCGTTAAAGCTGTATCCAAATCATTCCCGAAACAGGCTGGTACGTGGGGTAACACGGAAACACCAAACGGGACGGTTACAGTCACCATCAGTGATGATCATAACTTTGACCGTCAAATCATTATTCCGCCCATTATCTTTAACGGAATAGCGTATAGCGATCCGGGAAGTGGTAATAACCCGGGAGGTACAAGATACACGGGTTATGGTTTTGAAGTTCGCAAAAACGGTGTATTAATCGCATCCAGAGAAACTAAAGGGGCCATTCCCGGTAGCTACAGTGCGGTTATTGATATGCCGAGTGGCAGGGGAAGCGTCACTCTGGAGTTTAAGGTTTTCCATAAAGGCAATCAGTGGGCAGGTAATATCACCGACTGTACGGTGATTGTGACCAAAAAAGCCGCTTCCGGCATCAGTATTCGTTGAAATTGTTATAACCCATATAAGGGCACCAGAAATGGTGCCTTTTTTATTGCAGAAAAGCGAGAGGTAATTATGCGTAAAGTTTGTGCAGCAATTTTGTCCGCAGCCATTTGTCTGGCCGTATCCGGTGCGCCTGCATGGGCATCTGAACATCAGTCCACGCTGAGCGCGGGGTATCTTCATGCCTCGACCAACGTTCCCGGCAGCGATGATCTGAACGGGATTAACGTGAAATACCGTTATGAGTTTACGGATACGCTGGGGATGGTGACGTCATTCAGCTATGCAGGAGACAAGAATCGCCAGCTGACCCGTTACAGCGATACCCGCTGGCATGAAGATTCTGTGCGTAACCGCTGGTTCAGCGTGATGGCGGGGCCCTCTGTGCGCGTGAATGAATGGTTCAGTGCGTATGCGATGGCGGGCGTGGCTTACAGCCGTGTGTCGACTTTTTCCGGGGATTATCTCCGCGTAACTGACAACAAGGGGAAAACGCATGATGTGCTGACCGGAAGTGATGACGGTCGCCACAGCAACACGTCTCTGGCGTGGTGGGCTGGCGTGCAGTTTAACCCGACCGAATCCGTGGCCATTGATATTGCTTATGAAGGTTCCGGCAGTGGTGACTGGCGCACTGATGGTTTCATCGTGGGTGTCGGTTATAAGTTCTGATTAGCCAGGTAACACAGTGTTATGACAGCCCGCCGTTTCAGGCGGGCTTTTTTGTGGGGTGAATATGGCAGTAAAGATTTCAGGTGTACTGAAAGACGGCACAGGAAAACCGGTACAGAACTGCACAATCCAGCTGAAAGCAAAACGTAACAGCACCACGGTGGTGGTGAACACGCTGGCATCTGAAAATCCGGATGAAGCCGGGCGTTACAGTATGGACGTTGAGTACGGTCAGTACAGCGTTATTCTGTTGGTGGAGGGATTCCCGCCGTCACATGCCGGGACCATCACCGTGTATGAAGATTCTCAACCCGGTACGCTGAATGATTTTCTCGGTGCCATGACGGAGGATGATGCCCGTCCGGAGGCACTGCGCCGTTTTGAGCTGATGGTGGAAGAGGTGGCGCGTAACGCGTCCGCAGTGGCACAGAACACGGCAGCCGCAAAGAAGTCAGCCAGCGATGCCGGCACATCTGCCCGTGAGGCGGCAACCCATGCGACTGATGCTGCAGACTCAGCACGCGCAGCCAGC
>NZ_JBJQLL010000077.1:0-3630 GCF_046486405.1 Escherichia sp. WS338 | reverse complement strand
GCCCTGGGCAACCATGTTATCCAGTGAGGAGAAATAGGTGTTCTGCTTACCGTTATCCGTTGTCTGTGTACGGGGAGTTCTGGCTTTCGGTGCCAGCATCTGCGCCACACCGCCCAGGATCATACTGGCCCCTGCCGCATACATACCCGATACAGCCGTGGCCCCCAGCCAGCCCACAGGGTTCCACCATGCAACCGCAATCAGCGCCGCCCCCAGCACTGCCTGAAAAATACCGCCACTTTTAGCACCCGCCGGACGCGGTACGATGTGGATCACGGCACCATTTTCCAGCGGCTCATTAAGACGGGCAGACAATTCAGTTTCACCTGCATCACGCCCGGCAATGCGTACCTGGTACCAGCCGTCGCTCAGTTTCTGACGAAACGCCGGGAGCTGTGTGGCCAGTGCCCGGATGGCTTCAGCCCCCGTTTTCACACGAAGGTCGATGCGGCGGCCAAATCGTTGTAAATCCCCGTAAAGGCAGATGCGTGCCATGCCCGGTGACGCCAGAGGGAGTGTGTGCGTCGCTGCCATTTGTCGGTGTACCTCTCTCGTTTGCTCAGTTGTTCAGGAATATGGTGCAGCAGCTCGCTGTCACCACAGTAAATGGCGGCATGATTCGGCACCGATGAACCAAAACAGCACAGCAGCACATCGCCCGGCTGCGCCGCTGACAACGGCACCTGATACAGCCCTGTGGCCTCCAGATTATCCAGATAGAGATTCTGACCGTTACGCCACCAGTCATCCCCGCGATGAAAATCCGGCATCTCAATTCCCGCCAGATGGTAAGCGTCCCGGAACAGCGTGTAACAGTCCGTTACCCCGTGCTCAAAGCGCCGCCCGGTGAGATGCGGCACACAGCGGAATTTATGAATCGCCCCCCGGCAGACCAGCCACCACGGCAAATCACTCTGTACCTGCAGCCGCCGGTCGGCCTCACTCAGCCAGGGCAGACCACCGGGGTGGCTGTGGACCAGCGCCACAATCTCTCCCTGCATTTCTGCACTCAGCCAGTCCTCCGGCGACATCCGGAAATACTCCTCCGGCTCACCGGAGATATTCACGCAGGGAAAATATCTTTCCTCCTCCGGCGTTCTCACCACGAAGCCGCACGACTCCGCTGGCGCACATCGCCGGGCGTGCGCCAGAATCGCTGATTCTGTCTCTGTCATGGGATTTACTGCGAAAGTTTGTTAATGGAAAGGAAGCTGCCAAAGTTGCCGACATTATTGCGAAACTTACAGCCACTCAGGCATTTGCTGCATTTATCCTTCGTGATATCGGACGTCGGCTGGTCATATTCATCCGCGACCGCCGGACCGCTATAACCGCACTCATCGCCGCGATAGGTCCAGGTGCAGGTGTTGGCCAGCATGATACGTCCCGGAAAAACAGCGCCATCCGTTTCCGTCGGCGTGGACAGTACAAAAGAGGCACTGACCGCGCTCAGTTCGCTGTACTGCTCGATGCGCCAGCGGCTGATCACCTCCTGCTCCGGATCGGCTTCGCTGTTTCCGTTGACGAAGTTCACCGCATCCAGAAAGCGGGCGTAAACCTTACGCCGGACCACCGTTCCGCCGACCAGACTCTGCAGATCTTCCGCCATCCCGGTGATCATGCCGTGCAGGTTAGAGACCGTCAGTGTCGGACGGGCAGCACTGCCCTTGCCGTTCATCTCAAATCCACTCCCCTGAATGGGATAGGCCTGATACTGCCGACTCTGCCAGGTGACAGACTCACCTTTTTCGTTCTGCTCATTACAGAAAAAGTAACGATCCCCGCCTACCTCGGTCAGGTCGATTTCCCAGAGCACCACGCTGGCCGACTGCTCCGCACGAATGCATTCATTCAGCGTTTCCTGTTGTATGTCCTGCATCAGATCACCACTTCGTCAAACTGACACGAAAAATCGGTATAGGTGATATGTTCTGTCGCTGACCACGTTCGACACACCACTCTGATTTTTCTGTTAATACCCGGCGGGCGCCAAAAAAAAGATTTATAGCCTTCATGCCGGGCTAAAAATTTTTCAAATGAATCACGTTCATTCGCCTCAACTTTGAAATCACAGGTGAAAACGCGCAGAGAATGATTAAGTCCATTTGGACTTCGTTGCTCATAACCATCGCCAAATCTTACAGTTTTTATCGATGGTTTATTTTCTGTTTTCATTCCATCCTCTGGTAACCAGTGAAATTCTTCCGTATTAGCCACTTAATATTCCCCCATCACGTCGCATATTTAACAGATTGCCCTGCACCCGCTGATCAACCATCCCCATAAGTGCTTTTATTGCCTGAGGGCCAATCTCTCCATTCTGGCCGTCATTTTGAATAGTGATTTGGTATACAGGGGCATAGGTAATATCTCCGCCTCCATTACCACTTTTACTATTAATAGCTCTGACACCAAGAGAACCATCGGAAGTTCGTGTTAATGGCATAATGGCTTCCGGTCCAGCCTCACCAAAAACACCAGCCCCTTTTGCAAAAGCAAAAAATTGCGGGGAATCATAAATACCGTTCGAATACGTGCTCAATGACGGAGACTCATAAACACCGCCCTTTGCATTCGGAATAAATTTACGAATAGCACTCCCGATAGTTCCTAAAATCCCCCCAGAAGAACTGTTACTAATGCTGTCGAAAATCCCAGTAATTGAAGCCTTTAATGCCATTCGACTAAGATCCGAAATCACGGAAGTAGCGAAAGAACGAAAATTTGCCTTGCCTGTCGTGACAAAATCACCCAGCGCATCGGTCATCCCATCAAACATCTGAGTCGTGGTTGATTTTATCTGCTCACTGATATCCTTAGTGTCATCCAGCCAGTTATTGAATCCCTGGGAGGCACCACTAACCCAGTCTCCTGCCTGAATATCGAGCTGCTCGTTTTTCTGTCTGACAATTTCTTTTTCCCGTTCCAGAGCATCATTCAGAGCCTGCATTTTCTCTTGAAAAACATGATCTGACATTCCACGGGATTTATCTGCATAGTCACGTTCAAGTTGCAGACGCTGATTGTTATATCCATGTTCAATCCGCAGTAATTCCTGCTGGCGTTGCTGATTTTTATCGCCAACCCCATAACCAGCAATCTGAATATCATACCCCTGCTGACGATTATCAATCGAAGCCTGCAATGAATCACGCCATGCTGTTATTTCGGCGGATTCCTTGATTAGCCTGTTATTCTTTTCAATCGCAACATTTTTCTCCATCAACGCGGTTATTTCTTCCCGGTGTAAGAGAAGCGATTTCTGATCCTGGGTTAATTTCGATGATGGTCGTGACTCTAGGTCGGCAATCCGCTGACGCCACTTAACCAGTTCCTGTTCAGAGGAACTTAATTTAACGGTCAACTCAGCTTGTGAACTTAGTAACGCATTCTGTTGATTCAGATGATCAATCATTCGTTGGGCTGCATCATCAGAATAACCTTTCGCCTTTGGTTGCTTTGGATCTTTATAACGCTCATTTATTTGAGCGATAAGATTATTATATTCTTCCTTTGAATACTGAACCGCCCCGGAAATCCTGGAGACTAAACTCCCTGAGAAAGAGGTAAACAGGATGACTAAAAATACTCGTTTTTCCCCCGAAGTCCGTCAGCGGGCGATTCGTATGG
>NZ_JBJQLL010000076.1:0-4435 GCF_046486405.1 Escherichia sp. WS338 | reverse complement strand
AGCAACTACCAGGATCGCGCCGTCCATCTGAGCAGCACCGGTGATCATGTTTTTAACATAGTCGGCGTGCCCCGGGCAGTCTACGTGTGCGTAGTGACGGGTCGGGGTGTCGTATTCAACGTGAGAAGTGTTGATGGTGATACCACGAGCTTTTTCTTCCGGCGCGTTATCGATCTGGTCGAATGCGCGAGCAGCACCGCCGTAGGTTTTAGCCAGTACGGTAGTGATTGCAGCGGTCAGCGTTGTTTTACCATGGTCAACGTGGCCGATAGTACCGACGTTAACGTGCGGTTTTGTACGTTCAAACTTTTCTTTAGACATCGATTGTCCCTCTAAGACACGGATAAATCGGTGATATCACCACATCAACCAGGCAACATGCCCGACTTGTTGAATGCAATAAACAGAAGGAAAAAACAGGGAGGAGAAAAGAAGTGGTGCTGATAGGCAGATTCGAACTGCCGACCTCACCCTTACCAAGGGTGCGCTCTACCAACTGAGCTATATCAGCACATCTTGGAGCGGGCAGCGGGAATCGAACCCGCATCATCAGCTTGGAAGGCTGAGGTAATAGCCATTATACGATGCCCGCATCCTGGAACTCGGCTACCTGATTTTCATTCTGCACTGAATATCGAGAGAAGCTCTCTTTATTCGAGCCGGTAAGCGAACTTATCGTCTCGGGCTACGCCATCGCGTGGCCGAAATTGGTGGTGGGGGAAGGATTCGAACCTTCGAAGTCTGTGACGGCAGATTTACAGTCTGCTCCCTTTGGCCGCTCGGGAACCCCACCGGACTTGATGGTGCCGACTACCGGAATCGAACTGGTGACCTACTGATTACAAGTCAGTTGCTCTACCTACTGAGCTAAGTCGGCATCAAGTAGCGCGCATTCTATGGAGACATGCGAGTTCATGCAACTAAAAAATTGCATAATTTGTTTTATTGGTCACATTTTATGCGACGCGATGAAGAAACAGCCGAATGGAGGGCAGATTAGCACACTTTTTCAACATCATTGTGCTCAACAATGCGCTCCTGCTAAACCATAATTCTTTTTATCAGATGGAATATCTGTCACATTGCTTTTCAACGATAGCTTCCTGGGAGAGATTTTTTCTTATTATTCCTCCCCATCTGGTGTTACCCTCCTGCCCATTAACCCATTCAACAGAACTGTGGCGCGCCATGGCAAATATCGCTTTGCCGATAGAGCTATGACCGCCAGAAACATGCTTATGAGTATAAAAGAGCAAACGTTAATGACGCCTTACCTACAGTTTGACCGCAACCAGTGGGCAGCTCTGCGTGATTCCGTACCTATGACGTTATCGGAAGATGAGATCGCCCGTCTCAAAGGTATTAATGAAGATCTCTCGTTAGAAGAAGTTGCCGAGATCTATTTACCTCTATCACGTTTGCTGAACTTCTATATAAGCTCGAATCTGCGCCGTCAGGCAGTTCTGGAACAGTTTCTTGGTACCAACGGGCAACGCATTCCTTACATTATCAGTATTGCTGGTAGTGTCGCGGTGGGGAAAAGTACAACCGCCCGTGTATTGCAGGCGCTATTAAGCCGTTGGCCGGAACATCGTCGTGTTGAACTGATCACTACAGATGGCTTCCTTCACCCTAATCAGGTTCTGAAAGAACGTGGTCTGATGAAGAAGAAAGGCTTCCCGGAATCGTATGATATGCATCGCTTGGTGAAGTTTGTTTCCGATCTCAAATCCGGCGTGCCAAACGTTACAGCACCTGTTTACTCGCATCTTATTTATGATGTGATCCCGGATGGAGATAAAACGGTTGTTCAGCCTGATATTTTAATTCTTGAAGGGTTAAATGTCTTACAGAGCGGGATGGATTATCCACACGATCCACATCATGTATTTGTTTCTGATTTTGTCGATTTTTCGATATATGTTGATGCACCGGAAGACTTACTTCAGACGTGGTATATCAACCGTTTCCTGAAATTCCGCGAAGGGGCTTTTACAGACCCGGATTCCTATTTTCATAACTACGCGAAATTAACTAAAGAAGAAGCGATTAATACTGCCATGACGTTGTGGAAAGAGATCAACTGGCTGAACTTAAAGCAAAATATTCTACCTACTCGCGAGCGCGCCAGTTTAATCCTAACGAAAAGTGCTAATCATGCGGTAGAAGAGGTCAGACTACGCAAATAATTTTCAGGGGAGCTAATGCTCCCCTATCTTATTTTTCCGCACTACGCAGGGATATTTCACCGCCCATCCAGGGTTTTATTATTCCATCCTGCTCAAGCAATAAAGCGCCCTGTTTGTCTATTCCACGTGAAATGCCAAATATTTCTTTATCACCAATGATAAGTTTCACTGGGCGATTAATAAAATTATCCAGCTTTTCCCAGCGCGAAAGATAAGGTGCCAATCCTTCTTGCTCGAAGAGTTCCAGCGCCGCGCGTAATTCACGTATGAGCATGGCCGCCAACGTATTACGATCGAGATTGATTCCCGCTTCCTGCAGCGTGATCCACCCTTGATTAACGACACTCTCTTCAACACGACGCATTGCCATGTTGATCCCGGCTCCAATGACTATTTGCGCCGCATCGCCGGTTTTGCCAGTTAGCTCCACAAGAATGCCTGCCAGCTTGCGATCCTGCAGATAGAGGTCATTAGGCCATTTAACACGAACTTTATCTGCACCCAGCTTGCGTAATACTTCCGCCATCACGATACCGATAACCAGACTTAAACCAATCGCCGCCGCCGGGCCTTGTTCCAGACGCCAGAACATCGACAAATATAAGTTTGCGCCAAAAGGCGAAAACCATTTCCGCCCCCGGCGACCACGGCCAGCCTGCTGGTATTCTGCAACACAGGCATCGCCCGATTTAAGCTCTCCGATACGATCAAGAAGGTACTGATTCGTGGAGTCAATAACGGGCAGCACAGTTACACTACCGCCATCCAGCTGACCCAATATCTGTTCAGCATTAAGTAACTGGATAGGCTCAGGCAGGCTGTATCCTTTACCCGGAACGGTAAAGACATCAACGCCCCAGTCACGCAGTGTCTGAATGTGTTTATTAATAGCCGCCCGGCTCATTCCTAACGTTTCACCCAACTGCTCACCAGAGTGAAATTCGCCATTCGCTAACAGCGCGATTAATTTCAGCGGAACGGTATTATCCTTCATGAAATCGTCTCCACTGCGCTAACTTCACCTGATGCACCAATAAAGCGAACTTCAGGCTCAAGCCAGACATTAAATTTTTCACCCACTTTTTGTCTTACATGATGTGCCAGTTGCACCACATCTTCGCTTTTTGCATTGTCTTCATTAATGAGGACTAACGCCTGTTGACGGTGCACCGCAGCCCCACCCATTTGCATCCCTTTTAGCTGGCACTGATCGATAAGCCAACCTGCTGCCAGTTTTACTGAACCATCCGCCTGGGGATAATTTGGTGCTGTTGGAAATTGTGCCAGTAATGCTTTAGCCGTTTCGGCAGATACAACAGGGTTTTTGAAGAAACTACCGGCATTGCCATTCACTTTTGGATCAGGGAGTTTGGTGGTGCGCATATGACACACCGCATTAAATACTTGCTGTGGCGTTACGGTTGTAGGATCCAGACGAGTTAAGTCACCATACGTTAGTACAGGTTGCCACTCTTTTGGCAGACGCAGACCTACGGCTACAATGGCGAAGCGGTCCTGGTATTCATGTTTAAAAATACTGTCGCGATAGCCAAAACGGCACTCTTTGGCAGTTAAGCGCACTAGCTTGCCTGTCGCCAGTTCAACACAGTCAACATAAGCGCAAACTCGCTGTAATTCTACGCCATAAGCACCAATATTCTGGATAGGTGATGAGCCGACACAACCAGGAATTAATGCCAGATTTTCCAGACCAGGCATACCTTCCTGCAAAGTGTATTTTACCAGGCGATGCCAGTTTTCTCCGGCTCCTACATGTAAATACCACGCATCAGGTTCATCATGAATTTCGATACCTTTAATCCGGTTGATGATCACCGTGCCGCGATAGTCTTCCAGAAAAAGTACATTACTTCCTTCACCCAGAATAAGAACGGGTTGTCCTTCTGCGGTTGCATGCTGCCAGGCATTGAGTAGTTGTTGTTCGTCTTCGGCACATACAATGTGCTGAGCATTATGATCAATGCCAAATGTGTTCCAGGGTTTTAAGGAGTGGTTCATAGCTGCTTTCCTGATGCAAAAACGAGGCTAGTTTACCGTATCTGCGGGGGGATGGCTTGTAGATATGATGACAGGAAGAGTTTGTAGAAACGCAAAAAGGCCCAGTCTTCCGACCGAGCCTTCTGCTTAATTTGATGCCTGGCAGTTCCCTACTCTCGCATGGGGAGACCCCACACTACCATCGGCGCTACGGCGTTTCACTTCTGAGTTCGGCATGGGGTCAGGTG
>NZ_JBJQLL010000075.1:0-4454 GCF_046486405.1 Escherichia sp. WS338 | reverse complement strand
CATTGAAATCTGCGATGATGACTATGCCGGTATCCGCACCGGCGGGCGCGTGCTGGCGGTAAACAGCCAGACCCGGACGCTGACGCTCGACCGTGAAATCACGCTGCCATCTTCCGGCACCACGCTGATAAGCCTGGTTGACGGGCAGGGGAGTCCGGTCAGCGTGGAGGTTCAGTCCGTCACCGACGGCGTGAAGGTGAAAGTGAGCCGTGTTCCTGACGGCGTTGCTGAATACAGCGTATGGGGGCTGAAGCTGCCGACGTTGCGCCAGCGCCTGTTCCGCTGCGTGAGTATCCGTGAGAACGACGACGGCACGTATGCCATCACCGCCGTGCAGCATGTACCGGAAAAAGAGGCCATCGTGGATAACGGGGCGCACTTTGACGGCGACCAGAGCGGCACGGTAAATGGTGTCACGCCGCCAGCGGTGCAGCACCTGACCGCAGAAGTCACCGCAGACAGCGTGGAATACCAGGTGCTGGCGCGCTGGGACACGCCGAAGGTGGTGAAGGGCGTGAGCTTCCTGCTTCGCCTGACCGTGGCAGCGGATGACGGCCGTGAGCGGCTGGTCAGCACGGCCCGGACGACGGAAACCACTTACCGCTTCACACAACTGGCTCTGGGGAACTACAGGCTGACAGTCCGGGCAGTAAATGCGTGGGGGCAGCAGGGCGATCCGGCGTCGGTATCGTTCCGGATTGCCGCACCGGCAGCGCCGTCGCGGATTGAGCTGACGCCGGGCTATTTTCAGATAACCGCCACGCCGCATCTTGCCGTTTATGACCCGACGGTACAGTTTGAATTCTGGTTCTCGGAAAAGCGGATTGCGGATATCAGGCAGGTTGAAACCACAGCCCGCTATCTTGGCACGGCGCTGTACTGGATAGCTGCCAGTATCAATATCAAACCGGGCCATGATTATTATTTTTATATCCGCAGTGTGAACACCGTTGGCAAATCGGCATTTGTGGAGGCTGTTGGTCAGCCGAGTGATGATGCGTCCGGCTATCTGGATTTTTTCAAAGGAGAGATAGGGAAAACCCATCTGGCTCAGGAGCTGTGGACGCAGATTGATAACGGTCAGCTTGCGCCTGACCTGACTGAAATCAGGACGTCCATAACGGATGTCAGCAATGAAATAACACAGACCGTCAATAAGAAACTGGAAGACCAGAGTGCAGCGATCCAGCAGATACAGAAGGTTCAGGTTGATACAAATAATAACCTGAACAGCATGTGGGCAGTGAAGCTGCAGCAGATGCAGGACGGACGCCTTTATATTGCGGGTATCGGTGCCGGTATTGAGAACACCCCCGACGGCATGCAGAGTCAGGTGCTGCTGGCTGCAGACCGGGTGGCATTTATTAACCCGGCGAATGGTAACACCACTCCTGCACTGGTCACACAGGGCGGACAGACGTTTATTAATGAGGCGCTGATCAAGTTCCTTATTGCTCCCACGATTACCAGTGGTGGCAATCCTCCGGCATTCTCCCTGACACCTGACGGAAAGCTGACTGCTAAAAATGCGGATATCAGTGGCAGTGTGAATGCGAACGCCGGGACGCTCAACAACGTCACGATTAATGAGAGCTGTACTATTAAGGGGATGCTTGATGCTAACCAGGTGCGTGGTGATTTTGTAAAAACGACAGGGCATCGATTTCCGCACCCCGGAGAATACCCACAGGGTTCACTTACCGTTCATATTAAGGACGATCATGCCTTTGACAGGCAGATTATAATTCAACCAATCATGTACGGTGCGCCACCATATTTTAGTAGAAATGATGGCGCTAATATCTACGATACCTGCAGATTAATTGTGCGCAAAAATGGCAATGTAATCTATGACAAATCCACTAGTGGTTCGAAAAGGACAACAGTCGTGTACAGCAATATCATTGATATGCCAGTGGGGGACGGAGATGTAATATTAACATTTGAAGTTCAGTCGAGCGGCAGTGGAGAGCCCAGAACATGGATCAGTGATTTAATGGTCTCGGTAACGAAAAAAGCCGCATCCGGTATCAGTATCAGTTGAAATTTTTATAACCCCAATACGGGCGCCAGAAATGGCGCCTTTTTTATTGCAGAAAAGCGAGAGGTAATTATGCGTAAAGTTTGTGCAGCCATTTTTTCCGCAGCCATCTGTCTGGCCGTATCCGGTGCGCCTGCATGGGCGTCTGAACATCAGTCCACACTGAGCGCAGGGTATCTTCATGCCCGTACGAACGCACCCGGCAGCGATAATCTGAACGGGATTAACGTGAAATACCGTTATGAATTTACGGACACGCTGGGGCTGATTACGTCTTTCAGTTATGCCGACGCAGAAGATGAACAAAAAACGCATTACAGCGATACCCGCTGGCATGAAGATTCCGTGCGTAACCGCTGGTTCAGCGTGATGGCGGGGCCGTCTGTGCGCGTGAATGAATGGTTCAGCGCGTATGCGATGGCGGGGGTGGCTTACAGCTGTGTTTCGACCTTCTCCGGGGATTATCTGCAGGTGACCGACAGCAAGGGGAAAACGCACGATGTGCTGACCGGAAGTGATGATGGTCGCCACAGTAACACGTCTCTGGCGTGGGGGGCTGGCGTGCAGTTTAACCCGACCGAATCCGTGGCCATTGATATTGCTTATGAAGGCTCCGGCAGTGGTGACTGGCGCACTGACGGTTTCATCGTGGGTGTCGGTTATAAATTCTGATTAGCCAGGTAACACAGTGTTATGACAGCCCGCCGGTTCAGGCGGGCTTTTTTGTGGGGTGAATATGGCAGTAAAGATTTCAGGTGTACTGAAAGACGGCACAGGGAAACCGGTACAGAACTGCACCATTCAGCTGAAGGCAAAACGTAACAGTACCACGGTCGTGGTGAACACGCTGGCCTCAGAAAATCCGGATGAAGCCGGGCGTTACAGCATGGACGTTGAGTACGGTCAGTACAGCGTTATTCTGATGGTGGAAGGATTCCCGCCGTCACATGCCGGGACCATCACCGTGTATGAGGATTCAAAGCCGGGGACGCTGAATGATTTTCTCGGTGCCATGACGGAGGATGATGCCCGTCCGGAGGCACTGCGCCGTTTTGAACTGATGGTGGAAGAGGTGGCGCGTAACGCGTCCGCGGTGGCACAGAACACAGCAGCCGCGAAGAAGTCAGCCAGCGATGCCAGCACATCAGCCAGTGAGGCGGCAACCCATGCGACTGATGCTGCGGACTCAGCACGCGCAGCCAGCACGTCAGCCGGACAGGCCGCATCGTCTGCTCAGTCAGCATCTTCCAGCGCAGGAACAGCATCAACAAAGGCCACGGAAGCGTCAAAAAGTGCTGCCGCTGCAGAGTCCTCAAAAAGCGCGGCGGCCACCAGTGCCGGTGAGGCGAAAACGTCAGAAACGAATGCGGCAGCGTCACAACAATCAGCAGCCACTTCTGCATCCACTGCGACGACGAAAGCGTCAGAAGCCGCCACTTCAGCCAGAGATGCGGCTGCCTCCAAAGAGGCGGCAAAATCATCAGAAACGAACGCCTCCACAAGCGCCAGCAGTGCAGCTTCCTCGGCAACGGCGGCAGGAAATTCCGCGAAGGCGGCAAAAACGTCTGAGACGAATGCTAAGTCTTCTGAAACGGCAGCGGAACAGAGCGCCTCAGCTGCGGCAGGCTCGGAGACAGTAGCTGCATCATCGGCCCGTGAAGCATCCATTAAGGCAGAGGAGGCAGCAGCCAGTGCCACCGCCGCCGGGAAATCGGCAGAAAGCGCCGCATCGTCCGCTTCAACAGCCACAACGAAGGCTACTGAAGCCACTGAACAGGCCAGCGCAGCAGCGAGGTCTGCTTCTGCCGCGAAGACATCTGAAACAAACGCGAAAGCGTCGGAAACCAGTGCAGAATCCTCAAAAACGGCAGCCGCATCGTCAGCCAGTTCGGCGGCGTCATCGGCATCATCTGCGTCTGCTTCAAAAGATGAGGCGACCAGACAGGCGTCAGCGGCGGCAGAGAGTGCGTCAACGGCATCCACGAAGGCGACAGAGACGGCAGGAAGTGCGACGGAGGCAGCTCAGAGCAAAAATGCGGCTGAATCCGCGGCAACGCGCGCCGAGACAGCGGCAAAACGGGCAGAGGATATTGCATCCGCCGTGGCGCTTGAGGATGCGAGCACGACGAAAAAGGGGATAGTACAGCTCAGCAGTGCGACCAACAGCACATCTGAAACGCTGGCGGCAACGCCGAAGGCAGTAAAAGCCGCGTATGACCTGGCTAACGGGAAATATACCGCACAGGATGCAACAACAGCACAGAAAGGGATAGTACAGCTCAGCAGTGCGACCAACAGTACGTCTGAAACGCTGGCGGCAACGCCGAAGGCAGTAAAAGCCGCGTATGACCTGGCTAACGGGAAATATACCGCACAGGATGCAACAACAGCACAGAAAGGGATAGTACAGCTC
>NZ_JBJQLL010000074.1:0-5507 GCF_046486405.1 Escherichia sp. WS338 | reverse complement strand
CATACGAATCGCCCGCTGACGGACTTCGGGGGAAAAACGAGTATTTTTAGTCATCCTGTTTACCTCTTTCTCAGGGAGTTTAGTCTCCAGGATTTCCGGGGCGGTTCAGGGATTTATATCAACCAAACCATTTGAAGGAGTAAAAAAATTACAGCGAAACAGAATAAAGCCTGATCCGTTATCTAAAACAGAATTCAATGCATTAATGGAAAGTGAAAAAGGACAGATCCAGAACTTGTGGAAATTTGCCGTTTACTCAGGACTTCGTCACGGGGAACTGGCAGCTCTGGCGTGGGAGGATGTGGATCTCGAAAAGGGAATAGTGAATGTCAGAAGAAACCTGACGATACTTGATATGTTCGGTCCCCCAAAAACAAATGCCGGGATCCGAACAGTAACACTACTGCAGCCTGCTCTTGAAGCACTGAAGGAGCAATACAAACTGACCGGGCATCATCGCAAAAGCGAAATCACCTTTTATCATCGGGAGTACGGCAGAACCGAAAAGCAAAAACTGCATTTTGTTTTCATGCCCAGGGTGTGTAACGGAAAACAAAAACCTTATTACTCGGTAAGCAGTTTGGGGGCAAGGTGGAATGCAGCAGTAAAACGTGCTGGTATTCGCCGCCGTAATCCGTACCATACGCGGCATACTTTTGCCTGCTGGCTGTTGACGGCAGGAGCGAACCCGGCATTTATAGCCAGCCAAATGGGGCATGAAACTGCGCAGATGGTGTATGAAATTTACGGTATGTGGATTGATGACATGAACGACGAACAGATAGCCATGTTGAATGCGCGGTTATCGTAGTTGCAAAGTTTGCCCCCAATTTGCCCCATTTAGTACCAGAGAACTGAAATAATGCAAGAAAATCAACAAATTACAAAGAAAGAACAATACAACCTGAACAAATTACAAAAACGTCTGCGTCGTAACGTGGGCGAAGCCATTGCTGACTTCAATATGATTGAAGAAGGCGATCGCATCATGGTTTGCCTCTCCGGGGGTAAAGACAGCTATACCATGCTGGAAATTCTGCGCAATTTGCAGCAAAGCGCGCCAATCAATTTTTCGCTGGTGGCTGTTAACCTCGATCAAAAGCAACCGGGCTTCCCGGAACACGTTCTGCCCGAGTATCTTGAAAAGCTGGGCGTTGAGTACAAGATTGTGGAAGAGAACACTTACGGTATCGTGAAAGAGAAGATTCCGGAGGGCAAAACCACTTGCTCACTGTGTTCTCGTCTTCGTCGCGGTATCCTTTATCGCACCGCAACGGAACTGGGGGCGACGAAGATCGCGCTGGGTCACCATCGTGACGATATCCTGCAAACGTTGTTCTTAAATATGTTCTACGGCGGCAAGATGAAAGGTATGCCTCCGAAACTGATGAGCGATGATGGCAAACATATTGTGATTCGTCCGCTGGCCTACTGCCGCGAGAAAGATATTCAGCGCTTTGCCGATGCAAAAGCGTTCCCGATTATTCCGTGCAACCTGTGCGGTTCACAGCCTAACCTGCAACGTCAGGTGATTGCTGACATGTTGCGTGACTGGGATAAACGTTATCCAGGGCGTATCGAGACGATGTTCAGCGCGATGCAGAATGTGGTGCCGTCGCATCTGTGCGATACCAACCTGTTCGATTTCAAAGGTATTACCCACGGTTCTGAAGTGGTTAACGGGGGTGATCTGGCGTTTGATCGCGAAGAGATCCCTCTACAACCGGCGGGTTGGCAGCCTGAAGAAGATGAAAATCAGTTGGATGAGTTACGGCTGAATGTGGTTGAAGTGAAATAACCCGGATAGCGCCCGATGCGCAAGCTTACCGGGCTACTCTTATGGAGGCCGGATAAGACGCGGCCAGCGTCGCATCCGGCAATCCCGAAGAAGATGTTTACTCTTGCACCCTGCGATTCAACATTTCATTATTTTAATAACCGCACCCGGCACGTTTTTCCTTTAATCTTCCCGCCCTGTAACTGTTTCCATGCTTTATGAGCAACAGCCTGACGCACCGCGACATAGACATGCGCCGGATGCACGGCGATTTTGCCAATATCTGCGCCATCAAGCCCGATATCTCCTGTCAGCGCACCTAATACATCACCCGGGCGCATTTTGGCTTTTTTCCCGCCATCGATACATAACGTTGCCATTTCTGCTTCCAGCGGCACAATGGAACTATTAACTGGCGGCGTTTGCCAGTTAAGTTTTATCTGCAACATGTCAGAAATGATATTGGCCCGCTGTGCTTCTTCCGGGGCACAGAAACTGATCGCCAGACCGCTATTTCCTGCACGAGCTGTACGACCGATGCGATGTACATGAACTTCAGGGTCCCACGCCAGCTCAAAGTTCACCACCAGCTCAAGCGATTTTATATCCAGACCACGCGCAGCAACATCAGTCGCGACCAGTACACGGGCGCTACCGTTAGCAAAACGTACCAGGGTCTGATCGCGATCGCGTTGCTCCAGATCGCCGTGTAACGACAATGCACTTTGCCCTACTTCATTCAGCGCGTCGCAGACAGACTGGCAATCTTTTTTGGTATTGCAAAACACCACGCAAGAGGATGGCTGATGCAAGCTTAATAACCGTTGCAACAGAGGAATTTTGCCTTTGCTGGATGTCTCATAAAATTGTTGTTCAATAGGTGGCAGAGCATCTGTTGAGTCAATTTCAATCGCTAAAGGATCGCGTTGCACTCTTCCGCTGATTGCGGCGATGGCTTCCGGCCAGGTTGCCGAAAACAGAAGCGTCTGTCGAGATGCTGGCGCAAAACGGATGACATCATCAATGGCATCGCTAAATCCCATATCCAGCATGCGGTCGGCCTCATCCATCACCAGCGTATTCAACGCATCCAGTGATACCGTGCCTTTTTGCAGATGATCCAGCATACGGCCCGGCGTTGCCACGATAATATGCGGCGCATGTTGCAACGAATCACGCTGCATACCGAACGGTTGACCACCGCACAACGTCAAAATTTTGGTATTTGGCAGAAAACGCGCCAGCCGACGCAATTCACCTGCCACCTGATCCGCCAGTTCACGCGTAGGACACAGCACTAAAGCCTGGGTTTGAAATAGCGACGCATCAATTTGCTGTAACAAGCCGAGGCCAAAAGCCGCCGTTTTGCCGCTGCCGGTTTTCGCCTGCACGCGAACATCTTTTCCGGCAAGGATCGTCGGAAGCGCGGCGGCCTGCACCGGCGTCATGGTTAAATAACCCAACTCATTAAGGTTCGTGAGTTGGGCGGGAGGCAAAACATTCAGGGTAGAAAAAGCGGACACAATTTATTCTCGTGGTCATCGACGCAAAGTCAGCAGGCGCGTATCCTCGCAGATCTACGCTCACGATGCGACAATTTAATCGGTTCTTCGTCGGGTGGTGGGTCAGGCATGGGTTGCGGGCGAGGGATCGGATCGGGCACTGGAACAGGATCGCCAGGAATCGGTTCAGGGACAGGAATTTGCAAATAAATAAGTGTCGTCATATTTCCCTCCGGTCATTGGGTGGACTCTTAAAGGGTAGACGCTGACAAATAACAGGCAAAAAAAAGCCGACTCATCAAAGTCGGCGTCGTACGAATCAATTGTGCTATGCAGTAATTCAAAAAAGGAAGTAAGACAATATGGAGCGCAACGCCCATCGCTTGACGTTGCATTCACCTGCAAGAGAGATATTGCCCTGAATGGGTAGAGAGTTTATTGACTTCGCTCAAACTTTGCGGCGTTTTTGTATACAGACAGCCGGGAAAATTGCTTTTGTTACAACCATTTACTACGATGCAACCATAAAGCAACACCACCAATAAGAACAACTAACAGAATACAAAAAATTGAAAATCCGAATTGCCACCCGCCGCCTGGGATCCCACCAAGGTTGACGCCAAATAACCCGGTCAGAAAGGTACTGGGTAAAAAGACCATTGCCATCAACGACATTGTATAGGTACGACGCGCTAAATTTTCCTGCATCACCTGAGCGATTTCATCAGCCATCACGCCAGTCCGTGCTATACAGGCGTCGATTTCGTCAAGACCGCGCCCAAGGCGATCGGCAATATCCTGCATCCGACGGCGTTGGTCATCGCTCATCCACGGCAAACGTTCACTGGCAAGACGAGCATAAACATCACGTTGCGGTGCCATATAGCGACGCATCACAATTAATTGTTTGCGCAGCAGAGCCAGGAATCCACGCGGTGGAATTTGCTGATCAAGGAGATTATCTTCAAGGTCGATAATTTTATCGTGCAGCTGCTCGATAAATTCGCTGGAATGATCGGTCAACGCATCACATACATCCACCAGCCATCCCCCGCAATCGGTCGGACCCGTGCCCTCTTCCAGATCGCTTACCACATCGTCCAGCGCCAGCACTTTGCGTTGTCGGGTCGAAACAATTAACCGCCCGTCCATATATACACGCATGGCGACCAGTTGATCGGGGCGTTCATCGGTGCTGCCGTTTATACAGCGCAATGTAATCAGCGTACCTTCACCGAGACGGCTGACTCGGGGCCGTGTGCTCTCGCCCGCCAGCGCATCACGTACGTTATTGGGAAGCAGCGGTGTTGTCGCCAGCCATTGGGCGCTATCATGGTGTACATAATTAAGGTGGAGCCAGCAGGGATGCGCTTCATCAATCACATCTGTATTTTCCAGCGGTTTAACGCCGCCTCTACCATCCAGCATCCAGGCAAATACTGCATCCGGGACATTAACGTCCGATCCCTTAATCGCTTCCACAGTGCCTCCATCATCAACGCATTATTTTGTAGTCTAGCCTTCTGGCCCTGTTACGCAACATCTCATCACCCCATTACCCTGAAATGATTAATAAAATTCTGTCTAAATTGAATACAAAAAGCAAAATGCTTTTCCATATACAAACCGTGTGAAGTGTTAAATAGCGTCTATCATTATCAGAATTATCTGATCATATGACGTGGCTTTTTTGCGATCGGATAGCAACAAAAATTGATAAAAATAACGGGATCTCAATGATTACGCACAACTTCAATACCCTGGACTTACTCACCAGTCCTGTCTGGATCGTTTCGCCCTTTGAGGAACAGTTAATTTATGCCAACAGCGCGGCGCGACTGTTGATGCAAGACCTCACGTTTAGTCAGCTACGAACCGGTCCCTATTCCGTCTCCTCACAAAAAGAACTGCCGAAATACCTCTCCGATCTGCAAAACCAACACGATATTATCGAAATCCTCACCGTTCAGCGCAATGAAGAGGAAACAGCATTGAGCTGTCGGCTTGTTTTGCGAAAGCTGACAGAAGCAGAACCGGTGATTATTTTCGAAGGTATCGAAGCACCGGCAACGCTGGGTTTAAAAGCCAGTCGCTCGGCAAATTATCAGCGCAAAAAACGGTAATGACTCCAACTTATTGATAGTGTTTTATGTTCAGATAATGCCCGATGACTTTGTCATGCAGCTCCACCGATTTTGAGAACGACAGCGACTTCCGTCCCAGCCGTG
>NZ_JBJQLL010000073.1:0-6176 GCF_046486405.1 Escherichia sp. WS338 | reverse complement strand
GCGCTGAACAAAATGACGAAAGCAGGTATGCCTGAAAGCGTGCGTATTGCCTGAAAACACAACCCGCTACGGGGGAGACTTACCCGAAATCTGATTTATTCAACAAAGCCCCTCATTCCATGCCACACCAGCATTTGGGAAACGAGGATCGATCTCTCTTTCCTTCTTCTCCTTCTTACTTTGCTCTTTTCGGGATGATACAGATACGACAGAACGTTCTTTTACCGCTGTAATTGCCATAACTGCATTGAGCAGAGATCTGCGCTCCACATCGTTCAGCATTTTTCCTTCACAGATCAAATCATTCAGGATGTCAATGACTAGATTCAGACTTTCTTCTGTTAGCTTCATATTTCAGACCTTGAAGTATGTAGATAATCAGCACAATTACTAATGTGATAAATATCAGAAGATAATTTACAGGTAAACCGGAAAATACATCTGAAGAATAAAGGCCTCAGCTTAACGTTTCAGCCAGTTTGTGAGCTGATTGAGGTACGGCGATGACATTAACGGGAATTACTCCCCTATAGCTCTGAGCTTATTTTTCACCCTGGCAACATATGGTGGCTACTGCGCATGGTTTTGGAGTAGATATCTTACTACTCGTAGAATTGTGCTTACTGGTCAGGCCAGCGCACAGGCATTCCGTGCAATCAATAGAACACTGGTTTTTTAGTCTTCCGTTACCCATCAGGATGTTAGTGCAGATTCCGGTGTATTCGATCAGTTGTTCGGCGAATCAGCGATCGATCACGATGCGATTTCGTATGTTAGGGATGCTGGTATGATTACTCGCTGAAAAATAATGTGAAAAGGCAGTTTTTCTTTAGACATTTAGCTCATTCATGCTGTTGTTTTACGTTTTGCTGTCGTGTGCAGGATTATCTTTTCGTTACGGGACGATTCATTCCGTTTTAATCAGGAGCTATTGGCGTTGCTCATTGGTGGGATGCCGTAAAGTTTTACCGCGGCGATTAATGATGTGAAGTCAATCCAAATCAACGGAGATCTCTCATCATGAATCAACCAATACACAATGATTACTGGTTATCCCGTTTTGAAAGTATTCTCAACAGTGCCCTGGTGCAACACCGTGCCGTCTCGTTAATCCGGGTGGATTTACGTTTCCCTGAGCATATGCCTGTCACCATCATGGATCCCGATCCGGATTCAGCGGTGATTTCTCGTTTTTTCGAATCCCTGAAAGCCAAAATTCAGGCTTACCAGCGGAAAAAACGACGTACCAACAAGCGTGTGCGTGCAACCACCCTGCATTATTTCTGGTGTCGAGAGTTTGGCAAGGAAAAAGGCAGGAAACATTATCACGTGATATTACTGCTCAACAAAGATACCTGGTGCTCGCCAGGGGATTTCACCGTTCCTTCTTCGCTGGCGACGCTGATCCAACTGGCATGGTGTAGCGCTCTGCATCTTGAGCCCTGGCAGGGTAATGGACTGGTTCATTTTTCCAGGCGGACGCCTTTCCGTAAACCGGCATCATCTGATGCTCGCCCTTCTTCCGATGATACGCCTTTGTCGGGTGGATGTTCTGAAACCAGGAAGGCTTCAGACAAAAAGCCGGGTGAAGCCGCTGTTCTCTGGATCAAGCGTGGTGATGTGGAAGCGATGCAGAAAGCCATGGAGAGAGCCCGTTATCTCGTGAAGTATGAGACGAAGCAGCATGACGGTTCTGGTCAACGTAATTATGGTTGCAGCCGTGGAGCGGGGCGTCTACTGGATGGCAGGTGAACCCTGTAAAACGGCATCCGGTGCCAGAGTATATGTCACAGTAAGGTCGTTGGCTGACGCCCTTAGCTCGTTTTCTGAAAAAGTTTTTCTGAAGTAATGTGGATTTGCCCCTATATTTCCAGACATCTGTTATCACTTAACCCATTACAAGCCCGCTGCCGCAGATATTCCCGTGGCGAGCGATAACCCAGCGCACTATGCGGATGCCATTCGTTATAATGCTCGAACGCCTCTGCAAGGTTCTTTGCTGCCGTTAACCCGTCTGGTTTGGGCATGATACTGATGTAGTCACGCTTTATCGTTTTCACGAAGCTCTCTGCGATTCCGTTACTCTCCGGACTCCGCACCGCCGTGTTCTTCGGTTCAAGTCCCAACATCCGGGCGAACTGGCGTGTTTCATTAGCCCGGTAGCATGAACCATTATCCGTCAGCCACTCCACTGAAGACGACGGAAGATCGTTGCCGAAGCGGCGTTCCACCGCTCCCAGCATGACGTCCTGTACTGTTTCACTGTTGAAGCCGCCGGTAGTGACCGCCCAGTGCAGTGCCTCACGATCACAGCAGTCCAGCGCGAACGTGACACGCAGTCTCTCTCCGTTATCACAGCAGAACTCGAACCCGTCAGAGCACCATCGCTGATTGCTTTCTTTCACGGCCACTCTGCCTGTATGTGCCCGTTTCGATGGCGGTACAGCAGGTTTTCGCTCAAGCAACAGCGCATTCTGGCGCATGATCCGGTAAACACGTTTGGCATTGATCGCAGGCATACCATCAAGTTCGGCCTGTCTGCGAAGCAGCACCCATACCCGACGATAACCATATGTGGGCAGCTCTCCGATAACATGGTGTATACGGAGAAGCACATCCGTATCATCAGTGTGACGGCTGCGGCGACCATCTTTCCAGTCATCGGTTCGTCTGAGAATGACGTGCAACTGCGCACGCGACACCCGGAGACAACGGCTGACTAAGCTTACTCCCCATCCCCGGGCAATAAGGGCGCGTGTGCTATCCACTTTTTTGCACGCCCATATTCAACGGCTTCTTTAAGGAGTTCATTTTCCATCGTTTTTTTGCCGAGCAGGCGCTGGAGTTCTTTAATCTGCTTCATGGCAGCAGCAAGTTCAGAGGCAGGAACGACCTGTTCTCCTGCGGCCACAGCAGTAAGACTTCCCTCCTGGTATTGCTTGCGCCAGAGAAATAACTGGCTGGCTGCCACACCGTGTTGCCGGGCAACAAGGGAGACCGTCATTCCCGGTTCAAAACTCTGCTGAACAATAGCGATCTTTTCCTGTGTAGTACGCCGTCTGCGTTTCTCCGGTCCTAAGACATCAATCATCTGCTCTCCAATGACTAGTCTAAAAACTAGTATTAAGACTATCACTTAAATAAGTGATATTGGTTGTCTGGAGATTCAGGGGGCCAGTCTACTGAATGAGCGAAATGTGATTTACCTTCTTTTCTGTTCATTGTAAATTCCCTCTTTGCTAACGCAAATCATTATCATTACGCCTTTGGCAAAGGGAAATTTATGAAGAACAAATATATCATTGCTCCGGGCATTGCCGTGATGTGTTCTGCAGTTATATCATCAGGTTATGCCAGTTCTGATAAAAAAGAAGATACGCTTGTTGTTACTGCCTCCGGGTTCACTCAGCAGCTCAGAAATGCCCCGGCCAGTGTCTCAGTCATTACTTCAGAACAACTGCAAAAAAAACCGGTTTCAGATCTGGTCGATGCAGTAAAAGATGTTGAAGGGATTAGTATCACTGGTGGGAATGAAAAACCGGATATCAGTATACGTGGTCTAAGTGGCGATTACACGCTGATTCTGGTCGATGGACGACGTCAGAGCGGTCGGGAATCCAGACCAAACGGCAGCGGCGGTTTTGAAGCCGGATTTATCCCTCCTGTGGAAGCAATTGAACGCATTGAAGTGATCCGTGGCCCTATGTCTTCCCTGTATGGTTCTGATGCCATCGGAGGGGTCATTAATATCATAACCAAACCAGTTAATAACCAAACATGGGATGGCGTACTTGGACTTGGGGGGATTATTCAGGAACATGGGAAATTTGGTAACTCAACCACAAATGACTTCTATCTGTCAGGCCCATTGATTAAGGATAAACTTGGTCTTCAGCTATATGGAGGAATGAACTATCGCAAGGAAGATAGTATCTCTCAGGGAACACCGGCAAAAGATAATAAGAATATAACGGCAACGCTCCAGTTTACTCCGACTGAAAGCCAGAAGTTTGTTTTTGAATATGGAAAAAATAACCAGGTGCATACATTAACACCTGGTGAGTCTCTCGATGCCTGGACTATGCGGGGAAATCTTAAACAACCAAACAGTAAAAGAGAAACGCATAATTCACGTAGTCACTGGGTAGCAGCATGGAATGCCCAGGGCGAAATACTGCATCCTGAAATTGCTGTTTATCAGGAGAAAGTTATTCGTGAGATTAAATCAGGTAAAAAAGATAAATATAATCATTGGGATCTTAATTACGAGTCAAGAAAACCGGAAATAACCAACACAATCATAGATGCAAAAGTGACGGCATTTCTGCCGGAAAATGTACTGACCATCGGAGGTCAATTTCAGCATGCAGAGCTCCGTGATGACTCAGCCACGGGTAAAAAAACGACAGAAACACAGTCTGTTTCAATTAAACAGAAAGCTGTTTTTATAGAAAATGAATATGCAGCAACGGATTCTCTCGCCCTGACTGGAGGACTGCGTCTCGATAATCATGAAATCTATGGCAGTTACTGGAATCCAAGATTGTACGCTGTTTATAACCTGACCGATAATCTCACACTCAAAGGGGGGATCGCAAAAGCATTTCGGGCTCCTTCAATTCGTGAGGTGAGTCCTGGATTTGGAACACTGACGCAGGGTGGTGCCTCTATTATGTATGGAAACAGGGACCTGAAACCGGAGACCAGTGTAACCGAAGAGATCGGTATTATTTATAGTAATGATAGTGGTTTTTCGGCGAGCGCGACGCTGTTTAATACTGATTTTAAAAATAAGTTGACCAGTTACGATATAGGTACAAAAGATCCAGTCACCGGGTTAAACACTTTTATTTATGATAATGTAGGTGAGGCAAATATCAGAGGGGTGGAGCTTGCAACTCAGATTCCTGTGTATGATAAATGGCATGTATCTGCAAACTATACATTTACTGACTCTCGTCGAAAAAGTGATGACGAAAGTCTCAATGGCAAGTCGCTGAAAGGGGAACCTCTGGAAAGAACTCCCAGACATGCAGCCAATGCAAAACTGGAATGGGATTACACTCAGGATATTACATTTTATTCATCTCTGAATTATACGGGAAAACAAATCTGGGCAGCACAAAGAAATGGTGCTAAGGTTCCCCGCGTTCGTAATGGATTCACATCTATGGATATTGGTCTAAATTACCAGATTCTGCCAGACACGCTGATTAATTTTGCCGTTCTTAACGTCACAGACAGAAAGAGCGAGGATATCGATACCATTGATGGTAACTGGCAGGTCGATGAAGGACGCCGTTATTGGGCTAATGTAAGAGTATCCTTCTGAGAGTATATAAAGACAACCTGAGGCCGTGAGCCTCAGGTACCAGTGTAGTAATCAGTAATGTCAGTTTCCAGGTTGTAATGCTTTTAATCTTGATTAAAATAATCTTAATAATTTAAACTTGTTAAATATCGATGATTTTAATTTGAGAGCGTTCAGAATTCTGTGTCACGTTAAAAATTCTACAGCGTCATCACATTATTCAGCCGCCCTTCAAAATAAATGGCTAACTGCGACAATGTCAAATTCCAGCTTTGGATGGGCATTGTCCATTTCTCCTGTGCGTTCATCAGTCCCAGATAAAGTAGCTTCAACAGGCTGTTTTCATTCGGGAAAGCACCTTTAGGTTTTGGTCAGTTTCCTGAACTGGCGGTGGACTGATTCTATCGCGTTGGTTGTGTAGATCACCTTGCGGATATTCGCCGGATAGCGGAAGTACGCTGACAGATTTTCCCTCTTGCGGCGCCAGGACTGGAGCACCACCGGATATTGCTGCCCCCGTTTCGCTTCCAGCTCATCCAGCGCCGTTTCCGACACCGCACGATACACTGGCTTCAGGTCGGCCATGAACGCTTTATGGTGTTTTGACGCCACATATTTAATCGAGTTACGTATCTGGTGAATGACGCACAACTGTACCTCTGTCTGCGGATAAATGCTGTTTATCGCTTCAGGGAAGCCGGTCAGCCCATCCACGCAGGCAATCAGAATGTCTTCAACGCCACGGTTTTGCAGATCTGAACCGCCCCGGGTTTCCTGGAGAGTGTTTTATCTGTGAACTCAGGCTGCCAGATCATCGTTTCCGATGGAAGCATAATAAGCTTTTTCTGCTTCTGCCGGAGGAGTA
>NZ_JBJQLL010000072.1:0-6311 GCF_046486405.1 Escherichia sp. WS338 | reverse complement strand
GCACCACCCCGTCAGTAGCTGAACAGGAGGGACAGCTGATAGAAACAGAAGCCACTGGAGCACCTCAAAAACACCATCATACACTAAATCAGTAAGTTGGCAGCATCACCTCCATACCGGACGTAATTCTGGAACAGAGCCTAAAACAACAACCAAAATGATCCCAGAAATAAAAATCATCAGGGCTTTCTTCGCTGTTTTAGATATAATACTGATTGTACGTTCCCCAGTTTTTACTGACTCAAATTCACCTTCTGCAACTCTGCGTTGAAACTCTGGGTCCGTTTCAAGATCATGGCCCCGTTTATAAACAAACAAACAACCAACAAGACACCCCAAAATAGTTCCCGGTACAGTAATCAATAAAATATCTAAAGCAGAAACATGTAATCCGGAAAAGACCGCAATCGTTCCTGTAACGACCGCACTTACTGGGCTCGCTATAAGACCAAAGTTGGCGGCAATGACTGACATTGACATGGCGCGTTCTGGCCTCACTCTTGCATCAGCTGCGATTTCAGCAATAACAGGATAAATGGAAAAAGCGACATAACCAGTTCCACATATTGCCGTAAAAAGATAAGCAACTGCTGGCCCAAGAAACGTGATTGCACCAGGCCTCTTTTGCAGTATTTTTTCAGCTATTGTCACGAAAAGATCAAGACCTCCCGCTGCCTGCAGGATAGCAATACATGTGATAACAGCAAGAATAATGGAAATGACAGTGATAGGCGGGGAATCAGGCGGGACTCCAAAACCAAAAGTCAGAATTGCGAGCCCTAATCCCCCCGCCGCCCCTAAGCCGATTCCACCAAAGCGCCCACCTATCCCAATGCATGTAAGTACTATTGCAAACTGAATTACGAATAACATCATAACCAATCCCTTTCGTCAACAAATAGCTTAATATCATGCACATAATGTGCGAATAAACATGATAAATAAATTTGTTATGATAGTATATAAAGAAATATAATTTAATATATTATTTATAGTTATGAATAGATAGGAGCTGTAATCAGAGTATATTATGGATAAAAGAAAAGAACTATTTGAATCTATTAAAGATTATTTGCTTGATGAAGCTAATCGTAAAGCCGATGGCCGTATAGAAACAGAAACGGAACTTGCAACTCGTTTTAACACCTCCCGATATAAAGTCCGTCAGGCACTTAGTACTCTCGTCCAAATGGGAATGCTTGAACGAGCCCCTCGCAGAGGAAGTCTGTTAAAAAACGTTGGCCAGAGTAGTATTAACGACCAATTGTTGATGCAGTTTGATCTATCTGGGTTTGATATCTCGGAATTTACAGAGGCCAGAATTTTAGTTGAGTGCGCGATCATTCCACTGGCAACACGCCGAATTTTCCCAGCGATGCTCTCCAAACTTGAAAATGAATTGAGATTGATTGAGGAAAATGCAGACAATCCACAAATAGCAGATCAACATGATCGGGATTTTCACCTGCTCTTGCTTCAGGCCAGTGGTAATCGTGTTCTGCAGGTTTTCTCTGATGTGTTAATCGCTTATTTTGAGAAAACAAGAGAGTCGTTACCGGATAATGATTGTCAATACTTCCTTGATACTGCTTCAAAACAGAGAGAGATATTGTCGTATATCAAAAAAGGCGATGCCCAAATGGCTTCAGAGTTAATGCGAGTTCATTTACTGGAAAAGAAAATATAGCATTAAATCTTTCAAAAACTAAAACTCAACCGGAAAACTTATCTGGTGTGAGTGCTATGTGATATCACTGTCAAGTTATTAGCTGTGTTTATCCTAATAAGGTATCTTTGATATATAAGCGAGCTTTATTGGTAAAGAGAGCGCTATCATAGCAGACTATGTTAAGTTAGAGCAGGGATGCGTAAGTCTGAGTGCCACGTCTTCTGTACGTATCGACGCCTTATACGATCTGGAAAATATTATCAGGCATAAACATAAAGGAGAACTTGCCTGAGTAGTTGCCTTTTGAGAAATTTATCTTCACTGGATGGGAGTTACCTGCCAACATGTGTTCCCGTCCAAGGACAGAACCAACAGTTGGGTGTTGATTACCTGGTGACGCGGAACCAACAGAAGTTGTAATTATGCAGGTCTGAGGAGATCAGTATCAGAGATATCCGAATGAACTGTGATAATGGTTTGACAAAAACGGATAACAATACAACAGAACACGTTCTTAGTAATCTCAGCCATGGAAATAAAAATTAGATGTATCTCCAATCAGTGAGTTGCGTGGAAATTACAAGGTTCTGCTGTACGATCTGAGTGGGTTAACTTGATATTTTGTACTCGTCACAGAAAATATACAGAGATATACACTCTGGTGTAATCACTGTTGTAGGTTGATCAGGTGTCACTCTTTTTACTATAATGTTTAGTATAAGCAATGTTTTTTCAAAAAACGTTCTTAGAAGTAGAGTTACTAACTCCAAAGTTAATGACACAGAACCAATGATAAAAAAAACTAATCCATTTCCCTCTTAAAATTTTTAACAAAAATAATTTCACATTTTATTTTAACGGGGAAATATTAAATAGTATATCTAACCCAGGGAAAGTTAATTAAATTCCATAAGTAACAATAGGGTTGATTTTTAAATCACTATATAGAATATTTATATAGATTTAGGTATTACGTTGGCAAGCTAGGTTGGAAAAATGAACAATGTATTAATTGTTGATGACGATATATTAGTAGCTGATGTGATTCGTCGCATTGTAGAACAAACCCCGGCATTTAAATGCTGTGGCATAGCGTTATCACTTGGTCAGGCGAAAGAAATTATATCTGTAAATAAAAAACTGGCTGACTTGATTTTGCTTGATCTTTATATCAATAAAGATAACGGACTTGATTTACTCCCTTTTCTTCATAGCATTCATTGCAAAAGTGATGTTATTGTAATTTCTGCTGCTGATGACTCTGCGACAATTAAAGATTCATTACATTATGGTGTTTCTGATTATCTGATAAAGCCATTTCATATCTCACGTTTGGTTGATTCGCTTACACGATGGAAACATAAAAAGACTCTTCTTGAGAGTCAGAAGATATTCAATCAATCAGAACTGGATTTATTAACTCACAAAATAATTCCGAACACAGAAAAAATAAGACATTTACCCAAAGGACTGTCAACAGATACATTGCGAATTATTTGTAGGTGGATTGATGAGCATCAACATAAAAAATTCACACTCAATGAACTGGCCAGTGGTATTAAGATATCCAGAATCTCATGCAGAAAATATATCATCTGGCTGGTAAGTTGCCATATATTGGCATTTGATTTTTCCTGTGGTGTCACTGGTCGCCCTGCTTATCGTTACTGGATAAGACATCAATATTACCCATATATTAAAAAATATAGTGAAAAACCGTAAGCCTTTTAATCATTTATCTACCATAATTATGACATCTACTTAATCACAATAAACTCATCGTGCGATAATTTCTGGAGAGTGTGTTCCGGATATTAAGAGGATAAACGTATGGTCAGGGAATAGTTATGTGCGGTAAATATGGAAGATTTCAGATTTTTTGACATTTACACTGATGCATGGCACTCCCCCATTGTTCAGAAAGAGTATATTCTCCCGGATGCTTCGTTACCAATCCTGCCCGTTTTTTCCGCAATTTTATCGTGAATGAATTTGTCCTGGAACAACATTGGTCTACCAGTGAACAGAGGATATTATTTCTCTGGATTCAACTGTGAATTCGCTCATCTATCTGCCAAGTAATACTCCACGGTTTTTGATAAGCACATTTTATGAATGTTACTCATCATCACGATGAGCATCAGGATATCATTAACAAGCCCCTCCCGATAAATCCGGAATTAACCACATTTCATGGGTACAAGAAAACCATTATGTATTGAAATGGTCCCCATTATTCATGTCTGTCACTTTATTCATTAAACTGCCTAAAACCAATACTATAAAAGCCCCGGCACGTTACCGGGGCGAGGTTATTAGTACTGATTGAATATCTGCTGGATCTGCTGCGGATCTTTGGTTTGCGTCAGAGCCAGTTGCAGCAGAACACGTGCTTTTTGCGGGTTCAACGTGCCAGAGGCGACGAAGCCATATTTCGCATCATCCACTTCGGCATCCTGAGTGGTTGCTCCCGTCGGTACGCGGGAAGAACGCACTACCGCAGTGCCGTTTTTCGCGGCGGTCGCCAGGGTGTCAAACACGGATTTATACAGGTTACCGTTACCCACACCAGCGCTAACGATGCCATCATAGCCCGCATCTACCAGTGCTTTAGCCGGAAGATCGGATGCGTTAGCGTAGTTATAAACAATGCCGACTTTCGGCAGTTCATTCAGCTTAGAGACATCGAACGGCGTATCACTGGTGTGCTTACGTGCCGGGGTGCGCTGGTAGTCAATCTTACCGTTGTGAATGTAACCCAGAGGGCCGTAGTTAACAGACTTGAAGGTCGCTACGTTGGTGGTGTTGGTTTTAGTGACGTCACGGCCATCCAGAACAGTGTCGTTCATTACTACCAGTACGCCACGATTAGCGGAGGCTTTATCAGCTGCGGTAACTACCGCGTTATACAGATTGAAGGGACCGTCTGCGCTCATGGACGTGGACGGGCGCATTGCACCGACCATCACCACCGGTTTGTCACATTTCACCGTCAGGTCAAGGAAGTAAGCGGTTTCTTCCATCGTGTCGGTACCGTGGGTAATGACGAAGCCGTCGGTTTTATCGCAGTCGGTGTTAATTTTTTTCGCCAGTGTCAGCCAGACATTATCGTTCATGTCCTGGGAGCCGATATTCACTACCTGCTCGCCTTTAACGTTCGCAATGTCCTTCAGTTGCGGCACCGCATTAACCAGATTTTCTACGCCAACTTTACCCGCTGTGTAGTTAGATTTGGTTGCGGAGTCACCACCACCGGCAATGGTCCCGCCGGTTGCTAAAATGGTGATATTGGGTAATGCCAGTGCTGCACCACTAAAACCCATAACCAGTGCGGCAAGTGCCGTTCTTTTATAGAAATTCATATCTACCTCCTGGACTGTGAAATATATTTACCATGTATTTTTCTATAGAACAGTTAATGCCTTATAAATTTGCTTAATAATGATATGTTTTAATAAATTCATTCTCTTTAACTTGTCATTAACTCATCCAGAATAAGATGATAAACTGTTATATTTCAGGATATAATATCCCTCCTTGACAGGTGGGCGAACAACATTAACTATCGATAAAAAAACACCGCATTCCGTGATAACATCATTCATCAAAAATATTCTTATCGATGTAGAAAACATCAATGTAAATAGAATGTTTAATTACCTCCCATTCAGAATAGCAATGAGCGTCCATCATGTTTTTTGATTAGAATCGTATAATAAATGTTGCACTAAAATATTTATAACGAAGTAACAATGCGCACCTCAATACTTAAAGATTGAATGGGCTACCAATCAATGTGGATACGTATTGACGGGTAGCCAGGAGATTGAAATTACGTTCGGTCAAGAATCAGAACATACTCACCACAAGAAATCCCAGAAGCACTGAGAAAGCAATAGCCAGTACACCCGGAATAAAGAAAGCATGGTTGAACACATACTTACCAATACGGGTCGTTCCTGTGTCATCCATTTGCACCGCCCCCAGAAGGGTTGGGTAAGTTGGTAACACAAATAAAGCAGACACAGCAGCAAAAGAAGCTACCAGCATGTAACTGTCATCCGGATTCGCTGCAGTAATACCCAATGCAGTCACAATAGCCGGAGTGATAGCTTTGGCAGTTGCAGCCTGTGAATACAGAAGCATCGCAGCCAGGAAAAATACCACAGCCAGAAGAGCTGGATACTGGGATACAGTAGTTCTGGCAAGCTCCTTAATTTCTCCTGAATGACCAGATACAAAAGTGTCCCCCAACCATGCCACACCCAGTACACAGATACAGGCAACCATGCCTGACTTGAACACAGAGGAGTCCGCAATCTTGTTTATATCTGCTTTACAGAAAAGGGTAATGAATCCGCCAACCAGTAGCATGAGACTCATAATAGCCGCATCACGACTAACAACAACGTTATCAATCAGACCCAGCGTCGGGCTAATGGCCGAAGCGTAAAGGACCACCAGGATGACGCCAATAAGGAAAATTGCGACAGATCGTCTGGCATAAGGCTTGAGCTGTTTGTTAACACTCTTTGAACCGCCCCGGGTTTCCTGGAGAGTGTTTTATCTGTGAACTCAGGCTGCCAGATCATCGTTTCCGATGGAAGCATAATAAGCTTTTTCTGCTTCTGCCGGAGGAGTA
>NZ_JBJQLL010000071.1:0-7246 GCF_046486405.1 Escherichia sp. WS338 | reverse complement strand
CTCAACGACAGGATCAAGCTAAAAAAGCTGCTTATGATGTGTTTTATTCTTTCAGTATGAACCGTGACCGGATTCAGAGTGATGTACTTAATAAAGCCGCTGAAGTTATCTCTGATATAGGTAATAAGGTCGGTGATTATCTTGGAGATGATTATAAGTCGTTAGCAAGAGAAATTGCTGATGATGTCAAAAATTTCCAGGGGAAAACTATCCGTAGCTACGATGATGCAATGGCGTCATTAAATAAAGTTTTGTCTAATCCGGGGTTTAAATTTAACAGGGCCGACAGTGATGCACTGGCGAACGTCTGGCGAAGTATTGATGCTCAGGATATGGCAAATAAACTGGGTAATATCAGCAAGGCTTTCAAATTTGCCGATGTGGTGATGAAGGTTGAGAAGGTCCGGGAGAAAAGCATCGAGGGCTATGAAACCGGGAAGTGGGGACCTCTGATGCTGGAGGTGGAGTCCTGGGTGCTCAGTGGCATCGCTTCTGCTGTGGCCCTGGGTGTTTTTTCAGCCACATTAGGGGCATATGCCTTATCTCTTGGGGCTCCTGCTATTGCTGTCGGTATCGTAGGTATTCTACTCGCAGCAGTTGTAGGTGCATTAATTGATGACAAGTTTGCAGATGCACTAAATAAAGAAATCATTAAACCCGCGCATTAATAAATACCGGGTAAAAGGAAGGCAGGGTTACTGCCTTTCTTTTAATAATTTAAACGTGGTAACTGGTGTGAATAGCGTGAAATAGCTTATGAAAAAAATGATTAAGTACAGGCCAATATAAAATAGCAATAGTGTTGCATCATTGTTGGTCATTAGCCTGGCTGGCCTTCCTGCTGTCGTTAGCTCAAGGTTTCGGAAACAGAGTAAATACAAAAAAACAGCACAGACAAATGGACTTAATAAGCAACTTCTAAGTACAGCATTTCGGTTTGTTTTTTTTATTAGCTTTCTCGTTTTAAATGTCAGGATAAATAATATCAAAGCAAGGGAAGGCGCTGTTTTACAATAAATATCCATAACCTTTGTCATTAATGGGTTGTAGGCGGAGGTTATTGATGGGATGTTTTCAGTACTGGTAGCTATTGTGTGCAAGAACAGATTGTCTGGATTTGTATAGTAAACGGCTAGTATACAGAGTAAAGGTATAACTCCGATTACCATAAATAAATACAATAAGTTATTGGCTTTTCTATTGTCTATATCTATTGAATGTTCATCAATCATCATTGACCTATAGGATTATAATAAAGGTATATATGAAAAAAATTATTATTTGTGCCATTTCACTAGGAATAATGCTGCTTGCAGCATGCCAAGTCAACAATGTCAGAGATACTGGAGGTGGGGCTGTTTCACCATCTTCCACTGTTACCGGAGTGAGTATGGGAAGTGGTGGTAGTGGTAGCCTGTAAAGGATCTTCTTGAGATCCTTTACAGATCGTCGTAGTCTCTTGCCCTGTAAACGAAAAAACCGCCTGGGGAGGCGGTTTAGTCGAAGGTTAAGTCAGTTGGGGACTGCTTAACCGGGTAGCTGGCTTAAGTGGAGCACAGATACCAAATGCTGTCCTTTCAGTGTAGCCGCTATAAGGCTTCAACTTCAAGAGTTCTGCGTATCTAAATCCACTTTTCAGTTACCAATGGCTGCTGCCAGTGGCGCTTTGTCGTGTCTTACCGGGGTGGACTCGAGACGATAGTTACCGGATAAGGCGCAGCGGTCGGGCTGAACGGGGGGTTCGTGCACACAGCCCAGCTTGGAGCGAACGACCTACACCGAACTGAGATACCAACAGCGTGAGCTATGAGAAAGCGCCACGCTTCCCGAAGGGAGAAAGGCGGACAGGTATCCGGTAAGCGGCAGGGTCGGAACAGGAGAGCGCACGAGGGAGCTTCCAGGGGGAAACGCCTGGTATCTTTATAGTCCTGTCGGGTTTCGCCACCTCTGACTTGAGCGTCGATTTTTGTGATGCTCGTCAGGGGGGCGGAGCCTATGGAAAAACGCCAGCGACGCGGCTTTTTTTGCCCTTTGCCTTTTTGCTCACATGTTCTTTTCTGCCTTATCCCCTGATTCTGTGGATAACCGTATCGCCGTTTTTGAGCAAGCAGACTCCGCTCGCCGCAGTCGAACGACCGAGCGCAGCGAGTCAGTGAGCGAGGAAGCGGAAAAGTGCCTGGACGAGCATTTTCTCCTTACGCATCTGTGCGGCATTTCACACCCGGCATGGTGCACTTTTCATACAATCCTCACTGATGCTACACGATTAAGCCAGTATACACTCCGCTATCGCTACGTGACTGGGTCATGGCTGCGCCCCGACACCCGCTAACACCCGCTGACGCGCCCTGACGGGCTTGTCTGCTCCCGGCATCCGCTCACAGGCCAGCTGTGACCGTCTCCGGGAGCTGCATGTGTCAGAGGTTTTCACCGTCATCCCCGAAGTGTGCGAGGCAGCTGCGGTAAAGCTCGTCAGCGTGGTCGTGAAGCGCTTCGCAGATGTCAGCCTGGTCGTCGACGTCCAGTTCATTCAGTTTTTCCAGCAGGGTCAGCGTCTGGCTTCTGATGAAGCGGGCCATGTTAAGGGCGGTTTTTTCCTGTTTAGTCACAGTTCTGTTTCTCCATGTGTGGGGAGTCTGTCGGAGGTTTTTAATGATACCGGTGAAACGCGAAAGGATGCTCACGATACGGGTCACGGATGAGGAACATGCGCGGCTGCTGGCACGTTGTGAGGGAAAACAACTTGCGTCATGGATGCGTAAGGTCTGCCTGGGGGCACCGCCATCGAAAACGTCAGGTCTTCCGACACTGGCACCGCCGCTGTTGCGCCAGTTCGCTTCGGTCGGCAATAACCTGAATCAGATAGCCCGGAAGATAAACAGCGGACAGTGGTCGGGGCATGACCGGGTTCATGTGGTGGCTGCACTGATGGCCATCGGACGTGAACTGAGTGAGCTTAGGGATGAGGTCCGTAAACAGGGAGAACGGGATGATAGTTAAGTTTCATGCCAGGGGAAAAGGCGGTGGCAGTGGTCCGGTTGATTACCTGCTGGGCCGGGAGCGTAACCGGGAAGGGGTGAGAGTTCTGCGGGGTGCTCCCGAAGAGGTACGGGAACTCATCGATGCCACGCCGTTTGCGAAAAAATACACCTCGGGGGTTCTGTCTTTTGCAGAGCAGACCCTGCCACCGGGAGAGCGTGAAAGGGTGATGGAGAGCTTTGAGCGGGTACTGATGCCCGGTCTTGAAAAAAATCAGTACAGCATCCTGTGGGTGGAGCACCAGGACAAGGGGCGTCTTGAGCTGAATTTTGTCATCCCGAATATGGAGCTGGCGAGCGGAAAACGGCTCCAGCCCTATTACGACCGGGCGGACCGTCCGCGAATCAATGCCTGGCAGACACTGGTGAATCACCATTACGGGCTGCACGACCCGAACGCACCGGAGAACAGGCGGACACTTGTCACCCCGAATAATCTGCCGAAAGCGAAACAGGAGGCCGCAGAAGCGATTACGAGGGGACTGGAGGCTCTTTACCATGCCGGAGCGCTAAAAACGCGTCAGGATGTCACTGAGGCGCTTACAGCGGCAGGTTTTGAGGTTGTGAGGACAACCAGGAGCAGTATCAGTATCGCCGACCCGGAGGGCGGGCGTAATCTCAGGCTGAAAGGGGCGCTGTATGAGCAATCTTTTACAAATGGGGACAGACTTCGAGAAGAAACTGAAAGAGCGTGCCGTCTCTACAGAGAACATGCTGAACAGCGAGTTCAGGAAGCTCGAAGCGTCTGTAGACAGGGAACTGAACTTAAACGGGCAGAAAATCAGAGACGCTATCAGCGCACACACAGCAGCGGTGAAAGAACAACTGGAGACGCTGAACAGTGCCGTGAACGCGCAGTTCAGCGCCACAGAGAACGAACTGGCCCGGCGGCAGGAAGAGCTGCTCTGGAAGCTGATCAAAGGGCGGATACTGTACCCGTCGCTGACGGCGCTTTGCGTCACGGGCGGGATTTTTCTGGCGTCATGGGGGCTGATTCAGTGGCAGGAAAGCCGGATTGCGGCGAACATCCTGGCTATCAGGGACCAGGAAGAGACGCTGGCGAAACTCCGGGAAAAAACATGGGGTGTGACGTATCACGAGGGCAGGAACGGGAAATTTCTGGTGCTGCCGTCCGGGGTGAAGGGGGAAAACAACTGGACGGTGGAGAAGAAGAACGCAGTAAGACTGGTCAGGGAGTAAGTGAGTATGACAGAGCTGGAAATGCACTTACTGAACGCCTTAGAGCAATTGCAGCAGGACTATACGCAGCGGCTGAAAGACTGGGAGAGCGCCTTCACGGATTTGCAGCATATGTTCGAGCTGACACGACAGGAGAACGGGCAACTGAGGGAACAGTGCGACGACTTGAGTCAGCAGGTGCAGAGATTAGCCGGGCAGGTGGACCGCTTGAGTCGGTTATTTATCACGAACAGCAGATAAGGGATGAAGAGGAAAGGCAGGCACGCCTGGAACGGGAGCGTGCGCGGTCCTGGCATGAAGAGCAGGAACGGGAAGCACAGGTATGGCGTGGCCCGTCAATGGGGATGTGACGGTGAGTTGTTCCGGGAGGTTGCCAGATGGTACCGGAACGCGTTAAAAACGCATCCGGGCGCGATTCTGGCGTGTCGTTTTTGTTGCTGTGTTTTGCCTCTTTGCCAGATCGCGCTCATTCCTCAGCCTCATCCCGCGATGTCTGCGTATGTCATCAACTGAAAAGATGGAAAAAAACAGTGTCATGAGGTTTACGCAGGCAAAACCAGCGTTATTCACATGGCTGAATAGCTATGCATACGGTTAAAATTTATCAGGTGCGATCGCGGCAGCTTTTCGGGTGGTTTGTTGCCATTTTTACCTGTCAGCAGCCGTGATCGCGCTGAACGCATTTCAGCGGTGCGTACAATTAAGGGATTATGGTAAATCCCTTACTGTCTGCCCTCGTATCCATCGAGATAAACCGCAGAAATGGTGTCTGCCATTAGTTTCATTTTTTTCAGCGAAGGCATATCGCTGTTTGTGTATTTTCTGCCAGCAAAGGTTGTTGTGCTCTGGAGTGAGTGAAAAAATTTTTCTGAGTGGAATTCTTTTGCACGTTGCTGTGCCGTTTCTGCTGATACTCCGGCTGCTTTGTCTTTCATCCCCATATCCCGGAACTGCTGAAAGAACGGGAGCATCATACGTATGGTGTCTGCTTTCTGGGTATAGAAGTTAGGATCAAATCCATCATCTGAAGCATAAACATAATGTCGGGTATGTCGTTCCAGGCTGGTCTTTGGGGTGCATCCTGTAAGAGCTATTGTTGCTGTTATCAGAGGTATCAGAAGCAGCCTGGTAGCGGCAGATCTCATAAACATCTCCTTGCGTTTTTAATCTTGATACTCAGGGAGTTATATCTCCGAAGAGTATCTCTTATCATACGTCGGTTTACTCCCAATGTGATTTGATGGTCAATGAGTCAGGAATAATCCCGTGAAAAAATGTGTGCCAGTCCTGCTTTTTAGTGTTCTTTCTGCTTCGGTTGCCAGTCATGCGGACAGCAATGTTTTTCAACAAAAGGCCGAGAAGACAAAAAACGGCATTGTTGCGGATGTTAATGCCAGACAGAAAATGTTCAGTAACAGACTGAAGATACAACTTCAGATCGATGAGTTGAGAGCAGAGCTGGCTGGCACCAGAGATGCCCAAAAAAGAGAGGATTTGCGTAAAAAACTGGAGTCTCTGGAGCGGCAAAAGAAATCCTTACGTTGATGGGGGCGTATTTTCCCCGGTTTCTTCCATAACCTTTTTACCGTTCAGATATTTACGGGCGAGGCGAATGCGTCTTGCCTGGTATACCGCCGAGTAAGCCTGGGTGGGATTCACACCATTACTGATTTCACTGACCACATGACGCTGATCAGCCAGTGTCAGCGTGTAAACCTGTTTCTGGATGAGGTCACGGGCTTTGTCATGCTCATATCCGGCAGCAACAAGGGTGTCGAGAAGTCGTTTGTCTGTTTTGTTCAGTTTATGGCGGGGTGATTTGCTCACATCGTTCTCCGTTTTTCATGATCCAACAGTTTTATATCTCATCCTGATTTGCTCCGGTGTTCTGTTTCGATGTTCTCAATGCCTGCCTCCCCATAGCGTGATCCTTATAGCAAAAATGAAAATCCATGCTCTTGACATGGACAATGGTGAGTAGTAGGTTTTGCTGTACATAAAACCAGTGGTTATATGTACAGTATACTGTTTTTAATTTATTGTTTTAATTATCAAAGAGGAATTTATGGCTAAAGAACTAAGTGGATATGGCCCAACTGCTGGTGAGTCTATGGGGGGAACAGGGGCGAATCTGAATCAGCAAGGTGGAAATAATAATAGTAATAGTGGGGTTCACTGGGGTGGTGGTTCAGGCTCTGGTAATGGAGGTCGTGAACATGGAAGTCAGACGGGGTGGGGATGGAGTAAAACCAATAATCCGGATGTGCCGCCTTATGTTGATGATAATGGGCAGGTGCGCATTACCATCACAAATGGTCTGGTAAAAACGCCTGTATATGGAGTTCCTGGGGCTGGCGGAAATAGTGATGTTCAGGGGGGCTATATCCCTGAAAATCCTAATGATGAAGTTGCTCGTAAGTGGGATAAAAACAACTTACCGCGAGAGATTGATGTGAGTATCGATGGTTTTAAATATCGTGTAACGCTTAATGATAATGGTAGAGCTATCGGTATTCTTCGAACAGGTGTCCGTCCTTACGTAGGGAGTGAAAAAGCTAAGGCGGGTATTATGGAAAAAATCAATCATAAAACTCCTGAGGAGATATATGAGGCGTTAGGTTTTAATAAAGATGAATCTCAGCGGCAGGAAAAAGCAAAACAACAGGCTGAAGATGCGTGGGATCGTTTGCCTCCTAATGTGAGAAAATTTGATGTTGATGTTGAACAGTTCCACTATTTAGTGGTGCTTGATGATTATGGTAATGTTTTATCTGTAACTAGAACAGCTGTTCGTCCTTATGTAGGGAGTGAAAAAGCTAAGGCTGGTATTATGGATAAAGTCGACCATAAGACCCCGGAAGAGATATATGAGGCATTAGGATTTAATAATGAAGAGCCTCAACGACAGGATCAAGCTAAAAAAGCTGCTTATGATGTGTTTTATTCTTTCAGTATGAACCGTGACCGGATTCAGAGTGATGTACTTAATAAAGCCGCTGAAGTTATCT
>NZ_JBJQLL010000070.1:0-7741 GCF_046486405.1 Escherichia sp. WS338 | reverse complement strand
ATACTCCTCCGGCAGAAGCAGAAAAAGCTTATTATGCTTCCATCGGAAACGATGATCTGGCAGCCTGAGTTCACAGATAAAACACTCTCCAGGAAACCCGGGGCGGTTCAAACAGCAGAAACCCTGGATTCTGCCAGCTATCTTGGTCTGAGCTGTACAATCAAAGAGGTGCAGTTTACCGCAGGACAAAAGCAGGATATTGATGTCACCACGCTGTGTTCTGTTGAGCAGGAAAATATTAACGGTCTTGGTGCCGCGTCAGAGATTTCCATGTCAGGCAACTTTTACCTCAATGCTGCCCAGAACGCGTTGCGCAGTGCCTATGACAATGACACCACGTATGGCTTTAAAGTTATTTTTCCGTCAGGAAACGGATTTACCTTTATGGCAGAGGTGCGTCAGCATACCTGGTCTGCAGGAACCAATGGTGTTGTGGCTGCAACGTTTTCCCTGCGCCTGAAAGGTAAACCTGTGCTGACGACAGAGCCGCTGAAAGTGAAGGTCGATTTAAACAGCACGCTGCAGGTTTCTGCCGGAGCGAAACTCGAAATGGTGGTTGAGGCTGCCGGTGGTGTGCCGCCTTATTCTTATGTCTGGAAGAAAGGTAGTTCTCCTGTTTCCGGACAGACGGCGGCAACATTCAGTAAGGCATCAGCAGCATCAGGTGATGCCGGTGCGTATACCTGCGAGATTTCTGATTCAGCAAGCCCTGTTAACAAGGTGACCTCCACTTCCTGCACTGTTACCGTCAGTTAATGAGGATAGATGTGATGACTAAAAATATCCGCAATCTGGCACTGGCAACGATGTCGGGGTTTCGCCATAAAACTGTTGATGTGCCTGAATGGGAGGGAGCAACGGTTGTATTACGGGAACCTTCTGCAGAAGCCTGGTTGCGCTGGCAGGAGATCGTTAAAGCAAAAGATGATGAGACACCGTTATCCGTTGCGGAGCGCGCCCGCCGAAATCTGGAGGCAGATGTTGAACTGTTCATTGATGTTCTGTGTGATACCGGACTGCAACCTGTATTTTCAGAGGATGATCGTGAACAGGTGATTGCCGTGTATGGTCCGGTGCATGCGCGGCTTCTTCGGCAGTCTCTGGAACTGATCAGTGATGCCGGCGAGGTTAAAAAAAAGTAGCGCTTCCGGGGATGCGTTTTCTGATGATGCTGGCGCTCAGGATGGGGCGCACATTGTCAGAGTTACGCCGGGAAATGTCAGCATCAGAAATCATGATGTGGGCAGAATTTGACAGGTTCAGTCCGCTGGGGGACGAACGGGCTGATATCCGGGCTGCCCAGATTGTTTCAGCTGTTTACGGTGCGCAGGGGGTCAAAGTGCCACTGAATGATGCGCTTCTTCAGTGGGAGAAGGAGCAGACAGAAGGCGTATCAGATCCATTTGCCGGACTGGAAAACGCGCTTTTAATAGTGTCTCAGTGAGTCAACATAACCGCTTCGGCGGTTTTTTTTCGTCCGGAGAATGAGTGTGGCGACATTACGTGAACTGATTATTAAAATCTCGGCAAATTCCCGGTCATTCCAGTCAGAGATCTCCCGGGCTTCGCGTATGGGGCAGGATTACTACCGTACCATGCAGAACGGAGGCCGGCAGTCCGCTGCTGCATCCCGTGAAATGCGGCGTGCACTGGCAGAAGTGACGGATCAGATAAATACAGCTAAATCTTCGGCACTGAATATGGCGGGGGCATTTGCCGGAGCTTTTGCTACCGGTCATCTTATTTCTCTCGCCGATGAGTGGAATTCAGTAAATGCCCGTCTGAAGCAGGCTTCACAGTCCAGTGATGATTTTCAGGTATCACAACGTGAATTAATGGCAATCAGCCAGAGAACGGGAACGGCGTTTTCTGATAACGCCAGCCTTTTTGCCCGCTCTGCAGCTTCCATGCGGGAGTATGGCTACAGTTCTGAGGAGGTACTGAAAGTCACCGAGGCGATCTCCACGGGCCTGAAATTATCCGGTGCCAGTACAGCAGAAGCCAGTTCGGTGATCACGCAGTTCAGTCAGGCACTGGCGCAGGGAGTGCTGCGCGGTGAAGAATTTAACTCTGTGAATGAGAACGGCGATCGTGTTATTCGTGCGCTGGCTGCGGGAATGGGTGTTGCCCGTAAGGATCTGAAGGCCATGGCGGATAACGGAAAACTGACCGCCGATAAGGTTGTTCCTGCACTGATTAGTCAGCTTGGGGCGTTGCGTGATGAATATGCAGCAATGCCTGATACTGTTTCATCCTCTGCAACCAAAGTTGAAAACGCCTTTATGGCCTGGGTTGGTGGTGCGAACGAGGCAAGCGGAGTGACAAAGACACTCACCGGGGTGTTGAATGGTGTTGCAGACAATATTGATACCGTGGCTGCTGCAGCTGGCGCACTGGTTGCCGTCGGGGTAGCCCGATATTTTGGCAATATGGCGTCGTCTGCTGGATCTGCAACTGCTGGATTAATTACTGCAGCCAGAAACGAAGTGGCTCTTGCTGAAGCGCAACTTCGGGGGACACAGATAGCAACCGCCAGGGCGCGTGCGGCGGTTTATCGTGCGCAACAGGCGGTTGTTGCTGCTCGCGGTACCGAAAGGCAGGCCGCAGCAGAAGCGAAGCTGACAGCTGCCCAGGCGTCACTTACCCGTAATATTGCGGCCAGAACAGCTGCACAGACAACGCTGAATACTGTCACGTCAGTGGGGAGTCGTCTGTTAAGTGGTGCGCTGGGGTTGGTTGGTGGTGTGCCGGGACTCGTCATGCTGGGGGCGACGGCCTGGTACACGATGTATCAGAATCAGGAGCAGGCCAGAGAATCTGCACGCCAGTATGCCGCAACAATCGACGAAATTCGCCAGAAAACGTCGGCAATGTCGCTTCCTGAAGCGTCAGATAATGAGGAAAAGACGCGGCAGGCACTTGATGAGCAAAACAGGTTAATTGACGAGCAGAAAAGTAAGATTAAATCCTTACAGGAAAAAATTGCTGGCTATCAGTATGTGCTGGCAAACCCGGGCTGGACAACCGATAACGGTTTTATGATTAACCACATGACGTCGGTAAAAACTGTCACAGAAGGGCTTGCAGAAGCAACAAATCAACTGGCAGTTGAACAGTCCCGTCTCACACAAATGCAGGGCAAAGCGCAATCCATTCAGGATGTGCTTGCCGGGCTGGAGGAGCGACGGGTGGCGTTGATCCGTCAACAGGCCGCGGAACAAAACAAAGCGTATCAGTCCCTGTTGATCATGAATGGGCAGCATACCGAGTTTAATCGCCTTCTCGGGCTCGGTAATGAATTACTTCTGCAGCGACAGGGGCTGGTGAATGTACCGTTACGGCTACCACAGGCAACCCTGGATGATAAACAGCAGACCGCACTGAATAACAGCGAGCGCGAACTGGCTCTGTCCCGCCTGAAGGGGGAAGCCCGTGAGCGTGCCCGCCTGGGTTATGCTGCGGATGATCTCGGCTTTGTGGGAGAGGCGTATCAGACAGCCAGACAGAATTATATCAATAACTCACTGGATGCCTGGCGAAATAACCAGGCAAATAAACCCAAAGCGTATAAAAAGACCGAAGCGGAAAAAACAGAAGATATTTATAAACGGCTGATTAAACAGCAAAAAGAACAAATAGCACTGGCAGGGCAGAATACTGAACTGGCTAAGATGAAATATCAGGTCAGTCAGGGCGAATTATCAACCCTGTCAGAAGCGCAGAAAAAAACGCTTTTGCAGAATGCAGCACTCATCGACCAGAAAAAGATTCGTGAGCAGCTTGCTGCGTATGAGAGCAGTCTGGCGGACAGTAATGCCAGTGCCCGGGCATCTGACGAAGCGCAGTTGCTGGGATATGGTGAAGGCTCACGGATGCGTGAACGACTCCAGGAAATGTGGAGTATCCGGCAGGCGTTTGAGCAGAAAAATAACGAGCTGCTGAGACAGTATCAGGCCGGAGAAATTGAAGAAGCCCTGTGGAAACAGGAGAAAGAACTGAATAAAAAATATCTGGAAGAGCGTCTCAGCGATCAGCAGGATTATTATGCAAAGGCCGATGCTTTACGTAATAACTGGAATGCCGGACTCCAGGAGGGACTGACCAACTGGGCAGACAGTGCCACCGATTATGCTTCACAGGCGGCAGATGCTGTCGTTTCCACGATGGACGGGCTGGTATCAAATATTTCCGATGCACTGGCCGGGAATGTTGTGGACTGGAGGAACTGGGGGAGTTCAGTTCTCCGGGAAGTTTCAAAAATTCTGATGAATGCAGCCATTGTTAACGGACTGAAATCACTCTCCGGTGCCGGAGGGTGGCTTGGTACGGTCGGCGGATGGATTTCGGGGGCAGTGGCAAACGCAAAAGGTGGTGTTTACACATCGGCAAATCTGAGTGCTTACAGTAACACTATTGTGGATACACCGACGTATTTTGCTTTTGCGAAAGGTGCCGGGTTGATGGGCGAGGCCGGGCCTGAAGCAATCATGCCACTGACACGGGCAGCGGACGGCTCTCTTGGGGTCAGGGCCATTGGAAATGTGAATGGTGGTGGTGGATTTGTTTATTCTCCCGTGTATCACATCAGCATTCAGAATCAAGGGAGCAATGGCGAGATAGATGCGCGCTCAGCCAGGGGACTGGTGGATCTGATCGACAGCAGGGTTGTGTCAATTATGCAGTCATCGCGTCGGGATGGAGGATTGTACAGTGCCTGAGCCTGAAGTTTTTAACTGGATCCCCCGTGAGGGGATGGAGACGACACGAAAGCCATCAGTTATTACGGTAAAGTTTGGTGACGGATATGAACAGCGACGGGCTGGTGGTCTGAATGCGGATCTGAAAACGTTTAAACCGGTATTTCGTGTCACAGATGAATATTCCCGTGCCGCGCTGGACAGTTTTTTATCCCGTCATGCCGGGATTCGTGCTTTTTTGTGGCGTCCGCCAAAACACAACAGGACTGTCCGGGTTGTCTGCAGGGAGTGGAGCATTTCGGATAATGCCATGTATACCGATTTTAACTGTACCTTTGAAGAGGTCACTCACTGATGCAGGATATACAGCAGGAAACACTCAATGAGTGCACTAAAACGGAGCAATCCGCGCTGGTCGTGCTCTGGGAAATTGATCTGACAGAGGTCGGCGGAGATCGTTATTTCTTCTGTAATGAGCAGAACGAAAAAGGTGAACCAGTCACCTGGCAGGGGCGGCAGTATCAGGCTTATCCCATTCAGGGAAGCGGATTTGAGATGAACGGCAAAGGAGCCAGTGCAAGGCCAACGCTTAAAGTCTCTAATCTGTACGGCATGGTCACCGGGATGGCGGAAGATCTGCAGAGTCTGGTCGGCGGAACGGTGGTCCGGCGTAAGGTTTACGCCCGTTTTCTGGATGCGGTGAACTTCGTCAACGGAAACAGTGACGCCGATCCGGAGCAGGAGGTGATCAGCCGCTGGCGCATCGAACAGTGCAGCGAACTGAGCGCGGTCAGTGCCTCTTTTGTGCTGTCCACACCGACGGAAACGGATGGCGCTGTTTTTCCGGGGCGCATCATGCTGGCCAACACCTGCACCTGGATCTACCGCGGCGATGAGTGCGGTTATGATGGCCCGGCGGTCGCGGATGAATATGACCAGCCAACGTCCGATATCACGAAGGATAAGTGCAGCAAATGCCTGAGTGGTTGCAAGTTCCGCAATAACGTCGGCAATTTTGGCGGCTACCTTTCCATTAACAAACTTTCGCAGTAAACCCATGACAGAGACAGAATCAGCGATTCTGGCGCACGCCCGGCGATGTGCGCCAGCGGAGTCGTGCGGCTTCGTGGTGAGAACGCCGGAGGGGGACAGATATTTTCCCTGCGTGAATATCTCCGGTGAGCCGGAGGCGTATTTCCGGATGTCGCCGGAGGACTGGCTGCGGGCAGAGATGCAGGGTGAGATTGTGGCGCTGGTCCACAGCCACCCCGGTGGTCTGCCCTGGCTGAGTGAGGCCGACCGGCGGCTGCAGGTGCAGAGTGATTTGCCGTGGTGGCTGGTCTGCCGTGGGGAGATTCATAAATTCCGCTGTGTGCCGTATCTCACCGGGCGGCGCTTTGAGCACGGGGTGACGGACTGTTACACGCTGTTCCGGGATGCTTACCATCTGGCGGGGATTGAGATGCCGGATTTTCATCGCGAGGATGACTGGTGGCGTCACGGTCAGAATCTCTATCTGGATAATCTGGAGGCCACAGGGCTGTATCAGGTGCCGTTGTCAGCGGCGCAGCCGGGCGATGTGCTGCTGTGCTGTTTTGGTTCATCGGTGCCGAATCATGCCGCCATTTACTGTGGTGACGGCGAGCTGCTGCACCATATTCCTGAACAACTGAGCAAACGAGAGAGGTATACCGACAAATGGCAGCGACGCACACACTCCCTCTGGCGTCACCAGGCATGGCACGCATCTGCCTTTACGGGGATTTACAACGATTTGTCCGCCGCATCGATCTGCGTGTGAAAACGGGGGCCGAAGCCATCCGGGCGCTGGCCATGCAGATCCCGGCGTTTCGTCAGAAGCTGAGCGACGGCTGGTATCAGGTACGCATTGCCGGGCGTGATACAGGTGAAACGGAATTATCAGCCCGTCTTAATGAACCGCTGGCAAATGGTGCTGTGATCCATATCGTGCCGCGTCTGGCAGGAGCCAAAAGTGGCGGTGTGTTTCAGGCTGTGCTGGGGGCGGCTGTTATGGCGGTTGCTATATGGATGCCGGGGGTAGGAATTATGGCGAGTAATCTGCTGTTTTCTCTCGGTGCCAGTATGACGCTTGGCGGTGTTGCACAGATGCTGGCCCCTAAACCCAAAACCCCCCGCACACAGACAACGGATAACGGCAAACAGAACACCTATTTTTCTTCACTGGATAATATGGTTGCCCAGGGCAATGTTCTGCCCGTTCTGTACGGTGAAATGCGCGTGGGATCACGTGTGGTATCTCAGGAGATCAGCACAGCAGATGAAGGTGATGGTGGTCAGGTTGTGGTGATTGGTCGCTGATGAAAAACGTTTTATGTGAAACCGCCTCCGGGCGGTTTTATCGTTTATGGAGCATGACGAATGGGTAAAGGCAGCAGTAAGGGGCATACCCCGCGCGAAGCGAAGGACAACCTGAAATCCACGCAGCTGCTGAGTGTGATTGATGCCATCAGCGAAGGGCCGATTGAAGGTCCGGTGGATGGATTAAAAAGCGTGCTGCTGAACAGTACGCCAGTGCTGGACAGTGAGGGGAATACCAACATCTCCGGCGTCACGGTGGTGTTCCGGGCCGGTGAGCAGGAGCAGACACCGCCGGAGGGATTTGAATCCTCCGGCTCCGAGACGGTGCTGGGTACGGAAGTGAAATACGACACGCCGATCACCCGGACCATCACGTCGGCAAACATTGACCGACTGCGTTTTACCTTCGGCGTGCAGGCACTGGTGGAAACCACCTCAAAGGGGGACAGGAATCCGTCGGAAGTCCGCCTGCTGGTTCAGATACAGCGTAATGGTGGCTGGGTGACGGAAAAAGACATCACCATTAAGGGCAAAACCACCTCGCAGTATCTGGCCTCGGTGGTGGTGGGTAACCTGCCGCCGCGCCCGTTCAATATACGGATGCGCAGGATGACGCCGGACAGCACCACAGACCAGCTGCAGAACAAAACGCTCTGGTCGTCATACACCGAAATCATCGATGTGAAACAGTGCTACCCGAACAC
>NZ_JBJQLL010000069.1:0-7967 GCF_046486405.1 Escherichia sp. WS338 | reverse complement strand
GCAACTGCGCCATAATGCCTGATGCGACGCTTAACGCATCTTATCAGGCCCACAAAAAGCACTGTTCCCGTAGGCCGGATAAGGCGTTCTCGCCGCATCCGGCAACTGCGCACTAATGCCTGATGCGACGCCTGCCGCGTCTTATCAGGCCTACAAACGGCATTATCTTTTTTGGTAGTCACACTCCACTAACACCAGCAATAACTGGCTTAGTGCCGCGTAAAAACCAAAGCTGTCATACTGTCGACAACGCGCAGCAAACTCTGGTAACCATTCCCGCAGAGCCGTCAGTGTTTTTTGCCGCAAACCGTCGATTCTTCGCGCAGGAACGGTCCCCTCTCCCAGCGAAAAATGCAGATGACTCAACAAATCGAGATAGATCGCCAGATGATCTGCCGGTTCGTTGAAATTGCCGCTGGTTTCCATCCCCGCCTCAACTAACAAGCGTTTAATCTCTTGCTCGTCCTGTTTGTAGGCCGATGCATACGGCAGCGCCGCTTGTTTGTCGGTCATCAGAAACAGGCCGCAAAAGTCAGCGGCCAGTTCCAGACGGGCATCGTCACGTACTGTCAGAGTGGCAATACTGTTTTCCAGCCCATTCACCGCCGCAGTGAGCGGAGGTTCGCTTTTCAGCAACGAAAACCATTCAGCCATCTGCGCACTGGCGATTTGCGTCAGTTGTTCATCGTCCAGTTCACGGGAGAACAACTGCGCCAGCCAGGCGTAAACACAGGCAATCTGTTGTGCTGTCAGCGTGGTCATGATTTCACCTGCGACGTGGGAACATATTCGCACTGCGCCACCATCTCAACAGGGCCGTTAAACGCCGTCACCTGCTCCACTGTTCCGTTGTACTTCTCAATTTCCACCAGCGTGGTATGCGCACTGGTCGCCTGCGCCAACTGCGAAGTACCGATGTCGATGGTCAACACGTTGGGGTTACCGTATTTGCACAGCGCACCAGGCTCGCCGCCTTTATCTGGATCGTACCATGCCCCTTCATGAATTCGCGCCACGCCGGGTGCATAGCGGTCAGAAACCACTGCCCCTGCCAACACCTGACCGCGAGCGTTAAACACGCGTACCACATCACCGTTACGAATACCGCGCGCGCTGGCATCCTGCGGGTTAATGAACACTGGCTCTTTGCCCGCTACCGTATATTGCTGACGCAGCGTTTCCGACTCACATAACTGCGAGTGAAGTCGGAAATCCGGATGCACAGATTGCAGATGCAACGGATACTTCTGCGAGCCGGGCCCACCGTGGGAGCGTTCGATTTTCTCAAACCACATCGGATGCCCCTGACAATCGTCGTAGTTCATATCAGCGATGGTTTTCGAGTAGATCTCAATCAGGCCACTCGGCGTGCCCAGCGGTTCGAGATCCGGATCTTCGCGGAATGCCTGGTGGCGAACAAACATCTGCGGATGGTCAAACTCGACGTACTCTTTATTATTCCAGAAGTCATCAAACGCTGGCAGATGAACGCCGCGTCCTTTGCCCTGTTGTACACCTTCCTGCCAGATGCGTTTCAGCCAGCCCATTTCGTCCAGCCCTTCGGTAAAGGCTTCTTCGCGATTAAAGCGACGGCACAGCTCGCGGAAAATATCGAAGTCGTTGCGCGCCTCGAACTGCGGCGGCACGACCTGTTTCATGGCGATAATGCCACGATTGGAGTGGTTGCCGTACTGGTCGAGATCGTTACGCTCAAACTGCGTGGTCGCAGGCAGCACGATATCGGCAAAGCGGCAGGTTGAGGTCCACTGGTTATCTATGGCGATAACCGTTTCCAGCTTGCGCCAGCCTTCAATAATGCGGTTGATCTGCTGATGGCGATGGAACGGGTTAGTTCCGGCAAAAATACACATTTTCAGCGGCGGTAGTTTTACCGATTTACCGTTCCAGTTGATCACTTTCCCCGGTTCGAGGATCGCATCGATAAAACGGGCAATCGGAATGGTGCTGCTGTAGCCTTTGTAGTCGCTGTTGTCGTGAACAGGCGGAATCGACGTAGAGCCGGAGAAACCACTCAGAATAACGCCTTTACGCCCCGGCGTGCCTGCGCCGTTATAGTGCCAGCCAAAACCAAAACCTCCACCTGGCAGGCCAATTTGCCCCAACATCGCCGCCAGAACGACAATCATCCACGCCCACTGTTCACCGTGCTGCATACGCTGCACGCACCAGCCAGCAATAATCTGCGTTCTGTTCGCCGCCATCTGCCGCGCCAGCCCACGAATGGTTTCGGCATTAATACCTGTCAGTTTTTCAGCCCATGCGGCATCTTTCGGCTGACCGTCTTTCTCACCCAGCAGATACGGCAGGAACTGCTCAAAACCTACACAGTAGTTAGCGAGGAAGTTTTTGTCGTACAGGTTTTCACTGTACAGCGTATGCGCCAGAGCCAGTTGCAGCGGCACGTCAGTTTGCGGGTTAACCGCAATGTGCTTCACATGCTCGCGCCCCAGATACTCATGGGTGGATGTGACAACCGGATCGATGCTGATGACCTCAATTTCACCGGCGGCGACTTTCGCTTTTAGCTGCTCGTAATATTCATAAACATCGTGATCCGGGCACCACCAGTTCGCTTGCTGGTTTTTCAGCAAATCGGAGCCCCACAGCACAATGGTTTTGCTGTTCTGCAATACCAGCGGCCAGGAGGTTTGCTGTTCATACACTTCCATCGAACCGACTACGCGCGGCAGGATCACCTGCGCAGCCCCGGTAGAGTAATCTCCGCCTGTACCCACGCTATTACCATGCAAGGCAATCGCTTTCGCCAGCATCCCCGAAGCGTTATGGAACATCCCCGTCGATTGCCAACCACTGGCGGTCAGCAAGGCACTCGGCCCGTGAATTTTCTGTACGCGTTCCAGTTCTTCATAGAACATGTCGAGGGCTTCATCCCAGCTCACGCGCACAAAACGGTTATCACCGCGCTGGGAGGTGTCGCTCAGATGGCGCTTACGCAGCCAGTCCACGCGTACCATCGGGTAACGAATACGCGCCGCGTTGTGTACATGATCCGGCAATCCGGCGATCATTTTCGACGGATATTTATCCAGTTCGAACGGTTTTGCTGCCACAAAGCGACCCTCCTTCACCGTCGCGCGGATAGCCCCCCAGTGCGACCCGGTAAGAATGCCCTCTTTCGAGATGACAGCCTCAGTCGCCGCTTGCGCCGCAGTCGCACGGCGCGGCGTTAACAATGACGGCCCCAGCATCCCGGCGACGGTTAAGCCGCCGAGTTGTGCCAGAAAACGCCGACGTGATGCCTGAAAGAGATCGTTATTGTTCATTATTTTTCTTCCTTCTTATCGCCGTGAGCTTTACCTGCGGTGTCAGACGCATTCATTTGCAGATATTTCAACAAGGTGCGTTCTTCACGTTTATCGAGGCTGGTAAAGCCAATCATGCCGTTGAGCGTGCCGATCCAACCGTTAGCGTCAAAGTGGGATATTTCCGGTGCGCCGTGGCACTGGTTACAGGTGCCGTTGTACAGCGAATCCGCATAAGCCCAGATCGGTTTGATATCGTTCACCATGTCGCCTTTCTTCATCCACGCAGTAGCCTGCAACTTGCTCCACTCGGTATTGGTGTCGGCAACGGTGGTTTTCTCCAGCGTTTTCACCTGCTGCTGCACATCACCACGAATCGAGGCAACAAAGATGCGTTTACCTGGGAATTGGGTGAGTACACGCTGACGTCCTGCACTTTCCGTCCAACCAGTGATTTCAATTTGCAGCCAGTCGCCGTCACGTTTAAGGACTTTCACTTCCGAAGCAGGCAGCAGAGAACCAGACGCTTCTTTATCGCCTTTCGCCGCATAAATCGGCTTAATATCAATGGAGTACAGCGTGTCACCACTATCATTAGCACTGGCGCGCAGCTCATCGAACTGCTTACGGAAGCCACTACTCATATCCGGTAACTGGTGGGCAATACCTTTATGACAGTCGATGCAGGATTGATTATCTTTCGCTGCCACCTTCATCTGACGCGCCGCTTCAGGATGCTGCTTGGCATGATCCATCGCATCGTAGTTATGGCAGGAGCGACAGGTTGCCGAGTTGTTTTCTTTCATTCGCGCCCATTCACGCTCGGCAAGTTCCGCGCGTTTGGCTTCGAATTTTTCAGGTGTATCAATGGAGTGGGCAATAAAGGTCTGGTAAATGTCGTTGCTCGCTTCCAGTTTGCGCTTCACCATGCCTGGAATATCCGGCGGGATATGACAGTCATGGCATTCAGCTCGCACGCCGGAGGCGTTCTGGAAGTGCACCGACTGTTTATATTCTTCATACACCGGTTGCATACTGTGGCAACTGACACAAAATTCGGTTGTGCTGGTGACTTTGATCCCAACGTGTGGCAATACAATCAGCGCAATGCCAATCACAATCCCAATAGCGACCAGCGCCAGTACCGACCAACGAGCACTGGGTCGGCGTAGCGCGTTCCAGAGTTTCCGCATAATAGCCCCTGTAAAATTATGGTTTAGTGAAGCGATCTTAATGAGTAAATATGAACAGCGGCACTGGTCAGGATGAACGGCTTACGGCAGAATATGAACAGATATGAACAGAATGAGTAAAACCCTCTGATGCCACATCACATTGTTATTGTTGAAGATGAGCCGGTTACCCAGGCGCGATTACAATCCTACTTCACTCAGGAGGGGTATACCGTTTCCGTTACGGCGAGCGGTGCCGGGCTGCGGGAAATTATGCAGAATCAGCCGGTGGATTTAATTCTGCTGGATATTAATTTGCCCGATGAAAATGGCCTGATGTTAACCCGCGCCCTGCGAGAACGCTCAACGGTGGGGATTATTCTGGTTACGGGACGCAGCGATCGGATTGACCGTATTGTTGGGCTGGAAATGGGCGCAGACGATTACGTCACCAAACCGCTGGAACTGCGCGAACTGGTAGTACGGGTGAAAAATCTGCTCTGGCGAATCGACCTCGCGCGACAAGCTCAACCGCACACACAGGACAACTGCTATCGCTTTGCCGGTTATTGCCTGAATGTGTCGCGCCATACGCTGGAGCGGGATGGCGAGCCGATTAAACTGACCCGCGCAGAGTATGAAATGTTGGTGGCATTTGTGACGAATCCGGGCGAAATTCTTAGCCGTGAACGTCTGCTGCGTATGCTCTCTGCGCGTCGGGTGGAAAACCCTGACTTGCGCACCGTCGATGTGTTAATTCGTCGTTTACGCCATAAACTCAGCGCGGATTTACTGGTGACGCAACATGGCGAAGGTTATTTCTTAGCCGCTGATGTGTGCTGATAAAAATAGACCGGACGAAATCCCCCTGGTGACAGCGAGCGGCGGATATGTTCACGGTCGGCATTTTTCGGCGTCATGACTAAAATCGGTGGGCTGACATTATCAGACACCGATTGCCCCTGTAATTGCCTGATGGCCTGCTCAACCGCCAGTTCCCCCTGCCAGACCATTTGATCGCTGGCAGCCATAATGACTCTCCCTCGCTTCAGGCCTCGGTATACCTGATGCGACAGATAAAACGATACCACGGTAAGCGGCGTTTTCAGGTTACGCCCTTCCCCCATTGCCGCCTCTGCCGCAATGGCCGTTCCGGCAACGACGTCGATTTCTGGATGGCGCTCCAGCATCTCCTGCAACAGGTTACGCTGGATTTCAATATCGTTGTCACCGAGCGCAATATCGACAATACGCACCGGGCTTCCGGCAATGGCTGCGCGAAAACCCTCGACCATCTCCTTACTACCCCCGGCGTTATCGGGGCCGGGCATCAACAGCACGTTCAGTGGTTTACCGTGCGCCCATTGCACAAGATATCGCCCTGGTTGATAGCCCATCTGAAACCAGGGCACACCAACGCGGCTTTTCACGTGGGGAGCATCAATAGCATTTACCAGTTCGATCACCGGCAGATTTGCTACCTGCTTTTGCAGATCGGGAAATGACGTCGTGCTACTACCGAGCAAAATGGCCTCTGCGCCCCACTGTTTACACTGGTCGATTTGTGCTTGCTGGGTAGCCAACTGGCTGTAGCCGCCTGCCTCCAGCACTTTTAAATCCACACCGTAGCGGCGAGCAGCCTCCTGCATACCATAGTTCAACGATAACCAGTATGAATCTTTCAGGCTGGGATAAAGCGCGCACAGTTTCCATGCGCGTTTGGCTTTAAGCGGCGTAGAGGCTTGCACCGTGTAATGCTGCGCATCATGCCAGCGCAACAGGTTATCAGCCGAAAATGCCGATAACATGAAAAGGGAAAGAAGTAAAAATAGCAGTACGCGCATGATAGCCTCATCAATAATAAGGCTTTATGCTAGATGCATTCTGCTTTGCGACTCAACCTTTTTCACCTAAAGGATGACAAAATCACATAAATAATTTAAAAATCATAGCATTAGATTACTTAATGATTAAATAATAGACTGCAAAACGCGACAAAACACAACATATCCAGTCACTATGAATCAACTACTTAGATGGTATTAGTGACCTGTAACAGAGCATTAGCGCAAGGTGATTTTTGTCTTCTTGCGCTAATTTTTTGTCATCAAACCTGTCGCACTCCAGAGAAGCGCAACGCCTCGCAATCCAGTGCAAAGCTTTGCGTGCCCCCACTACGACCTGCATAACCAGTAAGAAGATAGCAGTGATGTCAAACGACGCAGATGTCTTCTTTTCTTTCATGACTTCTCCAGCATGCATACCTTTCTGCCATGACTGAAGTGAATGCCTGTTATGAGCGAGGATTGGCCCAGACTTAGATAATGAGAGAGCACGGTGCTAATACCCAGACACGTCACCAGCCAGGCAACAACAGATGGGGTCATAGCAACATTTTGGAAGGTATCTTCGTATCATGATGTGGTTAAATAGACATAATTTAACCCAATGGAATTTTCGCCATGCTAACCTTCTGGCACGAATATTCAGATCTCATATCCGCATTTTTAGCAGCTCTTTTAGGTGGCTGTTTCACGATGATTGGAGTGACAACTCAGGTGAAACAGCAGGCAAAACAGCAGGCAACAGCGGCCAGAGAGAAGCGTATAACAACGCTATTGGGTGTCAGAGAGGAAATAGACTCACTGATTAAACTGTATCAGGCCAGAATGGCAGAAGAAATCGAAAAATACGACCGGAACTCACCGTTCGATAACATTTTCCCCATTACTCAAAACTACTTCACGTTCTATGAAGCCAACTCGGCATCCCTACCTGAAGTTCATAGAGAAACACTCTCAAAAATTGTGGCTTTTTATACAAGCGCAAGAAGCCTAATTGATTCCTATCGCGGCAATAATGCGCTTATCGAACGGCTAGACTCCACGCAGGTTGCAAGTGACATTACTGGCAACAAAGAACATCTTGCACACCTGAAAAGATACACAATCCTAGCCACAGAGTACGGCCGCGGATTAATGATGATTCATGATGAGGTCATGCTCCGCTATAAACAGGTTATAGAAGCCATCGATGGTGAAATCTCACAGCTACAATGCAGTTAGCACTACAACCTGTCCGCATATTGAGCGACACGGTCGGATTTAGTGGGCTGAATGTCCGTTGTGAGCACTTAACGGACATTGCTAACCGCCTTCTGAGTGAATTATCAGGGAGTAGGTCAAGATGGGACGTAGAGCACAAATCGTGGACAACATTTTTCGGGCACTTTTTAAAAATGACTAAACTGGTAAAATTCGATGTTATGAGCTGCGCTTTTAAGGGCCGTTAGTCGCATAGATTGTTAATCTATTCAGCGTTACTCATTCTCCAGATTACCAGTTTAAATGGATGCACGGCCACCATGTTAAAATCTAACGCGGCCCTAAAGTAAGAGTGTATTGACATCCTCCCCCACCTTCGCACTTCGTGACTCAGGAGGGGGATTCCCATTAGTGGGTGACGGCTGATTGCTCAGCCTCTGGTTCCTGCTTCAACGGGCGGCCTGACT
>NZ_JBJQLL010000068.1:0-9781 GCF_046486405.1 Escherichia sp. WS338 | reverse complement strand
CAAAATGAGTCAAAAGTGATCTCCATCGATGTTATTCAGCGATCTGTTCAAATGTTATTACCCGATCTCGATGGAAGTTATTGAGTGATCTCCTTTCATGAAAATACGCATGTATCACCGGATTGCCGGTATCAGCAAGGATGACGGGCTGATAACCCTGGAGGATGCGGAAGGTAACACGCGGCTGATTTCGCCCCGGGAGGCGGTGGCTGAAGGCGTCACACTGTACACCCCGGACACCATCCGGGTGGGAACCGGTGACCGGATGCGCTTCACGAAGAGTGACCGGGAGCGAGGTTATGTGGCCAACAGCGTCTGGACGGTGACAGCGGTTTCCGGTGACAGTGTCACGCTGTCGGACGGACAGCAGATCCGGGTGATTCGCCCAGGTCAGGAGCGGGCAGAGCAACATATTGACCTGGCTTATGCCATCACCGCCCACGGTGCGCAGGGGGCAAGTGAAACCTTTGCCATCGCGCTTGAAGGCACGGAAGGTAACCGGAAACTGATGGCCGGCTTTGAGTCAGCCTACGTGGCCCTGTCGCGTATGAAGCAGCATGTGCAGGTGTACACCGATAACCGTCAGGGCTGGACGGATGCCATCAACAATGCCGTACAGAAAGGAACTGCCCACGATGTGCTAGAGCCGAAATCGGACCGGGAGGTCATGAATGCAGAGCGGCTGTTCAGTACGGCGCGGGAGCTGCGGGACGTGGTGGCCGGCCGTGCCGTTCTCCGTCAGGCAGGGCTGGCCGGGGGAGACAGTCCTGCACGGTTTATTGCACCCGGGCGCAAATATCCGCAGCCGTATGTGGCACTGCCGGCTTTTGACCGTAACGGCAAGTCAGCTGGTATCTGGCTGAACCCGCTGACCACGGATGACGGAAACGGGCTGCGGGGCTTCAGTGGTGAAGGCCGGGTGAAAGGCAGCGGGGATGCGCAGTTCGTGGCCCTGCAGGGCAGCCGTAACGGAGAGAGCCTGCTGGCTGATAATATGCAGGATGGTGTCCGGATTGCCCGTGATAATCCTGACAGCGGTGTGGTGGTAAGAATCGCCGGTGAAGGTCGTCCGTGGAATCCCAGAACCATCACCGGTGGTCGCGTGTGGGGGGATATCCCGGACAACAGCGTTCAGCCGGGAGCCGGAAATGGCGAACCGGTCACGGCAGAGGTACTGGCACAGCGGCAGGCTGAAGAGGCCATCCGCCGTGAAACGGAACGCCGTGCGGATGAAATTGTCCGTAAAATGGCAGAGAACAAACCTGACCTGCCGGACGGCAAAACAGAGCAGGCTGTCAGGGATATTGCCGGGCTGGAGCGTGACCGGTCTGCCATATCTGAACGGGAAGCCGCGCTGCCGGAGAGTGTACTGCGTGAACCACAACGGGTGCGGGAAGCGGTCCGGGAGGTTGCCCGGGAAAATCTGCTGCAGGAGCGACTGCAGCAGATGGAGCGGGATATGGTTCGTGACCTGCAGAAAGAGAAAACCCTGGGCGGAGACTGACACAGGAAGATAAACGCTGATGACAACGGATAACACGAACACAACACGTAATGATTCACTGGCTGCCCGGACCGATACCTGGTTGCAGTCGTTGCTGGTCTGGTCACCCGGACAGCGGGATATCATCAAAACGGTGGCACTGGTGCTGATGGTTCTGGACCATGCAAACCGCATTCTGCATCTGGACCAGTCGTGGATGTTTCTGGTCGGGCGTGGGGCCTTTCCGCTGTTTGCCCTGGTGTGGGGGCTGAATCTGTCCCGTCATACGCATATCCGGCAGGAGGCCATTAACCGGCTGTGGGGATGGGCGGTGATTGCCCAGTTCGCATATTATCTGGCCGGCTTTCCCTGGTATGAGGGGAATATCCTGTTTGCCTTTGCAGTTGCGGCACAGGTGCTGACATGGTGTGAAACGCGCACCTGGTGGCGTTCCGCAGAGACCATGTTGCTTCTGGCAATGTGGTTGCCTTTCTCCGGCACCAGTTACGGCATTGCCGGGCTGCTGATGCTGGCAGTCAGCCACAGGCTGTACCGGGCGGAAGACAGAATGGAACGTCTGGCGCTGGTCGCCTGCCTGCTGGCTGTTATTCCGGCGCTTAACCTTGCCACCAGTGATGCAGCGGCGGTGGCCGGCCTTGTGATGACGGTGCTGACTGTTGGTCTGGTGTCCTGTACAGGGAAATCACTACCCCGTTTCTGGTACGGGGATTTTTTCCCGACGTTCTATGCCTGTCATCTTACTGTGCTGGGCGTTCTGGCTGTGTGACTGGTATGATGCTGGCGCTGATTCTGCTTATTAATAAACAACATAACACAGGATATTTATGAAAATTACGGATCACAAACTCCCTGAAGGTATTGCCCTGACATTTCGTGTCCCGGAAGGAAATATAAAACATCCTTTGATTCTCTTATGCCATGGATTTTGCGGTATCCGGAATGTTCTGCTGCCTTCCTTTGCGAATGCGTTTACAGAAGCCGGGTTTGCAACGATTACTTTTGATTATCGTGGATTCGGTGAGAGTGAAGGGGAACGAGGTCGTCTGGTTCCGGCAATGCAGACCGAAGATATTATTTCAGTTATCAATTGGGCAGAAAAGCAGGTATGTATTGATAATCAGCGTATTGGGTTATGGGGAACATCGCTGGGAGGGGGGCATGTCTTCAGTGCAGCTGCGCAGGACCAACGCGTAAAATGTATTGTCAGCCAGCTGGCTTTTGCTGACGGTGAGGTTCTGGTTACCGGAGAAATGAATGAACTGGAGAAAGCTTCTTTTCTGTCCACGCTGAATAAAATGGCAGAAAAGAAGAAAAATACCGGGAAAGAGATGTTTGTGGGGGTTACCCGGGTACTGAGTGATAATGAATCAAAGGTATTCTTCGAGAAGGTAAAAGGTCAGTATCCTGAAATGGATATAAAAATACCTTTCCTTACGGTTATGGAGACGTTGCAATATAAACCGGCAGAGAGCGCAGCCAAAGTACAGTGCCCAGTTTTGGTTGTTATTGCCGGCCAGGATAGTGTTAATCCACCAGAACAGGGAAGAGCCTTATATGATGCTGTTGCTTCTGGTACTAAGGAATTATACGAGGAAGCTGACGCATGCCATTATGATATTTATAAAGGCGCGTTTTTTGAACGTGTGGCGGCAGTACAGACGCAATGGTTTAAAAAACATCTTTAATTGTCGGTATTAATATGTCAGAGGTCGTTGAGGTCAGCTTAATATCATAGTGAGTAGTTTCAACGACCTGGAGGACATATTTTCACAAAGGTCAGGGCAATCATGACAGAGCAGAAACGACCGGTACTGACACTGAAACGGAAAACGGAAGGGGAAACACCGACCCGGAGCCGGAAAACCATCATCAATGTCACCACGCCACCAAAATGGAAGGTGAAAAAGCAGAAACTGGCGGAGAAGGCTGCCCGGGAAGCAGAGCTGGCGGCGAAGAAAGCACAGGCCAGACAGGCGCTGTCCATTTATCTGACGCTGCCCTCGCTGGATGAGGCGGTGAACACTCTGAAACCCTGGTGGCCGGGATTGTTTGACGGTAACACGCCCCGGCTTCTGGCCTGCGGTATCCGGGACGTGTTACTGGAAGACGTGGCGCAGCGGAATATCCCGCTCTCGCATAAAAAACTGCGCCGGGCGCTGAAGGCCATCACCCGTTCAGAAAGCTATCTGTGTGCCATGAAAGCCGGTGCCTGCCGGTATGACACGGAAGGGTATGTGACGGAGCATATTTCTCAGGAGGAGGAAGCGTATGCGGCAGGGCGTTTGGAGAAAATTCGCCGCCAGAACCGGACAAAGGCAGAACTTCAGGCCGTGCTTGATGGGAAATAAAAAAAGCCTCCCCGGAAACCGGGGAGGCTGAAACAATAAGGCTTAAAAGGAAATAACTTCCGTACCCGAAAGGAAGCCAGTCCACTGAATTATTTACCACAATAATACTGACGACTAAAAGGGAGGAGCAGAAAAATGAATGGATTCAGAAACAGTTCACGGAACGGTCAGGTCTGGCGTTACCAGCGTGCCGGCGGGCGGGCCGTTATTCTGGAGGTCAGTGGACGCTGGATGGAAGCGGCAGAAGCATGGCGACGGGCTGCCTGCATAGCTCCCCGGACAGACTGGCAACAGTTTGCCCGGAAAAGGGCTGAACACTGCCACCGGCGCTGCCGGGGAAGGGTGTAACGAAAAAAGCAGCCTTCATTACTCCAGGAGTCAGAAGGCTGAAAGGAGTTTATGAGATTTGCTTTTTTTAATATCCGGTCGGGCAGTATGACCGGCCAGTTCTGAGTAGCACAGAGTTTTTTCCGTATTAAGTCGCGATTTTATATTTTGTGATTAATTTCACAAAATAAGGTCTTATTCAATGTGTGCTGCGATATTCAGGGGGGCTGAAATACAGGTGCCATTTATCTGATATGGAGAATAACATGAGGAAATATATTCCACTGGTATTATTTATCTTTTCATGGCCGGTATTGTCTGCAGATGTTCACGGGCAGATTTATGCACCAGACAGAATGAATGTTAATTAGTTTATGAATACAACAGGGGCTGATCAGCAATCACCGGAACATCGTAGCTGACGCGTTCGCAATGCTCAGTTGTCCCCCCCGGAAACGGGAAAAAGTAAGTTTTCCCCCGCTCCCGGCGTTTTTGTAACAAAAACAGGCAAATGGGGGTAATAGTCAGCAACAGGGAATGTGGTATTATCGCGGCGGGTGTTTGAGCCTTTCTGGTTCAGGCAAGACGCAGGTACCAGAAATGCGAAGACCCCACTCGTTAATCCATTAACTCGTGAGGTCTGCATGAAGTACCTTAACACTACTGATTGTAGCCTCTTCTTTGCTGAGAGGTCAAAGTTTATGACGAAATATGCCCTTATCGGGTTGCTCGCCGTGTGCGCCACGGTGTTGTGTTTTTCACTGATATTCAGGGAACGGTTATGTGAGCTGAATATTCACAGAGGAAATACAGTGGTGCAGGTAACTCTGGCCTACGAAGCACGGAAGTAAGCTGCCGGGCGGGGACGGAAGTCCCCGCTTTCCGGAAGTGTGAGGTATTTCAGGGGCAGACACCCTATATACCAGAAACAGCCGGTCCCGCCCGGGGCCGGCACCCTGGCTAAGGCATTTCCAGCTTTTCAGTCATTTCATTATCAAAATCACATTAAACGGTCGTAATCAGACATGATTTGTGCGCCAACACAGATCATCGTCACAACTTTCAAGTCGCTGATTTCAAAAAACTGTAGTATTCTCTGCGAAACGATCCCTGTTTGAGAATTGAGGAGGCGAGATGTCGCAGACAGAAAATGCAGTGACTTCCTCATCAGGCACCAAGCGTACATACCGGAAAGGTAACCCTGTTCCGGCCAGAGAGAGGCAAAGAGCTTCTCTGGCTCGCAGAAGCAACACTCATAAGGCTTTTCATGCGGTTATTCAGGCCCGGTTAAAAGACAGGCTGAGTGAACTGGCGGATGAGGAAGGTATTACTCAGGCGCAGATGCTTGAAAAACTGATTGAATCAGAGCTGAAACGCAGAGCGACTTCGTAAATATTCACATTCTTGCTTATCTCAGGAGTGAGTGGTAGATTGCTGATCGTTTAAGGAATTTTGTGGCTGGCCACGCCGTAAGGTGGCAGGGAACTGGTTCTGATGTGGATTTACAGGAGCCAGAAAAGCGAAAACCCCGATAATCTTCTTCAAGTTTGGCGACTAGAAAGATTACCGGGGCCCCATAAAACCGCATAGCCAACAATTCAGCTATGCGGGGAGTATAGTTATATGCCCGGAAAAGTTCAAGACTTCTTTCTGTGCTCACTCCTTCTGTGCATTGTAAGTGCAGGATGGTGTGGCTAATCATGAAACACATTCAGTAATAGCGGGTGGGATTGAATCAGATCTTCACATTGATTCCAGCAAGTATCCTCACCCGTTTTGCAGCCTTCTCCAGAAAAGGGCTCATTTTGACTCCTTCAAGCATCTGATCTTCATCAGAGGTTTGCTTGCAATAGCGCATGGCAAACGTAAAAATAAAATCAGCGCGTCGATGGTTAGTTTTTATGTTTCCCTCGTACAAGTAATGTGCGCACACTACATCCCTGATACGAACAAAGTTAACTTATCTGTTAAAGAGCTTTCAGTTTGTAGTGGAGGTTCATACACTCGTGTTTGGAGAGCCCTCAAAACTCTTGATAATGATCTTCATCTCATCGCTTTTGATGGAGGAACCATCTGGTTCAGACCAGATATGTTCGAAACTTTACGTGTCGGCCCAGACGAGCTAGTTACCGCCCGTAGGAGGGGGAATAGTGTTGGAGGGGGACATGGCTGATCTCCTTCAAAAATACTATTCACAGGTTAAAAATCCGAATCCGGTGTTCACACCCCGTGAAGGTGCCGGAACGCTGAAGTTCTGCGAAAAACTGATGGAAAAGGCGGTGGGCTTCACCTCCCGTTTTGATTTCGCCATTCATGTGGCACATGCCCGTTCGAAGGGACTGCGTCGGCGCATGCCACCGGTACTGCGTCGCCGGGCTATTGATGCGCTGCTGCAGGGGCTGTGTTTTCACTATGACCCGCTGGCCAACCGCGTCCAGTGCTCCATCACTACGCTGGCCATTGAGTGTGGACTGGCGACGGAGTCTGATGCCGGAGTACTCTCCATCACCCGTGCCACCCGTGCCCTGACGTCCCTGGCTGAGCTGGGTCTGATTACCTACCAGACGGAATATGACCCGCTTATTGGTTGCAACATTCCGACCGATATCACGTTCACACCGGCGCTGTTTGCCGCTCTCGATGTGTCTGAGGTGGCGGTGGCTTCCGCACGCCGCAGCCGTGTGGAATGGGAAAACAGACAACGCAAAAAGCAGGGGCTGGATACCCTGGGCATGGATGAACTGATAGCGAAAGCCTGGCGTTTTGTTCGTGAGCGTTTCCGCAGTTACCAGACAGAGCTTAAGTCCCGGGGAATAAAGCGTGCCCGTGCGCGTCGTGATGCGGACAGGGAACGTCAGGATATTATCACCCTGGTGAAACGGCAGCTGACGCGCGAAATCGCGGAAGGGCGCTTCACTGCCAGTCGTGAGGCGGTAAAACGTGAAGTGGAGCGTCGTGTGAAGGAGCGCATGATTCTGTCACGTAACCGCAATTACAGCCGGCTGGCCACAGCTTCCCCCTGAAAGTGACCTCTTCTGAATAATCCGGCCCGAACCGGAGGCATTCGCACGCCTGAAGCCTGCCAGCGAACAAAAAATCAGCACCACATACAAAAAACAACCTCACTATCCACCTTCTGGAGCATCCGGTTCCCCCTGTTTTTAATACAAAATGCGCCTCAGCGACGGGGAATTTTGCTTATCCACATTTAACTGCAAGGGACTTCCCCATAAGGTTACAACCGTTCATGTCATAAAGCGCCAGCCGCCAGTCTTACAGGGTGCAATGTATCTTTTAAACACCTGTTTATATCTCCTTTAAACTACTTAATTACATTCATTTAAAAAGAAAACCTATTCACTGCCTGTCCTGTGGACAGACAGATATGCACCTCCCACCGCAAGCGGCGGGCCCCGACCGGAGCCACTTTAGTTACAACACACAAAAACAACCTCCAGAAAAACCCCGGTCCAGCGCAGAACCGAAACCACAAAGCCCCTCCCTCATAACTGAAAAGCGGCCCCGCCCCGGCCCAAAGGGCCGGAACAGAGTCGCTTTTAATTATGAATGTTGTAACTACATCTTCATCGCTGTCAGTCTTCTCGCTGGAAGTTCTCAGTACACGCTCGTAAGCGGCCCTCACGGCCCGCTAACGCGGAGATACGCCCCGACTTCGGGTAAACCCTCGTCGGGACCACTCCGACCGCGCACAGAAGCTCTCTCATGGCTGAAAGCGGGTATGGTCTGGCAGGGCTGGGGATGGGTAAGGTGAAATCTATCAATCAGTACCGGCTTACGCCGGGCTTCGGCGGTTTTACTCCTGTATCATATGAAACAACAGAGTGCCGCCTTCCATGCCGCTGATGCGGCATATCCTGGTAACGATATCTGAATTGTTATACATGTGTATATACGTGGTAATGACAAAAATAGGACAAGTTAAAAATTTACAGGCGATGCAATGATTCAAACACGTAATCAATATCTGCAGTTTATGCTGGTTATGCTGGCTGCATGGGGCATTAGTTGGGGAGCCAGATTTGTCATGGAGCAGGCCGTTCTGCTTTATGGATCAGGAAAAAACTATTTGTTCTTCAGTCATGGTACTGTTCTGATGTACCTGCTGTGTGTTTTCCTGGTATACCGCCGTTGGATAGCTCCGCTACCGGTCGTTGGTCAGCTGCGCAACGTTGGCGTACCGTGGCTGGTCGGTGCGATGGCCGTGGTGTATGTCGGTGTATTTCTGCTCGGTAAGGCGCTGGCTCTGCCTGCTGAGCCATTTATGACGAAACTTTTTGCCGATAAGTCCATACCTGACGTGATCCTGACGTTGCTGACCATCTTTATCCTTGCCCCGTTGAATGAGGAAACGCTGTTCCGGGGGATTATGCTGAACGTCTTCCGTTCACGGTACTGCTGGACGATGTGGCTGGGGGCGCTGATAACGTCGTTGTTGTTCGTCGCCGCGCACAGCCAGTATCAGAACCTGCTGACACTGGCAGAACTGTTCCTGGTGGGGTTGATTACATCAGTGGCCAGGATCAGAAGTGGTGGCCTGCTGCTGCCGGTATTGCTGCATATGGAAGCAACCACGCTGGGTTTACTGTTTGGTTGAAAGTTATATTTTTATTAAACATTGTGCGTTAAAGCCTGGTGTGTTTTTTTAGTGGATGTTATATTTAAATATAACTTTTATGGAGGTGAAGAATGCATACCACCCGACTGAAGAGGGTTGGCGGCTCAGTTATGCTGACCGTCCCACCGGCACTGCTGAATGCGCTGTCTCTGGGCACAGATAATGAAGTTGGCATGGTCATTGATAATGGCCGGCTGATTGTTGAGCCGTACAGACGCCCGCAATATTCACTGGCTGAGCTACTGGCACAGTGTGATCCGAATGCTGAAATATCAGCTGAAGAACGAGAATGGCTGGATGCACCGGCGACTGGTCAGGAGGAAATCTGACATGGAAAGAGGGGAAATCTGGCTTGTCTCGCTTGATCCTACCGCAGGTCATGAGCAGCAGGGAACGCGGCCGGTGCTGATTGTCACACCGGCGGCCTTTAATCGCGTGACCCGCCTGCCTGTTGTTGTGCCCGTAACCAGCGGAGGCAATTTTGCCCGCACTGCCGGCTTTGCGGTGTCGTTGGATGGTGTTGGCATACGTACCACAGGTGTTGTACGTTGCGATCAACCCCGGACAATTGATATGAAAGCACGGGGCGGAAAACGACTCGAACGGGTTCCGGAGACTATCATGAACGAAGTTCTTGGCCGCCTGTCCACTATTCTGACTTGAACATGGGGTTTGAGGGGCAACTGGATGAAAACGTACGATTTAGGGCACTAAAACCGCTGTTGTCCCACCATTCTGGTGATTCCCAAACGTTATTTGGCTAAAAAGTAGTTTTGATGTGGTTTATTTTCCGAATTCCAAGCGCAGCCCTACTTTCTTGTGCGTATTTGCGTGTTTTGCGCAGTTTTGAAGTTCCGGTGATGCTGCCAACTTACTGATTTAGTGTATGATGGTGTTTTTGAGGTGCTCCAGTGGCTTCTGTTTCTATCAGCTGTCCCTCCTGTTCAGCTACTGACGGGGTGGTGC
>NZ_JBJQLL010000067.1:0-9844 GCF_046486405.1 Escherichia sp. WS338 | reverse complement strand
ACGGCTGGGACGGAAGTCGCTGTCGTTCTCAAAATCGGTGGAGCTGCATGACAAAGTCATCGGGCATTATCTGAACATAAAACACTATCAATAAGTTGGAGTCATTACCTGCTTTTTCGGTTGAAAAGAAATTGATTGAATTACTGGAAAAACAATCTGGTCTCCATACGTCTGTGGATTGCAGTACTCCCCTTACAGAGCAGAGTCTGTCGAGAAATGACGGTGAAGACCAGACCAGAAGAAACGCTGAAAATATGTTCGGAGATGACTGAACTAACCCAGCCTGGCCAGGGGAATATCTCGCCATTTAGTTGTATAACACTGACTCAACATTTCCCGTTTCATTTGCCATTCAGGGGCGGTTCCTCGCCCCGCAAACCACACTTTCCCTTTTCCCGACTGGTTCAGTTCATCGAGTGTTTTCATTAACTTTTCACTGTTTTTACGGGGCTGGATTTCATCAAATAATCCCGGCTGCGCTATACCCGATGGTGTGAAATCAGCCAGCATGACTCCTGCCTTCATATAGCGGTACCCTTCACGCCAGACATGGTTTAAGGCTCTGCATGCGGCGGCAATAATGTCCCGGCTGTCCTGTGTGGGCAATGAAAGCTTTTCCACAGCGGCATTGCTGTAACAGGGTTCAGGGGGATGTCCGTACAAATGTCGTCACCTGCCGGCAATACTGACGCTCCCCACGTAGTTTCTCTGCGGCCCGCTCTGCATACTGAACAACAGCCTGGTGCATGGCATCTTTGTCTGTGATTCGTTCACCAAAACTGCGACTATGTCAACGCCACGATGTTTGACCGTTATTTGCCATTTTCATGCCCGCTAAATACTTTCGTTACTGATGCTGTCCGCTTTGCACCATTTCATCATCACTGATTGGCGTTGTGTTTTTGGTCAGCACTCCAGCTTTACGTTTCTCTTTTAACCGGTAACTCTCTCCTTGTTCTTTTTGACGGACGCATTTTACGTTTGGGCTGGATGTAGTAACGCAGCATGGAACGTCCGCCCGTATAACCCATTGCCTTAATCTCCGCGAAGATAACCTCGCTATTCCAGACATTCTCTGCCAGGCGCATGTCGATGTAATCCATAAACGGTTTCAGCTTAACCATTTTGTGGCGGGTCTTTCTGGCTGGCGGTTCAGGGTATTTGAGGTAGCGTCTGACCGTCCGTTCAGAGCAACCAATCTGAGCCGCAATATCGACAATGTACGCGCCCTGCTGGCGCATTTGCTTTATCATGTAAAAGTCCTCTCTGCTCAGCATGTTGATGTCCTTTCTGGTGTGAGAACCTTAAGGAAACAACATGTTGGGTGGAGCGGACAATCCAAATGGTGAATTACCGTCTTATATCACTGGCGCTGACACCTGTAGTTTGTATACACAATCCCTGGCATTGAAACACACATATGAAGTGTACTTCGGATATGACCGTACGCTCAGGAAGTACGGCAGATTCCGTCAAAAATTACCTGTAAAGACAGACATCAGAAAAAACAGTGCTCGCCGCAGACCGGTGACCGGGCGAAGCCCGCGAACCGGCGAGGAAGCGCAATGTATCTGTAGTTACAGGGAGCAGGTACGCCCTGAAGCCCTTTCATAAAACGGTTGTGTGCGCTGTCCTTCTGGAATGATTTATCCACATATCCGGAGGCCCGATCCAGTAAACAGATCCATGAATGATCAACAAAGGATCCATTAAAGATCCCCATATCGCTGCAAACCTTGTCACTCATGGGCCGGGACCACGATCACATAAGCTGTGGCATGTTACTGATAAACTGTAACATGCTAATGATAAGCTGTATTCAGTAATCCATATACTGAAGTAAGTTAATGACATAAACTATGGTCAGTATGCCAGACTCAGTTGTTAAATACAGGCTGCAGGTTTTTCTTCAGTCAGTTAGCGGAGTTCTGACACACGATTTTCTGTTTATTCTTTTACTGTCCACAGGCTGGAGGCTTTCTGGAAAACGAAAATTCAGACATCAAAAAACTGTTCGGCGAGGTGGATAAGTCCTCCGGTGAGCTGGTGACACTGACACCAAACAATAACAACACCGTACAACCTGTGGCGCTGATGCGTCTGGGCGTTTTTGTACCGACCCTTAAATCACTGAAGAACAGTAAAAAAAATACACTGTCACGTACTGATGCCACGGAAGAGCTGACACGTCTTTCCCTGGCCCGTGCTGAGGGATTCGATAAGGTTGAGATCACCGGCCCCCGCCTGGATATGGATAATGATTTCAAGACCTGGGTGGGGATCATTCATTCCTTTGCCCGCCATAACGTGATTGGTGACAAAGTTGAACTGCCTTTTGTTGAGTTTGCAAAACTGTGTGGTATACCTTCAAGCCAGTCATCCCGCAGGCTGCGTGAGCGCATCAGCCCTTCCCTGAAGCGCATTGCCGGTACCGTGATTTCGTTTTCCCGTACCGATGAGAAGCACACCCGGGAATATATCACCCATCTGGTACAGTCAGCTTACTACGATACTGAGCGGGATATTGTGCAGTTACAGGCCGATCCCCGCCTGTTTGAACTGTACCAGTTTGACAGAAAAGTCCTTCTCCAGCTTAAGGCGATTAATGCCCTGAAGCGACGGGAGTCCGCCCAGGCACTCTACACCTTTATAGAGAGCCTGCCCCGGGATCCGGCACCGATATCGCTGGCGCGGCTGCGTGCACGCCTCAATCTGAAGTCTCCTGTATTTTCCCAGAACCAGACGGTCAGACGGGCAATGGAGCAGTTGCGCGAGATTGGATATCTTGATTACACGGAGATCCAGCGGGGGCGGACAAAATTCTTCTGTATTCACTACCGGCGTCCCCGGTTAAAAGCGCCGAATGACGAGAGTAAGGAAAATCCGTTGCAACCTTCACCTGCGGAAAAAGTCAGTCCGGAGATGGCGGAGAAGCTTGCCCTGCTTGAGAAACTGGGCATCACGCTGGATGACCTGGAAAAACTCTTCAAATCCCGCTGAACATAAACTGTAGTCAGTGAAGAGCGCTCCTTTACTGACTACAGCTTATATTAACCGGCGCAGTGAGTGGTCTGCTCACTGCAGTTTATATTCTGTTTCCTGCAGTGCTGTCTGTAGCTGAGCTGCCATCTGCCTGTCCCTTACGTAAGTGATCCCGTAACCTGATCCTGAGGCATTGCTCCCTTCATAAAACATGACTTACTCACTACAGCTTATATACATGCTCCAGCTTATGTTATGTCTGTTCTGCTGACCACAGCTTATATAAGGAAGCGCGTATGCCGTCACCTCAGGGGAGGCAGTGTACGCAGGATCTCCGCAGCATCCCGCCCGTCACCTGTGAAAGGCACTGCCAGCGTGGCAGCCATATCCAGTGCAAACACTCTGGTATAAACCTCCATCGAACGTGGATCCCTGTGACCAACCAGTGCCTGGATGACTTTCCGGGGCTGGCGGTGATAGAGCATGTGCATGATATAGCTGTGCCGGAAGGTGTGTGGTGTGACCGGAATCGAAAAGTGTACTCCGTCAGCTTCGGCCCGTCTGACAGCCTGCTTCAGCCAGTTGCGCATGGTTTCGTCGGTCACGGCCCATAATGGTTCACGACGACGGGGCCGGGTGGTGATCATCCAGCTTTCCATCTGCCTGACATAGCTTATATCTGTCAGCGGAACCAGGCGCACTTCATCTTTTGGCGGGCGTCCGCGTCGCGCACGCACTTTTTCGGACAGGATCCGCACAAACGGTCTTACTCCATTCAGGTCAAATGATTCCGGCGTCAGCATCCGGGCTTCGCCAATACGCATTCCGGTATTCCAGAGGGTGGCGAACAGCATATGGTGACGCTGATCCGGCATATAGAAGAGAAGGGCACTCACTTCCGGGGCCAGCAGGTAGGCCGGTGTGGCCCCCGTGGAAGTGGCCATTCTTCTCAGGGAGAGCGCTGTTGCAAAATCCACCCCCGGCGCAATGGGTAACAGGGAGACGCGTTCAGGTGAATTCTGCAGGGGAATGACATTGTTCATGAGTTATTTTTCACGTAGCACACGCACTGTTTATGGATACAGGTATTCTGACCTGAACGCCCGGATCCTTCCACGACAATAAATCGCAGCGCGCGGATCCTTTTGTTTGATTATCACGCATTATTGCGGGTAAAACCAAATACATAAAGGCGCATTTTGCCGCTGGGATCCCGTCTTAAGCCAGTCATGGTGCGGGCTGAGGGCTGGTTTACCGTTTTTGGGAGAATTGGGGTAATGCCAGGACAGGCAGAAACGGAAAAAAAATCCTGCAGACGCCCTTAAAAGACAACTGAAAATTTCTGACTCCATATTCCTCTGGTTTCAGACTGCTTAATCACATCATCAACCTGATACATAATAAACAGATTCTGTTCACAGAATGAACAATTAAGTAAATAGTTAGATTATGCGAAAAAGTACAGATATTTCTCACCATCGTTATTGAATAATATGTCTTCACACAAACAATATTAATATTTTGAGTGTAAGCCCTGACTCAAAGAAAGAAATGTCTGTTTTCGGAATCAAAAATATATAGTTATCAAAATACATTAATTTCAAATTTGAAATTAATGTAAAACGATTTAGTAAATGTTATGACATTATAAATCTACTCCTCCATGTTTAGAGGAGTATTTGCAGACTGGACGCTCTTATATAGTTACTTACCTTTATACATATTCTAACATAAGCATTTACCAACCTTACAGGGAACAGACCATAGTAGTTTATATTTCCATTCAGGTCTGAATGCACCGATAGAATATATCATCTTTTTATTATTATCCTGACAATACCTTCGTGCTTTATCTATATTCAGCCACATAAGGACACTTCCCGGACTTAGTTTCATACAATTCTCATCATTCAGAACTGCACCATTTGGAACGTCATAATAAACATTACATGAGCTTTCAGATTTCAGTACTATATCAATAGCACACGGTTTATTATCCCAGAATAGCACATGGCCAAACATAAGTTCTCGTAAGTGAGAAATAAACATTAACAGATTATCATATTCGTAGCAAGGTAGGGTACCTCCAAACCGGGAATGAAAAAGTGATATATAAGAGCTGGATATTTCTTTATCGGATAACTGGCTTATACACTTAATCTCTCCGCCATTCCTGATAAATCTCTGGATTTCATTTCGGCGAGTTTTTTCAAATTTAGGTGAAAAAGATTCCTTTATAATACAATTTTGTTTTTTTCTGGCTATTTTCCATGTTGCATTGATAATATTTTGTTTATTTATAATTGATAATTTATTAGTTTTATCCGGAAAAAAACATCTTGCATGTGGGGAAAAAGGAATTAATACCTCATCAGATGAAAGAGGATAAGACCTTCTTGCCATTATCCCAATTTGTTTTCCATTGCACAGAAAATATGAGCCTTTGATATCACCATCTTTTTCATAGTGAAAAAAATCAAACTTCCAGTCATGATGTATCATAAAGTATGAAACAACATCCGGATGCATGTTTACACTACCACCGTATTTTTCAAAAGTTTTTTTGTACGTTTCGAATGTAGATGGTTTCCAGGCCGTAATAATGCGCTTTATATTTTTAATTGACAAAGTCATATCCTCGGCGTTTTTATATGTTATGAGTGCAACACCAACAATAATTCTGATTATGATAAATATTATTTAAAATCAACTTCCATTTGTTGTTGAATTGAAAGGTGTTTTGTCGTTTCTATACAGTATTTAATATAATCAGTAAACTTTGGCGGTTTAGGCATTCCGATACTCAGTAGCTTGTCGTTACTGAAACAAACATTGAGCATACTGAACGCTCCATATAAACGAATGGCTTTTAACATAAGGCGTTCGTTACAGGGACCAAAAATATTTTTAAAATCATGACGGCTCATTGCCAGTATGTCATAACTGACTTTAGTATATCTGTCTCCAACAGGATCACAGTTCAAAGCACGGGCTACAGCTTCGTCAATAGCAGAGAACGTCACACTACTTTCTTTACCTGCTGATATATGAACAATCTCACCATTAATTAACGAACTTTCAAGCAACATTAGCAATGCATCAGCACAATAATCTACAGGGATAACATCTATTTTATCATCCAGAGAGCACATAAATTTTTGCAACATTAACCCCATTCTGAATACCCAGAAAATACTGGTTGAAGGTAAGCACCCTAAACGACTGTGGCCAACAATAATTGATGGTCGGGCAACCAACAAAGGTAAATCAGGACACTGCTTACGCATCAGATATTCTATTGTTGCTTTTGAATGCGTATACTCCACTAAATGTTCACCTGTTTCTGATGAAGCAGACTCTTCCTTAACTAGCGACCCCGTATGAGGTGTACAAGACATAGCAGTACCAACATGAAGGAAGCGTTTCAGTCCTGCCACTTTTGCCATTCTTCTTGCAAAAGCAAGTGTACCTGTAACATTCACATTCCATATAAAAGGATTATTACCAAAAGAAGCTATAGCCGCACAGTTTATAACATGAGTGACTTCATCAAGACGAGGATCCATGAGAAAGGCTTCCGGATTATTTAGATCCCCAGGCAAGATGTTATCATTAGTTAATGCATGCAACCTTTCCTCACAAACATTAAATTTACGCATATTTTCTTTAATTCTTTCCAGTCCCGCTTGTGGAGTAGGTGCTCGTACTAAAAGTAGCAAATTTATATTATTACAGTTATCCAGCAGCTTATCCAGGACCGCGCCACCAAGAAATCCTGTTGCACCTGTAAGTAATAACAATTTCATATCTAACCTCTTTTGTTTTCATGTAATCATTATAAAAATAAATTATCTTACATAAACTATGATTAAACAAAATCAAGAGAGATTAAATGTAAAAACAATGTTTATTTTTATACGACAGGATCCTTCAGGTTATTGCGAGTGTTTTTATTGGATGGTCTTCTTATTATTGACGAGTAATAGAATTATAATAAAATTCATATTATTAACATCGCTTATCAATTATTTTTATGTCGATAACACTGTGTCGTTATGCATGAAGAGTGGCAGAGCAGCATCTTTAAAAATACAAGAGTTAACAGAAACACTTTTATCGTTGAGCACATATACCCTCCACATATTATAAAAAATCAAAAGACCACCATCAGAAGTGCTGGCCTTTTGTTTATCATATTTAAAGTGTCATGAAAAAGTTAAAAACAGGCATGCTTCAGGTTAAAAATAATACTTCAGACCAGCTGTGGTCATAAAGTTATAGCTTTCAATGCCTGCACCATTTTTGGTGTGATCAGATATATTCAAATTTCTGGAGTACAGAGAAGTATCACCTTTCTTATTAGTAATACGGTTCCATGTTCCTTCGACATAAACTTTAGCTGCAGGTGTAATATAATAACCAGCATGTAGTGAGACAGAGTAATAGTTCTGATTATTTACATCGCTACGATAGGTGATCCTTTTCTCAGGGTTGTAATGCTCATCATTATCCGATGCCTTCACCCATCCGCTATATTTGAAACTCCCCCCGAACTCAAAGCTATCATACCGATAATTACCGGTTAACCCTATATAGGGCATTTTAAAGTGTTGTTTGTAGCCTATAGCTCTTTCACCATCTGGAAATGATCCCGTTTCATCCCGGAAGCCTCCCTCACTACTATAGATATAAGAGCCTCCTTTTGCTGTAAAGCTATAACGATTTTCCTGGTAACCAGCCATAAGACCTAACTGATAGTCTGGTTGATTCAGGAGCCATCCCTTAATATTCAGGTCGAATTCATTAGCAAAATTTAGACGGGTATTCGGATGTTTACTCTCATCAGTCCAGGTTCCGGGATTGCTCGTATCCAGCCAGTCCCTGTCCACCATATTGCCTCCACGACCAGCTAATGTTGTCCACCCTGAGGCACCGACAGATACTCTGGGTAACAGATCCCAGTTAAATGCCCCCTTGACAATTGGCGCATTACTGTATTTCCAGTCCAGCTGGCTGGCTTTGCGCCCCTTTTCTTCAGGCAGATAAACCCGTTCTTTGGCCTTGCCACTTAAAGTGCCAAAATCAATCTCCGTACTGATTTTCTCCGGTGTAAAAGAAAGCCCAGTATCAGAAGCCAGTGCAGCAAACGCTACAGGAGCTGAGAGTGCAGTAGCAAGAATCTTTAAGTACATAGACAAGTTAACTCCATTCCACTCGTTTGTTTTTGATAAATATTTTTTTATTTACTCGTAGTAGTCAACTGAAAAATGCTGTTTTGTTTAACGTTTGTTTACAATGTGGCCGCATGTCGCTTTATTTATTCCCTTTTATGTCAGAATATCAGGGGAGTCAGTCAAACCCGGTATGATTACTGCCCCGGTCATCCATGTTCCAGGAAATATCAGGGCATACAGGGTGCTGGTAACTGCGAATAAGGCCCTGGTCGGACACTTTATGCCGGGAACGTCTGTAACATGGAAACCGGTACCTTCTTCCTGGGTTTATTTTGTTAACTCTTATCTAAAGGGAGACAAAATGGCCAAATCCTGCGATTATGAAGCAATCAGGGTTTTTATTAGCGTTAATGTCGGCAAATATACCAATAACGCCATTACAGTTAATTATTCAGATAGCGTTTGTGCGACAAGGCATTACCATTCGACGAAAATAAACTCAGGTGGTTGATATCAGAAATCAACCGTGGCTCCACCTACAAAAAAAGTTGCTGGTTTATAAATCCCTCCTTTCTGATTAATAAGAAAACTAATAACATATGAGTATAATTACTTGTTCAGATAGGTTAATTATCTTCGTGATTGATATTTATTTGGTTTCAGTAAAAATGATGTTTTTATTATAAAGTTTATAAATACCAAGTCGGTGGTGTTTATTAGTGTAATGGAGGGGAGTGCGTAAATCGTTACATGTAACACTTCCTTCCAATAATACTTTATAAATCAATAAATGTATGATTACTTATTTCCTGAAATATCACATATATTGCTATATTTCTTAACGAGATATTCTTATTTTATTGATGATTGCATCTCTTTTATTTAATGTAAAGCTTTCTTATTAATCTTCTAATGTATTGCAAAATGGTAGATGCTGAGTAATCAACAGACTTGTATGTAAAGTCAAGATTAACGTTGCTAAAGCACGCATCAATTTTCTGATAAAAGGATGTGGTTGTTTTTTTCGATAAAAAAAATTCTTGTCTAACCGCTGGTGAAATAAGATTATTATTACCCCGGATTAATACTGAGCCTAACAATAGAATACAAAAAAAACAAAATGCTTTAAATAAGGGGAGCACTATAAGTTATCCTCTTTACTTTATGCTTACCAACTCATTTTGTTACTTTATAACATAACTCATCTTGCGTTGTAAACAGACTCGTTTTAGTTCCATGCACCTTTTGAGATCGTGACCAAATAATGGCGTTAGTGATGTTCTTCCAGTGTCATATGGTTAAGTGGTTGATATGGCGTTCACTGTTATATTCTGACAACCAGTTTGCCGCCAGTTCCCGCTTTTCATCCAGCGTTCTGAACAGACAAAAACCGAGTATTTTTGTTCGGTATGTCCGGTTAAAACTCTCGATAAAAGCGTTCTGCGCCAACTTACCTGATTGGGTAATCTCCAGTTTTACTACATGTTTTTCTGCGCATTACGTCCGTGTTGGATAAAAAAAATCCTGGCCATAATCTATGCGAATCATAGCTGGATAGACATGGTTTTCCGCAATCCTTGAACCGCCCCGGGAATCCTGGAGACTAAACTCCCTGAGAAAGAGGTAAACAGGATGACTAAAAATACTCGTTTTTCCCCCGAAGTCCGTCAGAGGGCGATTCGTATGGT
>NZ_JBJQLL010000066.1:0-11970 GCF_046486405.1 Escherichia sp. WS338 | reverse complement strand
GGCGGGTCTGGTCATCAAACCCTTTCGTTGCGGCCTCGTTCGCCGCCTGCAATGCCCCGGCTTCATCGCCGGAACGCTGCAACTGAGCAACATACGCAATCTGCTCCGCCGCCACGTTATGGAACTGGCGCGCCATCGCCGTCAGCCCCGACGTCGGGTCAGTGGTCAGCTTCCCGAAGGCTTCAGCGACCTTGTCCACCTCCACGCCGGATGCAGAAGAGAAACGCGCCACACTCTGGCTGATGGACGCAATCTGAGCCTCACCGCTTACCCCCGCCTTAACCAGTGCACTGAGTGACTCGCTGGTCTGGTTAAACGTCAGCCCTGCCGCCTGCCCGGCTCTGGACAGGACCAGCATACGATCTGCCGTCAGACCCGACTGATTACCGGAAAGGACCAGCGTTTTGTTGAAATCGGACAGGGTTGAGTTACCCTGATACCAGGCATACGCCAGCGCACCGGTCGCCACCGCCAGCGAGGTGGCCCCGACCATCGGCAGGGTGATCGCACCGGCAAGCCCCCGGAACATGGGGATCATCCCGCCGAAGGAGTCCTTAACCTGACCACCCTGTTGCAGCAGGATCAGCCACGGACTTTGCCCGCCTGCAAGCTGCGTGGCCACGTCAGTGAACTGCGCAGGCAGCATACGCATGGCAGCTTTATACTGCCCGACGGAAATCCCCGCTTTCTGTGCAGCCAGTGCCTGTCGGCTCAGCGACTGTTCAACGACTGCCGCTGTTTTTTTCGCATCAGTTTCCGTACCGGAAAAATGACGCCTGACTCTGGCCATCTGCTCGTCAAATCTGGCCGCATCCAGACTTAAATCAACGACCAGATCGCCTACCGGTTCAGCCATACCGGACTCCTCCTGCGATCCCTTCTGATACTGTCATCAGCATTACGTCATCCTCCGTCATGTCCGCCACATCCGGGGAAGCGGGGATAACTTCATTCCCGTCCGGGCCAAAACGAACGCCTCCGGCAAGCCCTGCCGCTTTCTGCATCAGCACATCATCTTCAGGCTCTTCGTCAGCCTCGCGCCGGTTCAGCAGACTGAAATCCAGCGGATGCATCTCCGGATCGCTGAAAAACAGGCTGAGCACGGTGTACGTCAGCCCGGAAAAGTGCATATCCAGCAGAACATCATGAAAATAATGGGTACTGTAAAAGCGGTGCCAGTCGGCATACTCCGTGGATGACATCCCGGCAAGCATGGCACGCCAGTCGGGTCGCCCCATCTCGCGCGCCAGTTTCAGGGCAAAACTCAGCTCACCATCGAACACTTTCCCGCAGAAACAGGCTCTGCAGGCCCGGCGTCCTCTGTCTTGTCAGGGGCATCATTCACCACAAACTCATACATTCCGGACAGCCGGTACACCACGTTTTCAGCATGAGAAATTGCCTCCGCGGGCCAGGTGGTAAGCACTTCCTGCTCAATCTGTTTAACGGCTTCATTCATGGAAGGCTGCTTTGTCTTCTGCGGATGGTTATGCCACAGGGACATCGCCACCACAAAAGCACCGGTTCTGATAAGGTCTGCCAAAGCAACCTGTTGGTTGCTGTCGGAGTCCGCCTGTTCTGCCTGTCGTTTCAGCAGGGCGAGATGCTCAATTCGCTGCAGGGCTGACAGTTCAGAAAGCGTGACGCTCACACCGTTATATTCAAATGATTCGGTTTTCAGGAACATCGCTGACTCTCCGGATTAACTGGCGGTGACGGTGATTTCTGCAACCGCAGCAAACTCACCATTACCGGATACGACCGGAATGTTGACCTTACCTGCAGCAACGCCATTCACGGTGATGGTCATACCACTGACCGACACGGTGGCTTTTGTTTTATCCGCTGACACCGCACGGAAGCTCTTGTCGGTTGCGCCTTCCGGCTGGAATGCCACGGTCAGCGTGGTGCTCTTCCCTTTCACTACGGAAGCGCTGGCTGGCGTCACGGTCATACCGGTTGCCGCTGTTACCGTGCTGCGATCTTCTGCCATCGACGGACGTCCCACATTGGTGACTTTCACCGTGCGGGTGATCACTTCCTTCGCCGTCACCGCCTTACCGATACTGCTGACCCAGCCACGGAACACATCGACCGTGCCGTTCGGGAAGCGGATTTTATAGGCACGGGTATCGCCTTCATTAAACCACGCCAGCAGCGCCTGCTGCCCCTGCTCTCCGGGCATCCACGCCAGCGTGAAGCTGGTATCTCCGGCAGATTTCTGCCCCTGCCCGGTCGCGGTCCAGTCCGCATCTTCATCATCGAGATAGCTGTCGTCATAGGACTCAGCGGTCAGTTCGCCGGGCGTCAGGTCTTTAACTTTTGCCAGACGCGACCAGTCAACGTCTGAAAGCGGGTTCGCATAAGGGTCACCGTTCCCCTTATAAACCCACAGTGTGGTCCCGGCACCTTTCACCGGCATTGTTGGATTTGGTACAGGCATAGCGTCCTCACATTTCATAGGTAATGACATAAGTCAGATCGGCTGAACTCCACAGGCCCGCATCATCATCGCGCCGGTAGTCATAACCGCTGGCCACCATACTGGTGATCAAATCTGACAGTGCCGGGATATCGCTCATCACCGGATAAATACGGGACTCCATCCACGAATCCAGCTCTGAATCCGGCACCTGAGCAGGCAGGAAAACTTCAATATGCAGCTCTGCCTGCCAGGTATCGCTGTCCAGCTCTTCGCCCGTGTATTCAGCGCCGGTGAGATAAACGGCAACTGCCGGAAAATCCGCCTCATCAAAAACAGCGGGGCGACCATCAAAAAGCGTCGCCCCGGTGTCATGCCTTTCCAGTGCATCCAGTACGGCTGCACGGAGTTCAGTATGTTTCATCGCTTTATTACCATTCTCAGTTGATGCTGCAGCGCATAGCCCAGCTCTTTCGGAAGACGTTCACGCCGTATCCGTTCAATATTCTGTTTAAACGCCGTGGTCAGCGGCACCGCCATCGGGATTTTCAACACATCAATGGGGTAACGGTTTTTCCCGGCCACACGCTGCATGACATGCCAGCGGCCATTTTTCAGTTGCTGAATAAACGCGCCGGGAATACGACGGTTTCCCACCACAAGCACGCTGCCGCCACCTTTCAGGGCTGAACGCTGCCCCTTTTTACGACGCCTGCGTCGGGACAGGACAATCCGCGCGTTACCCAGCTTTATTACGGGCAAATCCCCCCGGTTAACCTTGATTCTGGCCTGCGGATTTTTGACCGTGGCCCTTTTCAGCCTGGCCCTTTCCTTTACCAGTTTCCGGCGTACCTTTGTCTCACGGGCAACCTGTGACGCCGACTGCGATATCGCGGATGAAGCAACGCGGTTAATGGCCATTGCGGCGGCACCGGGCACCGCCGTTCTGCTGATACGGCTGAGGTTTTCAACGGCCTGCTCAAGACCTTTTATGGCCATACATCCCCCTTTCAGCGGCGACGGTTAACGGCAGGGGGCACACCCCGCCCCAGCCAGAGATGACAGCTTCCGCCATCATCCGGCGAAATCCGGTCTACCCAGAAGTTTTCCTCACCGATGCTCAGCGTGTCGCCGCGCCGCAGCTGCCGCACATCATCAGTCCGGACAAACAGGGACGGGCTGGAGCCTTCAACGCGCACGCCCTGTCCGGCATAGCTGATATTTTCAGGGTCATCAAAAACACCACGTATTACTGCGCCGGACTGCTCACCGGATGTAATGGTGGCTGACGTTCCCATGTACCCGCGTATCGTTTCATCGGCGCGGGCAATGGCGGCATCGAACAGGTTATCGAAATCAGCCACAGCGCCTCCCGTTATTGCATTCTGGCCAGGCCGCGCTCTGTCATTTCAGCTGCCACACCGGCAGAGACACGGAATGCCGTTCCCGGCAGCGCAAATGCCACAGGCTCATCCCGCGTGGCGTGAAGTGCATCAGTATGCAGCGTCACCAGTGCCACGACCGTGACCAGAGCAGCCGTATCAGTCACGGTATCCGGCTGTGCTGATACCACGTTATTTTCATACCCGGTCAGCGCATTTTCCGGGTTGACAGATGTGTCCTGACCGGCAGCGTCATCCGTGTCATCAAGCTCCTCTTCCAGCTCTGCCACACGGAGTGCCAGTTCTTCTTTCGTCCCCGTCAGGCTGACATCACGGTTCAGTTGCTCACCCAGCGAGCGGAGACGGGCAATCAGCTCATCTTTCGTCATGGACTCCTCCACAGAGAAACAATGGCCCCGAAGGGCCATGATTACGCCAGTTGTACGGACACGAACTCATCAGGGTCAGCCAGCAGCATCAGCGGTGCTGACTGAATCATGGTGAACTCACGCGCCGGATCGCCGGTGGTCACCCAGTTTTTCGGGTAGCGGGCAGAGGCGTTAATGCCTTCGCGCTGTGCGTCCGCATCCTGAATGCAGCCATAGGTGCGCAGACCGCGTGCATGAGTGTTACCCAGCACCATCGTGTTGTCCGGCAGGAAGTTCTTTTTGACGCCGTTTTCCACGTACTGTCCGGAATACACGACGATGGCCACATCGCCATACATTCCCTTATAAGACACCGCTTTGCCCAGGTCTTTTACCGCTGTCTCCAGTTCGGAATGAGAGCCGCGACGGGTATCCAGCTTCTCCCTGACGGCTTTGAAGGAACGGAACAGCGCCCAGCCTTTCGGATCAAACACGATGATATTCACCACACCGCTGGCGTTCAGCGCGTAGGCTTCGATATCGTCGGTCGGGTCATACGTGGACTTGTCACGCTTGCTCCACTCCGTGCCGCCGGACTGCGTGATGTTGTTCGCCGCACTGCGGCCCATATCCACCTCAACCGGATCGAAGGCTTCACCGGTCATGGTGTATTTGCCCTTGAGCACGGCAGAAACGGCCTGCATCTCTTCGACCTGAGCAATGGCCAGCTCTTCGTCTCGCATGTTCTGCATGATGATGCGACGGCGGCGGTAAGCCGGGTCCGCCAGATTCTGCGGATCTTCATCCGGCAGGCGACGCAGGGTCATCTGCGGATTCACCTCATGCTTGGGCTTGACATATCCCGGTGTAAATTCAGAGGTGGAGCCGCCACGGGAGCGGATAACCTCACCGGAAACAATCGGCGAAACGTACAGCGCCATGTTTACCAGTCCCGGAATTTGTGAGAGATAGACTTTCTCCGTGGTGAAGGGATAGCTCTCACGGAAAAAGAGACGCAGAAACAGTGGATCAAACTTAAATTTCTGCTCATTTGCCGCCAGCAGCTGGGCGGTTGTGTACATCGACATAAAAAAATCCCGTAAAAAAAGCCGCACATGCGGCCTTTAGTGATGAAGGGTCAGGTTAAACGATGCTGATTGCCGTTCCGGCAAACGCGGTCCGTTTTTTCGTCTCGTCGCTGGCAGCCTCCGGCCAGAGCACATCCTCATAACGGAACGTGCCGGACTTGTAGAACGTCAGTGTGGTGCTGGTCTGGTCAGCAGCAACCGCAAGAATGCCAACGGCAGCACCGTCGGTGGTGCCATCCCACGCAACCAGCTTACGGGTGGAGGTGTCCAGCATCAGCGGGGTCATTGCAGGCGCTTTCGCACTCAATCCGCCAGGCGCGGTTGCGGTATGAGCCGGGTCACTGTTGCCCAGCGGCTGGTAATGGGTAAAGGTTTCTTTGCTCGTCATAAACATCCCTTACACTGGTGTGTTCAGCAAATCGTTAACGGCATCAGATGCCGGGTTACCTGCAGCCAGCGGTGCCGGTGCCCCCTGCATCAGACGATCCAGCGCAGTGTCACTGCGCGCCTGTGCACTCTGTGGTGCTGCGGCCAGAATGCGGCGGGCCGTTTCCACGGTCATACCGGGGGTTTCGGCCAGCACGCGAGCCTGTTCTTCGCGTCCGTGAGCCTCCTCACAGTTGAGGATCCCCATAATGCGACTGTTTTCTGCCGCAACCGCTGCGGTGATCTGCGCGTTCACGTCCGGCTGCGCCGCGCTGGCGTTCTCGCCCTCCGTCGCTTGCACCACGCCAGTAACGTCAGCCTGCGAAGCAGTGGCTGAAACAGTTGTTGATTGAGTCTCTTTGGTCATTCGCCCTCCTGAGAGACGGGATTTACGTGCATCCAGTGCATCACGCATAACGGTGATCGCATCGGTGCTGTTGACAAGTTCATCAGCCAGTCCGGCATCAATGGCCTCCTGACCGCTGTACACTGCAGCCTCGGTATCCAGCACAGCCTGCACGGACAGGCCGGTATATGCCGACACCTTCTGCGCAAACATCTGGCGGGTTGCATCCATCCGGGACTGCAGTGTCTCCCGGACGTCATCCGGAAGATGGCTGTAGGGGTTGCCATCCACCTTATGGCTGCCGCTGTAAATCAGCGTGATTTCCACGCCCTGTTTCTCCAGCGCAGCACCGTAATTACTGTGAGCCATCATGACGCCGATGGAGCCTGTCCGGGCGGTCTGCGTGACCAGACGCCGGGAGGCGGCGCTGGCAAGCAGCTGCCCTGCACTGCAGTTCATGTCATTGGCCAGCGCCCATACCGGCTTTATGTCACGCACACGGGCGATGATGTCAGCGCAGTCAAATGCCCCTGCCACCATCCCGCCTGGCGTATCCATATCGAGCAGAATGCCGTCCACCATCGGGTCGCTGGCAGCCTGTTGCAGACGGGCGATAATGCCGTTGTAACCGGTCATCCCCGAATACGGCTGCAGCGCCCGCGTCCGGCTGACCAGCGTGCCGGACACCGGCAGCACGGCGATGCCGTTCATGACCTGATAACTGCGGGCCTGTCGTGGTCCGTCATCATCACCGGATAACGCCAGCGTCGCGGGTGCCTCCGGGGCAGTCAGGCTGTCACCGGACACCGCATCTGTCAGGCGGCTGATCCCAAGCTGGCCTGCAAGCGCACAAAAGAAAACCCGCGCATAGGCGGGTTCAAGCATCAGCGGCTCATTAAAGGCCATGCTGGCAATATGCGGGAGATTACGCAGCTCTGCTGTCACTCTTCTCCTCCTCTGTTGATTGTCGCAGTCCGGATTCAAATGCTGCAGCCGCCCAGGCGGGCGGTTTAAGACCGGCTGCACGGCGCTCCATCGTTTCACGGACCTGCTGGGCAAAAATTTCCTGATAGTCGTCACCGCGTTTTGCGCACTCTTTCTCGTAGGTACTCAGTCCGGCTTCTATCAGCATCACCGCTTCCTGAACTTCTTTCAGACCATCGATGGCCATACGACCGGAGCCTATCCAGTCGCAGTTCCCCCAGGCACTGCGGGCTTCCTGAAAACTGAAGCGCGCTTTTGAAGGTAACGTCACCACGCGGCGAACGATGGCCTCTTCCAGCCAGCACAGAAACATCTGGCTCGCCTGACGGGATGCGACGAATTTTCGCCGCCCCATAAAGTACGCCCACGACTCGTTCGCACTGGCCCGTGCCGTGGAGTAGCTCATCTGGGCGTAATTCCGGGAAAGCTGCTCATACGAGACACCCAGCCCGGCAGCGATATACCGCAACAGTGACTGCTCAAACACGGAGTAGCCGTTATCCGTGTCCTGAGCCGTCTGCAGGTTCAGTGAGTCCCCCGGCATCAGGTGAGGCACTTTTGCGCCTCCCAGCCGGACCGGTGCTGCGGCGTAATACGCGGCAATTTCACCAATCCAGCCGGTCAGCCTTTCCCGCTGCTCCTGACTGTTCGCGCCCAGAATAAAATCCATCGCTGACTGCGTATCCAGCTCACTCTCAATGGTGGCGGCATACATCGCCTTCACAATGGCGCTCTGCAGCTGCGTGTTCTGCAGCGTGTCGAGCATCTTCATCTGCTCCATCACGCTGTAAAACACATTTGCACCGCGGGTCTGCCCGTCCTCCACGGGTTCAAAAACGTGAATGAACGAGGCGCGCCCGCCGGGTAACTCACGGGGTATCCATGTCCATTTCTGCGGCATCCAGCCAGGATAGCCGTCCTCGCTGACGTAATATCCCAGCGCCGCACCGCTGTCATTAATCTGCACACCGGCACGGCAGTTCCGGCTGTCGCCGGTATTGTTCGGGTTGCTGATGCGCTTCGGGCTTACCATCCGGAACTGTGTCCGGAAAAGCCGCGACGGACTGGTATCCCAGGTGGCCTGAACGAACAGTTCACCGTTAAAGGCGTGCATGGCCACACCTTCCCGAATCATCATGGTAAACGTGCGTTTTCGCTCAACGTCAATGCAGCAGCAGTCATCCTCGGCAAACTCTTTCCATGCCGATTCAACCTCGCGGGAAAAGGCACGGGCTTCTTCCTCCCCGATGCCCAGATAGCGCCAGCTTGGGCGATGACTGAGTCGGAAAAAAGACCCGACGATATGATCCTGATGCAACTGGATGGCGTTGGCGGCATAGCCGTTATTGCGTACCAGATCGTCTGCGCGGGCATTGCCACGGGTAAAGTTGGGCAACAGGGCTGCATCCACACTTTCACCCGGTGGGTTCCACGCCCGCAACTGCCCACCAAATCCGCTGCCACCGCCGTGATAACCGGCATATTCACGCAGCGATGTCATGCCGTCCGGCCCCAGAAGGGTGGGAATGGTGGGCGTTTTCATACATAAAATCCTGCAGGTCCCCTGCGTCGCTGTGTCATGCCGGTCTGCACCTCCAGCTCCGCAATGTATTTTTTCAGGTCAGACACGGAAGTGGCCGTAAACTCCACTCGCCGTCCGTCTTTCTGTACCGTTGCCACCCGTTTACCTGTCATCAGGTCATGCAGTGCCGCACGGGCAGCGGCAAGTTCTTCCTGTCGCGTCATTCATCCTCTCCGGATAAGGCACGGGCGTAATCTGCCAGTGTTTTCTTGTTGGTTGCTGCACCATCCTCTTCCTGCAGGCTCGCCAGCAGTGCACTGAGATCCAGCTGCCAGCGGGAAATACTGATACGCAGCGCCGCCAGCGCATAAACGAAGCAGTCGAGCGCCTCATTGCGTCGCTTTTTGCTGTCCCACAGTATTTTTTTCCTGCCATCCACCCATTTTTCGACCTGCTCTTCAGCAGTCAGCTGCTGCGCTTCGGTCAGATCAAAAATATCCGGGTTATTCGGGAAGTGAACGGCACCGGGAAGCGGTTCATCCCCTTCCGGCGTCAGTGTGAAGCGGTTATAAATCTGCTCTTTCGCGGTATCCGTACCGATTTCGGTAAGGTAAACCCCGTTTTTGTTTCGCTTACGAGGCATGCTGGCCACCGGCTTACCGTAGACGGATGCCCCTTTAATGGGGATCACCCGGAACAGCCCATGCTTTTTCGAGCGTTCATACACAATGGTCGGGTCAATCCCGCCAATATCCCAGCAGATACGGGATATCGACATTTCTGCACCATTCCGGCGGGTATAGGTTTTATTGATGACCTCATCCACACGCAGCAGCGTCTGTTCATCGTCGTGGCGGCCCATAATAATCTGCCGATCAATCAGCCAGCTTTCCTCACCCGGCCCCCATCCCCATACGCGCATTTCGTAGCGATCCAGCTGGGAGTCGATACCGGCGGTCAGGTAAGCCACACGGTCAGGAACGGGCGCTGAATAATGCTCTTTCCGCTCTGCCATCACTTCAGCATCCGGACGTTCGCCAATTTTCGCCTCCCACGTCTCACCGAGCGTGGTGTTTACGAAGGTTTTACGTTTTCCCGTATCCCCTTTCGTTTTCATCCAGTCTTTGACAATCTGCACCCAGGTGGTGAACGGGCTGTACGCTGTCCAGATGTGAAAGGTCACACTGTCCGGCGGCTCAATCTCTTCACCGGATGACGAAAACCAGAGAATGCCATCACGGGTCCAGATCCCGGTCTTTTCGCAGATATAACGGGCATCAGTGAAGTCCAGCTCCTGCTGACGGATGACGCAGGCATTATGCTCGCAGAGATAAAACACGCTGGAGGGGTCATCCGGCGTCCATTTGAGGCCAAACGGCGTCTCTTTATCGCCAAATTTAAGGTACTGCTCCTCCCCGCAGTGCGGGCAGGCAACATGAAAACGCATAAAATGCGGGGATTCACTGGCTGCACGCTCAATCTGACAGGTGCCTCTCACTTTGGGCGTGGAGCCACGGATGGACTTTGGCCAGACCGAGCCTTCAATACGCTTATCGCCCAGGAACGTCGGAGAGCCTTCCTGTTCAATATCCTCATCAAAGGCAGCAAGTTCATCATAACCCGCCACATCCACCGACTTTTCACGGTAGTTTTTTGCCGCTTTACCGCCCAGGCACCAGAAGCCACGACCATTGGAAAAACGCTTCATGGTGAGCGTGTTATCCCGGTGCTTTTTGCCATACCACGGAGCCAGCGCCAGCAGCGACGGAATATCGCGGATGGTCGGCTCAACGTGGGTTTTCATAAAGTTCTCGGCATCACCATCCGTCGGCAACCAGATAAGGGTGTTGCGCTGCTTATGCTCTATGAAGTAGGCATAAACACCCAGCAGCATTTTGGAATAACCAACACGGGCAGACTTCACCACATTCACCTCGCGGACGTAGTCACTGCCCATCGCATTCATGATGGCCCGCTGAAAGGGCAGTGTTTCCCAGCGCCCTTCCTGGTATGCGGATTCTTTCGGGAGATAGTAATTGGCATCCGCCCATTCAACGGCGGTCTGTGGCTCCGGCCGGAACAGTGAGCGAAGCCCGGCGCGGACAAAATGCCGCAGCCTGTTAACCTGACTGTTCGATATATTCACTCAGCAACCCCGGTATCAGTTCATCCAGCGCGGCTGCTTTGTTCATGGCTTTGATGATATCCCGTTTCAGGAAATCAACATGTCGGTTTTCCAGTTCCGGAAAACGCCGCTGCACCGACAGGGGGATCCCGTCGAGAATACTGGCAATTTCACCTGCGATCCGCGACAGCACGAAAGTACAGAATGCGGTTTCCACCACTTCAGCGGAGTCTCTGGCATTTTTCAGCTCCTGTGCGTCGGCCTGCGCACGCGTAAGTCGATGGCGTTCGTACTCAATAGTCCCTGGCTGCAGATCTGTCTCGCTGGCCTGCCGCAGTTCTTCAACCTCCCGGCGCAGCTTTTCGTTCTCAATTTCAGCATCCCTTTCGGCATACCATTTTATGACGGCGGCAGAGTCATAAAGCACCTCATTACCCTTCCCGCCACCTCGCAGAACGGGCATTCCCTGCTCCTGCCAGTTCTGAATGGTACGGATGCTCGCACCGAAAATGTCAGCCAGCTGCTTTTTGTTGACTTCCATTGTTCATTCCACGGACAAAAACAGAGAAAGGAAACGACAGAGGCCCAAAAGTTCGTTTTCAGCACCTGTCGTTTCCTTTCTTTTCAGGGGGTATTTTAAATAAAAACATTAAGTTACGACGAAGAAGAACGGAAACGCCTTAAACCGGAAAATTTTCATAAATAGCGAAAACCCGCGAGGTCGCCGCCCCGTAACCTGTCGGATCGCCGGAAAGGACCCGCAAAATGATAATAATTATCATCTGCATGTCACAACGTGCATCTACGCCATCAAACCACGTCAAATAATCAATTATGACGCAGGTATCGTATTAATTGATCTGCATCAACTTAACGTAAAAACAACTTCAGACAATACAAATCATCGACACTGAATACAGGGCAACCTCATGTCAACGAAGAACAGAACCCGCAGAACAACAACCCGCAACATCCGCTTTCCTAACCAAATGATTGAACAAATTAACATCGCTCTTGTTCAAAAAGGGTCCGGGAATTTCTCAGCCTGGGTCATTGAAGCCTGCCGCCGGAGACTGTGCTCAGAAAAAAGAGTTTCGCCTGAAGCAAACAAAGAAAAGAGTGACATTACTGAATTGCTCAGAAAACAGGTCAGACCAGATTGAAGCAATTTAGATAATCGTGCAGACTACGCCCCCTCATATCACATGGAAGGTACTACAATGGCTCAGGTTGCCATTTTTAAACAAATATTCGATAAAGTGCGAAATAATTTAAACTATCACTGGTTTTATTCTGAACTAAAACGT
>NZ_JBJQLL010000065.1:0-12386 GCF_046486405.1 Escherichia sp. WS338 | reverse complement strand
GATGTCGTCTGCTTTCTTAAACGCAGCCTCTGCCTTAATCAGCATCTCCTGCGCGGTATCAGGACGACCAATATCCAGCACCGCATCCCACATGGATTTGAATGCCCGCGCAGTCCTGTCTGCCCAGGTCTCCAGCGTGCCCATGTTCTCTTTCAGGCGGCGGGTCTGGTCATCAAACCCTTTCGTTGCGGCCTCGTTCGCCGCCTGCAATGCCCCGGCTTCATCGCCGGAACGCTGCAACTGAGCAACATACGCAATCTGCTCCGCCGTCACGTTATGGAACTGGCGTGCCATCGCCGTCAGCCCCGACGTCGGGTCTGTGGTCAGCTTCCCGAAGGCTTCAGCGACCTTGTCCACCTCCACGCCGGATGCAGAGGAGAAACGCGCCACACTCTGGCTGATGGACGCAATCTGAGCCTCACCGCTTACCCCCGCCTTAACCAGTGCGCTGAGTGACTCGCTGGTCTGGTTAAACGTCAGCCCTGCCGCCTGCCCGGCTCTGGACAGGACCAGCATACGATCTGCCGTCAGTCCCGCCTGATTGCCGGAAAGGACCAGCGTTTTGTTGAAATCGGACAGGGTTGAGTTGCCCTGATACCAGGCATACGCCAGCGCACCGGTCGCCACCGCCAGCGAGGTGGCCCCCACCATCGGCAGGGTGATCGCACCGGCAAGCCCCCTGAACATGGGGATCATCCCGCCGAAGGAGTCCTTAACCTGACCACCCTGTTGCAGCAGGATCAGCCACGGACTTTGCCCGCCTGCAAGCTGCGTGGCCACGTCGGTGAACTGTGCAGGCAGCATACGCATGGCGGCTTTATACTGTCCGACGGAAATCCCCGCTTTCTGTGCAGCCAGCGCCTGCCGGTTCATTGACTGTTCAACGACTGCCGCTGTTTTTTTCGCATCACTTTCCGTACCGGAAAAATGACGCCTGACTCTGGCCATCTGCTCGTCAAATCTGGCCGCATCCAGACTCAAATCAACGACCAGATCGCCTACCGGTTCAGCCATACCGGACTCCTCCTGCGATCCCTTCTGATACTGTCATCAGCATTACGTCATCCTCCGTCATGTCCGCCACATCCGGGGAAGCGGGGATAACTTCATTCCCGTCCGGGCCAAAGCGGACACCTCCGGCAAGCCCTGCCGCTTTCTGCATCAGCACATCATCTTCAGGCTCTTCGTCAGCCTCACGCCGGTTCAGCAGACTGAAATCCAGCGGATGCATATCCGGATCGCTGAAAAACAGGCTGAGCACGGTGTACGTCAGCCCGGAAAAGTGCATATCCAGCAGAACATCATGAAAATAATGGGTACTGTAAAAGCGGTGCCAGTCGGCATACTCCGTGGATGACATCCCGGCAAGCATGGCGCGCCAGTCGGGTCGCCCCATCTCGCGCGCCAGTTTCAGGGCAAAACTCAGCTCACCGTCGAACACTTTCCCGCAGAAACAGGCTCTGCAGGCCCGGCGTCCTCTGCCTGTTCAGGGGCATTATTCACCACAAACTCAGACATTCCGGACAGACGTAACACCACGTTTTCAGCCTGAGCAATTGCCTCCGTGGGCCAGGTGGTAAGCACTTCCTGCTCAATCTGCGTAATGGCTTCATTCATGGACGGCAGCTTTGTCTTCTGCGGATGGTTATGCCACAGAGACATCGCCACCAGAAACGCCCCGCCTCTGATAAGATCCTCTACAGACACCTGCAGGTTGCCACTGGATTCAGCCTTTTTTTCCTGCTCTTTCAACCAGGCAAGATGCTCAATACGCTGCAGAGCTGACAGTTCAGAAAGCGTGACGGTCACACCGTTATGTTCAAATGATTCGGTTTTCAGGAACATCGCTGACTCTCCGGATTAACTGGCGGTGACGGTAATTTCTGCAACCGCAGCAAACTCACCATTACCGGATACAACCGGAATGTTGACCTTGCCTGCAGCAACGCCGTTCACGGTGATGGTCATACCACTGACCGACACGGTGGCTTTTGTTTTATCCGCAGACACCGCACGGAAGCTCTTGTCGGTTACACCTTCCGGCTGGAATGCCACGGTCAGCGTGGTGCTCTGCCCTTTCACTACGGAAGCACTGGCTGGCGTTACCGTCATGCCGGTTGCTGCCGTCACCGTACTGCGATCTTCAGCCATCGACGGGCGTCCCACATTGGTGACCTTCACCGTGCGGGTGATCACTTCCTTAGCCGTCACCGCTTTACCGATACTGCTGACCCAGCCACGGAACACATCGACCGTGCCGTTCGGGAAGCGGATTTTATAGGCACGGGTATCACCTTCATTAAACCACGCCAGCAGCGCCTGCTGCCCCTGCTCTCCGGGCATCCACGCCAGCGTGAAGCTGGTATCTCCGGCTGATTTCTGCCCCTGCCCGGTCGCAGTCCAGTCCGCATCTTCATCATCGAGATAGCTGTCGTCATAGGACTCAGCTGTCAGTTCGCCGGGCGTCAGGTCTTTAACTTTTGCCAGACGCGACCAGTCCACGTCTGAAAGCGGGTTCGCATAAGGGTCACCGTTCCCCTTATAAACCCACAGTGTGGTCCCGGCACCTTTCACCGGCATTGTTGGATTTGGTACAGGCATAGCGTCCTCACATTTCATAGGTAATGACATAAGTCAGATCGGCTGAACTCCACAGGCCCGCATCATCGTCGCGTCGGTAGTCATAGCCACTGGCCACCATACTGGTGATCAACTCTGACAGTGCCGGGATATCGCTCATCACCGGATAAATCCGGGACTCCATCCACGAATCCAGCTCTGAATCCGGCACCTGAGCAGGCAGGAAAACTTCAATATGCAGCTCCGCCTGCCAGGTATCGCTGTCCAGCTCTTCGCCCGTGTATTCAGCGCCGGTGAGATAAACGGCAATTGCCGGAAAATCTTCCTCATCAAAAACAGCTGGGCGACCATCAAAAAGCGTCGCCCCGGTGTCATGCTTCTCCAGTGCATCCAGTACGGCTGCACGGAGTTCAGTATGTTTCATCGCTTTATTACCATTCTCAGTTGATGCTGCAGCGCATAGCCCAGCTCTTTCGGAAGACGCTCACGCCGTATCCGCTCAATATTCTGTTTAAACGCCGTGGTCAGCGGCACCGCCATCGGGATTTTCACCACATCAATGGGGTAACGGTTTTTCCCGGCCACACGCTGCATGACATGCCACCGGCCATTTTTCAGTTGTTGAATAAACGTGCCGGGAATACGACGGTTTCCCACCACAAGCACGCTACCGCCACCTTTCAGGGATGAACGCTGCCCCTTTTTACGACGCCTGCGGCGGGACAGGACAACCCGCGCATTACCCAGCTTGATTACGGGCAAATCCCCCCGGTTAACCTTGATTCTGGCCTGCGGATTTTTGACCGTGGCCCTTTTCAGCCTGGCCCTTTCCTTTACCAGTTTCCGGCGTACCTTTGTCTCACGGGCAACCTGTGACGCAGACTGCGATATCGCGGATGAAGCAACGCGGTTAATGGCCATTGCGGCGGCACCAGGCACCGCCGTTTTGCTGATACGGCTGAGGTTTTCAACGGCCTGCTCAAGACCTTTTATGGCCATACATCCCCCTTTCAGCGGCGACGGTTAACGGCAGGCGGTACGCCCCGTCCAAGCCAGAGATGACAGCTTCCGCCATCATCCGGCGAAACCCGGTCTACCCAGAAATTTTCCTCACCGATGGTCAGCGTGTCTCCACGCCGCAGCTGCCGCACATCATCAGTCCGGACAAACAGGGACGGGCTGGAGCCTTCAACGCGCACGCCCTGTCCGGCATAGCTGATATTTTCAGGGTCATCAAAAACACCACGTATCACCGCACCGGACTGCTCACCGGATGTCATGGTGGCTGACGTTCCCATGTACCCGCGTATCGTTTCATCGGCGCGGGCAATGGCAGCATCGAACAGGTTATCGAAATCAGCCACAGCGCCTCCCGTTATTGCATTCTGGCCAGGCCGCGCTCTGTCATTTCGGCTGCCACACCGGCAGAGACACGGAACGCTGTTCCCGGCAGCACAAATGCCACAGGTTCATCCCGGATGGCGTGAAGTGCATCAGTATGCAGCGTCACCAGTGCCACGACCGTGACCAGTTCAGCCGCATCCTGAATCACGGTGTCCGGCTGCGCTGATACCACCTCATTTTCATGCCCGGTCAGCGCATTTTCCGGGCTGAGAGGGGTGTCCTGACCGGCAGTGTCATCCGTGTCATCAAGCTCCTCTTCCAGCTCTGCCACACGGAGCGCCAGTTCTTCTTTCGTCCCCGTCAGGCTGACATCACGGTTCAGTTGCTCACCCAGCGAGCGGAGACGGGCAATCAGTTCATCTTTCGTCATGGACTCCTCCACAGAGAGAAAATGGCCCCGAAGGGCCATGATTACGCCAGTTGTACGGACACGAACTCATCAGGATCAGCCAGCAGCATCAGCGGTGCTGACTGAATCATGGTGAACTCACGCGCCGGATCGCCGGATGTCTTCCAGTTTTTCGGATAACGGGGAGACGCATTAATACCCTCACTCAATGCATCCGCATCCTGAATACAGCCATAGGTGCGCAGACCGCGTGCCTGAGTGTTCCCCAGCACCATCGTGTTGTCCGGCAGGAAGTTCTTTTTGACACCGTTTTCCACGTACTGTCCGGAATACACGACGATGGCCACATCGCCATACATCCCCTTATAGGACACCGCTTTACCCAGGTCTTTCACCGCTGTCTCCAGCTCGGAATGAGAGCCGCGACGGGTATCCAGCTTCTCCTTGACGGCCTTGAAGGAACGGAACAGCGCCCAGCCTTTCGGATCGAACACGATGATATTCACCACACCGCTGGCGTTCAGCGCGTAGGCTTCGATATCGTCGGTCGGGTCATACGTGGACTTGTCACGCTTGCTCCACTCCGTGCCGCCGGACTGCGTGATGTTATTCGCCGCACTGCGGCCCATATCCACCTCAACCGGATCGAAGGCTTCACCGGTCATGGTGTATTTGCCTTTAAGCACGGCAGAAACTGCCTGCATCTCTTCGACCTGGGCAATGGCCAGCTCTTCGTCACGCATGTTCTGCATGATGATGCGACGGCGACGGTAAGCCGGATCCGCCAGATTCTGCGGATCTTCATCCGGCAGGCGACGCAGGGTCATCTGCGGATTCACTTCATGCTTCGGCTTGACATATCCCGGCGTAAATTCAGAGGTGGAGCCGCCACGGGAGCGGATAACCTCACCGGAAACAATCGGCGAAACGTACAGCGCCATGTTTACCAGTCCAGGAATTTGTGAGAGATAGACTTTCTCCGTGGTGAAGGGATAGCTCTCACGGAAAAAGAGACGCAGAAACAGCGGATCAAACTTAAATTTCTGCTCATTTGCCGCCAGCAGCTGGGCGGTTGTGTACATCGACATAAAAAAATCCCGTAAAAAAAGCCGCACAGGCGGCCTTTAGTGATGAAGGGTAAAGTTAAACGATGCTGATTGCCGTTCCGGCAAACGCGGTCCGTTTTTTCGTCTCGTCGCTGGCAGCCTCCGGCCAGAGCACATCCTCATAACGGAACGTGCCGGACTTGTAGAACGTCAGCGTGGTGCTGGTCTGGTCAGCAGCAACCGCAAGAATGCCAACAGCAGCACCGTCAGTGGTGCCATCCCACGCAACCAGCTTACGGGTGGAGGTGTCCAGCATTAGCGGGGTCATTGCAGGCGCTTTCGCACTCAATCCGCCGGGCGCGGTTGCGGTATGAGCCGGGTCACTGTTGCCCAGCGGCTGGTAATGGGTAAAGGTTTCTTTGCTCATCATAAACATCCCTTACACTGGTGTGTTCAGCAAATCGTTAACGGCATCAGATGCCGGGTTACCTGCAGCCAGCGGTGCCGGTGCCCCCTGCATCAGACGATCCAGCGCAGTGTCACTGCGCGCCTGTGCACTCTGTGGTGCTGCGGCCAGAATGCGGCGTGCCGTTTCCACGGTCATACCGGGGGTTTCTGCCAGCACGCGGGCCTGTTCTTCGCGTCCGTGAGCCTCCTCACAGTTGAGGATCCCCATAATGCGGCTGTTTTCTTCCGCAACCGCTGCGGTGATCTGCGCGTTCACGTCCGGCTGCACCGCGCTGGCGTTTTCGCCCTCCGTCGCTGACACCACATCAGTAACATCAGCCTGCGAAGCAGTGGCTGAAACAGTTGTTGATTGAGTCTCTTTGGTCATTCGCCCTCCTGAGAGACGGGATTTACGTGCATCCAGTGCCTCACGCATAACGGTGATCGCATCGGTGCTGTTAACAAGTTCATCAGCCAGTCCGGCATCAATGGCCTCCTGACCGCTGTACACTGCAGCCTCGGTATCCAGAACAGCCTGCACGGACAGGCCGGTATATGCCGATACCTTCTGCGCAAACATCTGGCGGGTTGCATCCATCCGGGATTGCAGTGTTTCCCGGACGTCATCCGGAAGATGGCTGTAGGGGTTGCCATCCACCTTATGGCTGCCGCTGTAAATCAGCGTGATTTCCACGCCCTGTTTCTCCAGCGCAGCACCGTAATTACTGTGAGCCATCATGACGCCGATGGAGCCTGTCCGGGCGGTCTGTGTGACCAGACGCCGGGAGGCGGCACTGGCAAGCAGCTGACCTGCACTACAGTTCATGTCGTTGGCCAGCGCCCATACCGGTTTTATGTCACGCACACGGGCGATGATGTCAGCGCAATCAAATACCCCCGCCACCATCCCGCCTGGCGTGTCCATATCGAGCAGAATGCCGTCCACCATCGGATCGCTGGCAGCCTGTTGCAGACGGGCGATAATGCCGTTGTAACCGGTCATCCCCGAATACGGCTGCAGCGCCCGCGTCCGGCTGACCAGCGTGCCGGACACCGGCAGCACGGCGATGCCATTCATGACCTGATAACTGCGGGCCTGTCGTGGCCCGTCATCATCACCGGATAACGCCAGCGTCGCGGGTGACTCTCCGGCAGTCAGGCTGTCACCTGACACCGCATCCGTCAGGCGGCTTATCCCAATCTGGCCTGCAAGCGCACAAAAGAAAACCCGCGCATAGGCGGGTTCAAGCATCAGCGGCTCATTAAAGGCCATGCTGGCAATATGCGGGAGATTACGCAGCTCTGCTGTCACTCTTCTCCTCCTCTGTTGATTGTCGCAGTCCGGATTCAAATGCCGCAGCCGCCCAGGCGGGCGGTTTAAGACCGGCTGCACGGCGCTCCATCGTTTCACGGACCTGCTGGGCAAAAATTTCCTGATAGTCGTCACCGCGTTTTGCGCACTCTTTCTCGTAGGTACTCAGTCCGGCTTCTATCAGCATCACCGCTTCCTGAACTTCTTTCAGACCATCGATGGCCATACGACCGGAGCCTATCCAGTCACAGTTCCCCCAGGCGCTGCGGGCTTCCTGAAAGCTGAAGCGCGCTTTTGAAGGTAACGTCACCACGCGGCGAACGATGGCCTCTTCCAGCCAGCACAGAAACATCTGGCTCGCCTGACGGGATGCGACGAATTTTCGCCGCCCCATAAAGTGCGCCCACGACTCGTTCGCGCTGGCCCGTGCCGTGGAGTAGCTCATCTGGGCATAATTCCGGGAAAGCTGCTCATACGAGACACCCAGCCCGGCAGCGATATACCGCAGCAGTGACTGCTCAAACACGGAGTAGCCGTTATCCGTGTCCTGAGCCGTCTGCAGGTTCAGTGAGTCCCCCGGCATCAGGTGAGGCACTTTTGCGCCTCCCAGCCGGACCGGTGCTGCGGCGTAATACGCGGCAATTTCACCAATCCAGCCGGTCAGCCTGTCCCGCTGATCCTGACTGTTCGCGCCCAGAATAAAATCCATCGCTGACTGCGTATCCAGCTCACTTTCAATGGTGGCGGCATACATCGCCTTCACAATGGCGCTCTGCAGCTGCGTGTTCTGCAGCGTGTCGAGCATCTTCATCTGCTCCATCACGCTGTAAAACACATTTGCACCGCGGGTCTGCCCGTCCTCCACGGGTTCAAAAACGTGAATGAACGAGGCGCGCCCGCCGGGTAGCTCACGGGGTATCCATGTCCATTTCTGCGGCATCCAGCCAGGATAGCCGTCCTCGCTGACGTAATATCCCAGCGCCGCACCGCTGTCATTAATCTGCACACCGGCACGGCAGTTCCGGCTGTCGCCGGTATTGTTCGGGTTGCTGATGCGCTTCGGGCTGACCATCCGGAACTGTGTCCGGAAAAGCCGCGACGGACTGGTATCCCAGGTGGCCTGAACGAACAGTTCACCGTTAAAGGCGTGCATGGCCACACCTTCCCGAATCATCATGGTAAACGTGCGTTTTCGCTCAACGTCAATGCAGCAGCAGTCATCCTCGGCAAACTCTTTCCATGCCGCTTCAACCTCGCGGGAAAAGGCACGGGCTTCTTCCTCCCCGATGCCCAGATAGCGCCAGCTTGGGCGATGACTGAGCCGGAAAAAAGACCCGACGATATGATCCTGATGCAGCTGGATGGCGTTGGCGGCATAGCCGTTATTGCGTACCAGATCGTCTGCGCGGGCATTGCCACGGGTAAAGTTGGGCAGCAGGGCTGCATCCACACTTTCACTCGGTGGGTTCCACGCCCGCAACTGCCCACCAAATCCGCTGCCACCACCGTGATAACCGGCATATTCACGCAGCGATGTCATGCCGTCCGGCCCCAGAAGGGTGGGAATGGTGGACGTTTTCATACATAAAATCCTGCAGGTCCCCTGCGTCGCTGTGTCATGCCGGTCTGCACTTCCAGCTCCGCAATGTATTTTTTCAGGTCAGACACGGAAGTGGCCGTAAACTCCACTCTCCGTCCGTCTTTCTGTACCGTTGCCACCCGTTTTCCTGTCATCAGGTCATGCAGTGCCGCACGGGCAGCGGCAAGTTCTTCCTGTCGCGTCATTCATCCTCTCCGGATAAGGCACGGGCGTAATCTGCCAGTGTTTTCTTGTTGGTTGCTGCACCATCCTCTTCCTGCAGGCTCGCCAGCAGCGCACTGAGATCCAGCTGCCAGCGGGAAATACTGATGCGCAGCGCCGCCAGCGCATAAACGAAGCAGTCGAGCGCCTCATTGCGTCGCTTTTTGCTGTCCCACAGTATTTTTTTCCTGCCATCCACCCATTTTTCGACCTGCTCTTCAGCCGTCAGCTGCTGCGCTTCGGTCAGATCAAAAATATCCGGGTTATTCGGGAAGTGAACGGCACCGGGAAGCGGTTCATCCCCTTCCGGCGTCAGTGTGAAGCGGTTATAAATCTGCTCTTTCGCGGTATCCGTACCGATTTCGGTAAGGTAAACCCCGTTTTTGTTTCGCTTACGTGGCATGCTGGCCACCGGCTTGCCGTAAACGGATGCCCCTTTAATGGGGATCACCCGGAACAGCCCATGCTTTTTCGAGCGTTCATACACAATGGTCGGGTCAATCCCGCCAATATCCCAGCAGATACGGGATACCGACATTTCTGCACCATTCCGGCGGGTATAGGTTTTATTGATGGCCTCATCCACACGCAGCAGCGTCTGTTCGTCGTCGTGGCGGCCCATAATGATCTGCCGGTCAATCAGCCAGCTTTCCTCACCCGGCCCCCATCCCCATACGCGCATTTCGTAGCGGTCCAGCTGGGAGTCGATACCAGCGGTCAGGTAAGCCACACGGTCAGGAACAGGTGCTGAATAATGCTCTTTCCGCTCGGCCATCAGCTCTGCATCCGGACGTTCGCCAATTTTCGCTTCCCACGTCTCACCGAGCGTTGTGTTCACGAAGGTTTTACGTTTTCCCGTATCCCCTTTCGTTTTCATCCAGTCTTTGACAATCTGCACCCAGGTGGTGAACGGGCTGTACGCTGTCCAGATGTGAAAGGTCACACTATCCGGCGGCTCAATCTCTTCACCGGATGACGAAAACCAGAGAATGCCATCACGGGTCCAGATCCCGGTCTTTTCGCAGATATAACGGGCATCAGTGAAGTCCAGCTCCTGCTGGCGGATGACGCAGGCATTATGTTCGCAGAGATAAAACACGCTGGAGGGATCATCCGGCGTCCATTTGAGGCCAAACGGCGTCTCTTTATCGCCAAATTTAAGGTACTGCTCCTCCCCGCAGTGCGGGCAGGCAACATGAAAACGCATAAAATGCGGGGATTCACTGGCAGCACGCTCAATCTGGCAGGTGCCTCTCACTTTGGGCGTGGAGCCACGGATGGACTTTGGCCAGACAGAGCCTTCAATACGCTTATCGCCCAGGAACGTCGGAGAGCCTTCCTGTTCAATATCATCATCAAAAGCAGCAAGTTCATCATAACCCGCCACATCCACCGACTTTTCACGGTAGTTTTTTGCCGCTTTACCGCCCAGGCACCAGAAGCCACGCCCATTAGTGAAACGCTTCATGGTGAGCGTGTTATCCCGGTGCTTTTTGCCATACCACGGGGCCAGCGCCAGCAGCGACGGAATATCACGAATAGTCGGCTCAACGTGGGTTTTCATAAAGTTCTCGGCATCACCATCCGTCGGCAACCAGATAAGGGTGTTGCGCTGCTTATGCTCTATAAAGTAGGCATAAACACCCAGCAGCATTTTGGAATAACCGACACGGGCAGACTTCACCACATTCACCTCACGGATGTAGTCGCTGCCCATCGCATTCATGATGGCCCGCTGAAAGGGCAGTGTTTCCCAGCGCCCTTCCTGGTATGCGGATTCTTTCGGGAGATAGTAATTAGCATCCGCCCATTCAACGGCGGTCTGTGGCTCCGGCCTGAACAGTGAGCGAAGCCCGGCGCGGACAAAATGCCGCAGCCTGTTAACCTGACTGTTCGATATATTCACTCAGCAACCCCGGTATCAGTTCATCCAGCGCGGCTGCTTTGTTCATGGCTTTGATGATATCCCGTTTCAGGAAATCAACATGTCGGTTTTCCAGTTCCGGAAAACGCCGCTGCACCGACAGGGGGAGCCCGTCGAGAATACTGGCAATTTCACCTGCGATCCGCGACAACACGAAAGTACAGAATGCGGTTTCCACCACTTCAGCGGAGTCTCTGGCATTCTTCAGTTCCTGTGCGTCGGCCTGCGCACGCGTAAGTCGATGGCGTTCGTACTCAATAGTTCCTGGCTGGAGATCTGCCTCGCTGGCCTGCCGCAGTTCTTCAACCTCCCGGCGCAGCTTTTCGTTCTCAATTTCAGCATCCCTTTCGGCATACCATTTTATGACGGCGGCAGAGTCATAAAGCACCTCATTACCCTTGCCACCGCCTCGCAGAACGGGCATTCCCTGTTCCTGCCAGTTCTGAATGGTACGGATACTCGCACCGAAAATGTCAGCCAGCTGCTTTTTGTTGACTTCCATTGTTCATTCCACGGCCAAAAACAGAGAAAGGAAACGACAGAGGCCCAAAAGCTCGTTTTCAGCACCTGTCGTTTCCTTTCTTTTCAGGGGGTATTTTAAATAAAAACATTAAGTTACGACGAAGAAGAACGGAAATGCCTTAAACCGGAAAATTTTCATAAATAGCGAAAACCCGCGAGGTCGCCGCCCCGTAACCTGTCGGATCGCCGGAAAGGACCCGCAAAATGATAATAATTATCATCTGCATGTCACAACGTGCATCTACGCCATCAAACCACGTCAAATAATCAATTATGACGCAGGTATCATATTAATTGATCTGCATCAACTTAACGTAAAAACAACTTCAGACAATACAAATCAGCGACACTGAATACGGGACAACCTCATGTCAACGAAGAACAGAACCCGCAGAACAACAACCCGCAACATCCGCTTTCCTAACCAAATGATTGAACAAATTAACATCGCTCTTGATCAAAAAGGGTCCGGGAATTTCTCAGCCTGGGTCATTGAAGCCTGCCGCCGAAGACTGTGCTCAGAAAAAAGAGTTTCGCCTGAAGCAAACAAAGAAAAGAGTGACATTACTGAATTGCTCAGAAAGCAGGTCAGACCAGATTGAAGCAATTTAGATAATCGTGCAGACTAGGTACCTTCATATCACATGGAAGGTACTACAATGGCTCAGGTTGCCATTTTTAAACAAATATTCGATAAAGTGCGAAATAATTTAAACTATCACTGGTTTTATTCTGAACTAAAACGTCACAATGTCTCACATTACATTTACTATTTAGCCACAGAGAATATTCATCTTGTTCTTGAAAACGATAATACGGTTTTAATAAAAGGACAGGGTAAGGTTGTAAATGTAAGATTTTCAAAAAATAAATGCCTTATAGAAGCCACATTAAAAGGATTCAAATCAGGAGAGTTATCATTTTACGAATACAGGAAAAATCTTGCTACAGCAGGGGTTTTCAGATGGATTACAAATATCCACGAAAACAAAAGGTATTAC
>NZ_JBJQLL010000064.1:0-12396 GCF_046486405.1 Escherichia sp. WS338 | reverse complement strand
CGAAGTTGGATGCAAATGTCAGATCGTGTGCGCCTGTTAGGGCGCGGCTGGTAAGAGAGCCTTATAGGCGCATTTGAAAAACCTCCGGCTATGCCGGAGGATATTTATTATTGCGTAACCAGACGGCGCAGTCGCGACACATCCACCGTTTTTTCAGCCTCTGCCAGGCTCCAGGCGTTTTGCAGATTCAGCCACATTTGCGGCGAACTGCCGATCACCACGGAAAGTTTAATCGCCATTTCTGGCGTCAAAGCTGCTTTTCCGGTCAGCAATCGGCTTGCCGTTGAGGGCGCAATTTCCATTGCTCTGGCAAACTCGCGCAGGCTGACATTAAGTTCGTCCAGTGATTCCTGAATAATGTCCCCCGGGCGGGGATGATTGGCCATTTTCATTAGTGTCTTTACTCTCAGTAGCGTTCCTTCACCAGGAACACTATCATTATTGTTCCTTCCTACGCAACAATAATCCATTTAGCCATTTCATGTTGGAGAGTGTGTGATGCTGCGACCCAAACATGGCAGTCGCAGCAAAGGCCTCTTAGCGGCGGAAATCAATCACCATACGGCCACGGATTTTGCCTTCTTCCATCTCGGTAAAGATGGTGTTGATGTCCGCTAACGGACGCAGGGCGACTTTCGGCACCACTTTGCCTTCGGCGGCAAACTGGAAGGCTTCGGTTAGATCCTGGCGCGTGCCGACCAGCGAACCGACCACTTCAATACCATCCAGCACAAGGCGTGGGATGTCCAGGCTCATAGACTCCGGCGGCAGACCGACAGCCACAACACGACCGCCTGCTCGTACAGCATCAACCGCCGAGTTAAACGCAGCTTTAGCTACCGCTGTCACCACCGCGGCGTGAGCGCCACCGGTTTTTTCTTGCACAATTTTGGCGGCGTCTTCAGTGCGTGAGTTAATCGCTAAATCAGCGCCCATTTCGGTTGCCAGTTTTAACTGCTCATCATTGACATCAATGGCGATCACTTTGGCGTTAAAGACATTCTTCGCGTATTGCAGGGCGAGGTTACCCAGACCGCCAAGACCGTAGATAGCAATCCACTGACCGGGACGAATTTTTGACAGTTTCACCGCTTTATAGGTGGTGACCCCCGCACAGGTAATGCTGCTGGCCGCCGCCGAGTCCAGGCCATCTGGCACTTTTACCGCGTAATCGGCGACCACGATGCACTCTTCCGCCATCCCGCCATCAACGCTGTATCCGGCATTTTTAACTGAACGGCAGAGCGTTTCGTTACCACTGTTACAGTATTCGCAATGACCGCATCCTTCGTAAAACCACGCCACGCTGGCACGATCGCCTGGTTTTAATGAGGTGACACCTGGGCCAACTTCTGCCACCACACCGATGCCTTCATGGCCCAGAATTACGCCGGTTTTGTCACCAAAATCGCCATTCTTAACATGAAGATCGGTATGACATACACCACAACACTCCATTTTCAGCAGGGCTTCGCCATGTTTCAGTGAGCGCAGTGTTTTATCCGTAACGTCAACATGATGATCCTTCGTAACAACTGCAGCCTTCATAGTTCCTCCTTTTCGGATGATGTTCTGCATAGCAGGTGAGGCAAATGAGATTTATTCGCCACTACCCAGTATGGATGAGATCTGAAAAAGGGAGAGGAAAATTGCCCGGCAGCTTTCACCACCGGGCGCAGGCTTAGATGGAGGTACGGCGGTAGTCGCGGTATTCGGCGTGCCAGAAATTATCATCAATGGCCTGTTGCAGAGCTTCGGCAGACGTTTTCACCGCCACGCCTTGCTGCTGCGCCATTTTGCCAACCGCAAAGGCAATTGCGCGGGAGACTTTCTGAATATCTTTCAGTTCCGGTAGTACCAGACCTTCGCCGTTCAGGACCAGCGGCGAATACTGAGCAAGCGTTTCACTTGCCGACATCAGCATCTCATCGGTGATACGTGACGCGCCGGAAGCAATAACGCCCAGCCCGATGCCCGGGAAAATAAAGGCGTTGTTACACTGGGCGATAGGGTAGATTTTATCTTTCCATACCACTGGGTTAAACGGACTGCCAGTGGCGACCAGCGCGTTACCTTCAGTCCAGGCGATAATGTCCTGCGGTGTGGCTTCCACGCGTGAAGTCGGGTTAGACAGCGGCATCACGATCGGACGCGGACAGTGTTTATGCATCTCACGGATAATCTCTTCCGTAAACAGCCCGGTCTGTCCTGAGACGCCAATCAGAATATCTGGTTTTACATTACGCACCACATCCAGCAGTGACAGCACATCGCTGTCGGTATCCCAGTCACTGAGGTTTTCGCGCTTCTGCACCAGTTTGGTCTGGAAAGGCAGCAGGTTCGGCATCTTGTCGGTCAGCAGGCCAAAGCGATCAACCATAAAGACTTTCTGCCGCGCCGCTTCCTCGCTTAATCCTTCACGCTGAGTCTGGGCGATGATCATTTCGGCAATGCCGCACCCCGCAGAGCCTGCGCCGAGGAAGACAATCTTTTTCTCGCTCAGTTGACCACCTGCTGCGCGGCTGGCTGCGATCAGTGTGCCGACTGTTACCGCCGCAGTGCCCTGAATGTCATCGTTAAAAGAACAAATTTCATTGCGATAGCGGTTAAGTAACGGCATCGCATTTTTTTGTGCGAAGTCTTCAAACTGCAACAGTACGTCCGGCCAGCGTTGTTTCACAGCCTGGATAAATTCATCAACGAATTCATAGTATTCGTCGTCAGTGATACGCGGATTACGCCAGCCCATATACAGCGGATCATTAAGCAGCTGTTGGTTGTTCGTCCCGACATCCAGCACCACCGGAAGGGTATACGCCGGGCTGATGCCGCCACAGGCGGTATAGAGTGACAGTTTACCGATCGGAATGCCCATCCCGCCGATGCCCTGGTCACCAAGCCCCAGAATACGTTCACCGTCAGTCACCACAATCACTTTAATATTATGGTTCGGCACGTTTTGCAGAATATCGTCCATATTGTGGCGGTTCTGGTAAGAGATAAACACGCCGCGTGAACGGCGGTAGATCTCAGAAAAACGCTCACAGGCTGCGCCGACGGTTGGGGTATAAATAACAGGCATCATCTCATCAAGATGATTGTTTACCAGACGGTAGAAGAGGGTTTCGTTAGTGTCCTGGATGTTACGCAGGTAGATGTGTTTGTCGATTTCGGTTTTGAATCCCTGATACTGGATCCATGCTCGTTCCGCTTGTTCTTCGATGGTTTCGACCACTTCCGGCAGTAACCCCAGCAGGTTGAAGTTACGGCGTTCTTCCATGCTGAAGGCGCTGCCTTTATTCAACAACGGAAATTCCAGCAGTACAGGGCCAGCGTAAGGAATATAAAGCGAACGCTGTTTTTTTGTTTTTGGTTCCATGTCACTCACTCTTTTTTGAATATCCATCCCTGGGGTGCTTTTATCGTCTTTGCTTTACCGCCAGGGCGTCGGCCCCAAGTATAAAGCAGATAAAAACAAAAACACCATTGCGCAGGCAATGGTGTTTAATCGTCATTGAGGACTGATGGTTATGAATTACTTTTCAGCGGGGCGTTTTCTGCCGGTTGGGTTATTTACCACGCTGGATTTGTCACCTTCGGTAACTATTTTGCGCTGGTTAGAAATTTTATGGTCCAGTCCAAGAATATGACGTGCCTGACGGTTCGATTTCATTTTAACTCCTCAATCCTGTTGCTAGTTTTAAGGACAACATCGCCGTAGCGAAGAAACACGTGCTAAACCCCTAAATTAGGTTGCCGATCAAGCATAGCACCTTAAAGCGTAGGGTGCTGGCCACTGACCACATAATTGATCGTTTGCTGGTAGATATCACTGAGGATGTCGTTATCAGAAGCTTCCACCCATTTGGTCAGCTCCATGAGAATGTCATCTTCAGTGACAACACCGTGCTCTGCCCGAAGGCCTTGCTCAATGGCATTAACCAGAGCGGGTTCTGCTGTTGAATTTTCTGCCTGATAATAAGTAAACATAGTGATTCTCCGTGTCTGTGTATTTATGGTGTCTGCTACGGATCGCAGATTTATAAAGCACATTCAGCATGGCAAATATTTGCCGCTTCGTTGTTAAGATTAGTCCTGGTTGATGAGTTTTATATTTTAACACTATGATATTGATAGGGATTGTTATTGGTGTGAATCGATTAATATTGATACAATATCTTTTGAGTCATATATTTCCTGTTATCTATTGTGGGAATTTAATTTAAGTACAGAGATAATGTTTTCGCCGGATTTTATTCGGAATATCCTGCTTATCCTCGTGCTGTTTCTCACGTAGTCTATAATTTCCTTTTTAAGCCCACAGGAGAGCAACAATGACAATCCATAAGAAAGGTCAGGCACACTGGGAAGGCGATATCAAACGCGGGAAGGGAACTGTATCCACCGAGAGCGGCGTGCTGAACCAACAGCCGTATGGATTTAACACGCGTTTTGAAGGCGAAAAAGGAACCAACCCTGAAGAACTGATTGGCGCAGCGCATGCCGCATGTTTCTCAATGGCGCTTTCATTAATGCTGGGGGAAGCGGGATTCACGCCAACATCGATTGATACCACCGCAGATGTGTCGCTGGATAAAGTGGATGCCGGTTTTGCGATTACTAAAATCGCACTGAAAAGCGAAGTTGCGGTGCCGGGTATTGATGCCTCTACTTTTGACGGCATTATCCAGAAAGCAAAAGCAGGATGCCCGGTTTCTCAGGTACTGAAAGCTGAAATTACGCTTGATTACCAGTTGAAATCGTAAAGTGTTGCCGGATGACGCGTCAGGCGCGTGATTGCCTGATGCGTCAGCACAATCACATCAGGCTGAGAAGGGATTGTTGTGACATGGCTATGCGTTGTCGTTGTCCAACTAAACGTAGCGGAAATCACAGTATTTAAGTGACAGTGTCACGTTAAATAAAAACCCGCGAGTGCGGGCGAGAGGAATTTATCAGATTTTCAGCGGTAACACGCTGCTCATCCAGCATGGAATTTCTTCGGCGGGCAGGGGGCGGGAAAAGAAATATCCCTGAATAACGCGACAGTGGATCTTGCGTAGCATCTCAAATTGCTCTTTGGTTTCGATGCCTTCCGCCACGACGGTTAAATTGAGGCTTTGCCCAATGCTGGTAATGGCTTCGAGTAAGGCAAGGATGCGTTTTTCGGTCAGACAACGATCGACAAAACTTTTATCAATTTTGATTTCCGTTACCGGAAGACTGACTAAGCGGGATAATCCGGAAAAGCCTGTACCAAAATCATCTACCGATAAACCGATGCCCATATCGCGCAGGATCTGAATGCGCTTAAAGATTTCGGTATCGTGTTCCATCATCATGCTTTCCGTGATTTCCACCGTCAGCTGGTGGCCGTCAATACCCCAGGCGTGCATTGCATCAGATACCTGATTAGGCAGCTGATTACTGCGAAAGTGCAGCGCAGACAAGTTAACGGATAACGCCGGGATATGAATATTCTGGCTACGCCATTCTGCTAACTGACGGCAAGCTTCCGCGATGACCCAGCGCCCAATATTTTCGATTTCACCAATCTCTTCTGCGAGAGGAATAAACCGTGAAGGGGGCACATGACCATGCAGGGGATCGTACCAGCGAGCAAGGGCTTCGATGCCGTACAGTTCACCCGTTTCTGCGAAGATTTGCGGCTGATAAACCAGTTTAAGTTGGTTATTACTAATCGCTTCTTTTAGCGCTGCGCCTAAAACCAAACGCTCTTTTACCATTTCGTTCATCGCCGGGCTGAAGAACTGCCAGCCGTTACCGCCATTTTTGCGAATAAAATCCATTGCATTGTGAGCAGTGGAGAGCAGGTAATCGCGGTTTTTACCCTCGTCGTAGCTGATGCCAATGCTCAAGGTGAGCGGGAATGGTTTATCGTCAATCATTATCGGCTTGCTGACCACATTCCGTAGCTCATCGGCGATCTGGGTAATGTTACTGACATCGTTTTCCAGGCTCACGAGGACAAAAGACGCACCTTCAATACGACAGAGATACTGATCCGGTTTGAGTTTTTCACGAAAGCGATTGACCACTTCCAGCAATGCCTGATCGGTCCACGCATAGCCAAGGCTATCAATCACATCCTGAATATGGTCAACACCGATGAGATACACCACCGGAGAGACGGCTTTGTCGACCAGGTCATCGAGGTAATTGTGCAGGTTATTGCGATTTGGCAGACCGGTCATCGGATCAAATTGGATGAGTTGTTCAATATGCTGACGGCTTTTTTCCTGTTCCAGCGCCAGCGCGGCCATATGCTGGCTGATATCTGCCACGCGTTCGATAAAGGCGCTGGTTTCTGCTCCTGACGAGGTTTTAATTTGCAGGATCCCCGCAGGCGTGCCATCGCGCTGACGAATGGTCGCTGACCAGCTTTGCGCATTTTGAACTTCTGCACCGTGCGAAGATGACGCCCAGTGTATCGGCATCCCGTTGCGCAGCGCGAACAGCGAAACATGCGATTCGTTGAGAACAGATTCGATGTTACGACAAATGATTTCCCCCATTTCATGAAATGGGGGGCTGCTGCACATGGCGGCGAGAATATTGCCTTCAAGCTGGCGGATTTGCCTTTCTTCGGTGATATCCGAGAATGTCATTACCAGGTTCTGCAGATGCGCGAGCACGTCATAAACCGGGCTGATAGAGGCTTTAATCCAGATTTTTTCACCGGTGCGCGTCAACAGCAGAAATTCGTCCTGATCGCGGGCGGTTTTCCATAGCAACTGCTGTAAACGAATACGGTTATCAGCAGGGAATTCTGGAATGTTCAGGAGTGTATCGGGCTGCATACCGCTGGCTTCGTTAATGCAGTAACCAAACATTTCGGTAAATGCGCGATTGCACTGCACAATATGGCGTTCCGGATCGAGGACAATCACCGGTCGGTCGAGATGGTCAACGGCAATAATCAATTGTCGGGTCTGTTCTTTTTGCGCCATTTCTACGCTGGCATCCCGTACCAGCGCCAGGTAATAAACTTTCCCCTCGGCGCTCACTTTCGATAGCGCAAAACGGGTCCAGATTTTACTGCCGTCTTTTTTCTCCAGCTGCAGCTCCCGACTCATCCCCTCGACGCGAGCTTTACCACCTTCACGGTTGTGACGAATGTATTGAGGATGCGCAGGACGCAAATCCCGCGGAATCAGCATATCAATGTTATTGCCAATGACTTCTTCACGTTTGTACCCCCAGAGCTTCTCTGCGGCGGGGTTGAAAAACATCACTTCATCATTTTCGTTAATTAACACCGCGCCCATCATATTTTGCTCAAGGGCGGGGAAAAAAATGCCATCGGCGGCATTATCCGCATCGGTTAGCTTCATGATTACCTCTGCATCCTGGCGCATCTAAAGACTGGCTTTCCAGAGTTCAACACGGTTTCTACCTCGTCTTTTGGCGATATACAGAGCTTCATCGGCTATTTGAATGAGGCGCTCATAGTCAGGATGACCATTAAACATGGCGGCACCGATGGAAAGTGAGAGGGCAATATCCTCGCCGTTTGCGGCTTTCAGTTTGGTTTTCTCCACCCGACTGCGAATACGTTCTGCGGTACGTAACGTTTCGTTTTCCGAAGCTTCAGTCAAAACAATGATAAATTCATCGCCCCCGTAGCGGAAAACATAATCACTACTGCGGACGTTGTCATAAAAGGCCTGAGAGACTTTACGCAGAATTTCATCGCCAGTGTTATGGCCCCACGTATCGTTGATCTCTTTGAATTTATCAACGTCAATAATCAGCACTGACAGCGGTGTACCGGTCCGGTTGGCATGGGCAATTTCGCGTTTGAAGATCGTCGGCAGGAAACGGCGGTTAAGTAATTTCGTCAGGACATCCATACCGACTTCGTGGCGCGATACTTCTTCAAACAATTCACGCAGCAAGGTAATAATTTGCGATACGGTATTTCTTATCTGTAATAAAAATTTCACCCGCAAACTTCTGTTATTCAAATTCCTGGTATTACGCATGGTTTGATTGAAAATACCGTCGAAATCCTGAATCAGACGGGAGATATGGCCCACTTCGGCTATGCCGCTAAAATAATGTCGACCTTTATGGTTAAACCACAGGCCAAAATCAGCCTGGCTTAAAGGCAAACTACTGCCTAAATCAGAATCCAGCAGGACTTTATAGATAATATCTATTTCCCATGAAAGTAATGAGGCTATTTGCCGTTCTTTTTCTTCTTCGGCATTTTCCAGTAACGAGAAGATACGATAGTTTTCATCTTCCTTTGAGGCACTATTGTCACTAAAGGTAAACGCGCGGGTCATCACTTCCATAGCGATATCAATACTGTTAATCGAGAAATGGTAGACCTGAAGTTTTTCTGCGGCGGAATAATCCGAAGAGAAGATGACTGGATAGAGGATTTTTTTCAGCACCCGAAACCCCATCTCGACAATTTCTACCGGAATTCCTATGCGGGCATGCACTTCCGCAACGGTATGCTGGATTTGTATTAGCCTTTCGACATCGTCAACCTGGGCAGAAAGCACGTTAATAATCCAGCGTTCCATCGCACTTTTCAACTGCCGCTCAACTTGTTCATTACTCAAGAATTCTTCGGCATGCGGGTCGATACGGACAATTCGGTAAAACTCAATACTCAGATAATGGGCATGCGCAACGGCAATTTCCGCGGCTTTAGCACGAATGAGCGGATCTGCTTGTTCGACAAGCCCGGTCCACTCATCTTTCATTCTTTTAAAATACATCTCCATAATTCACACCCTTATAAGGCTGGGAAAGCAGACGGAATCAAAACGAAACGCAATGTGCGAGATCGACTAACTGCACCATATTCTCCTGAAATATGAAGATATACTGAAAACAAATAAGCGACTTAGGACAGTTTCAATCTACGCTACTGTTCTTCAGAAGAGTATAGCCCATCGTAATTATTTTTCGGTGACAGCGAATATCGTATGTTTTTTCATATTCATACATTTTTATTAGGGGATTTATGACTGTTTAACTAAGTGTGGTTAATTGCGTAGTTAATTTGACTTAAGTAAGCATGATTACTAGTGGGATATTTCAAGAGGGTAACAAGCCGGGGGGAAAGCACCGGCTTGTTACAAAGTAAGAATGGGAGTTTAACTGCCCCAACGACTTTGCAGATAGCTGACCGCTTGTTGAGTCTGTGGCTTATTCAGATAGTCCTCACGGAACAAGATTGTGCCGCTAATTTCTGGCACGGCATCGTTAAGATCGAGCTGCTTTTTCAGTTCCGGTACGCCGCCGTTAATCATCCAGTCTGGCTCTATCTTTGAAGGTTCTCCTACTTTATAGAAGGCGATACCGATATACAGGCGGGTCCTGGTCGGTTTAACGACATCCGCCCACCATTTTGCCAAAACGTCATAACGTGCGGCACTCCGTGAGAACGGCCAGTAAATTTGGGGAGCAATGTAATCCAGCAATCCTTGTTCCACCCATCGACGGGTGTCAGCGTAGTATTCGTCATAGGCTGCCGCGCCTCGGGTATCGGAACCGAGCGGATCGTGTGATCGGTTACGCCACACGCCTGCCGGGCTAACGCCAAATTCGACTTCCGGCTTAATGCTTTTAATAGTGTGCGATACCTTTGCAATTAACTGCTGAGTATTGTTGCGCCGCCAGTCTGCTTTTGACGCAAATGCGCCTCCGTATTTGCGGTACGTTTCGTTATCATTTAGCCGTGAACCTGGTGACTCAGTATAGAAATAGTCGTCAAACTGCACGCCATCTACCGGATAGCGGGAAACCACTTCCGCGACTATTGATGTGATCCAGTCCTGAACCTCAGGTATGCCCGGGTCGAGGACAAAGCGATCGCCGGACGTTCTGATCCAGTCGCGGTGTTGCACATAGACGCTCGCTGGTTGTTGAGACAGAGTGCTATTCAGTTCCCTGATAGTACCGGGCTTCGTATTAACCGATACGCGATAGGGGTTAAACCAGGCGTGTACTTTCATCCCACGCTTGTGGGCTTCGTCGAGCATAAATTGCAGCGGATCGTAACCTGGATTTTCACCAATCTTTCCGGTCATAAGATCGGACCACGGCAAAATTTTCGATGGCCACAGGGCGGTACCGTCCGGCTTGACCTGGAAAAAGACCGTGTTGATGCCGAGACGTTGCAGATGATCCAGTTTGTCGACCATCGCCTGTTGTTGTACACGGGCCCGGCTGGTGGGGTTACTAATGTTAACCGAGGAAACCGGTGGCCAGTCGAGGCGAGACACTGTGGCCAGCCAGATGCCACGCATCGGTTGTGACGATTGTTGCGTCGTAGCTGGTGGCTTCGAACCTGTTGGTGGTGTCACCATTGACTCTGGAGGCGTGCTTTTGCAACTACACAGTAAAAGTGCCAGTGCAACCAGTATCGCTGGTCTTCTAATCGCTAATTTCTCGTTTCGGGAGCAGATATCCATATGTGCTGGTTTCCGGTAAACAGATGTGCGCTCATTCTCGTACTTATCCCGGTTAAGTCAATACGACAGCAAGCACGAAAAAGGGAGCGATGAATTATCGCTCCCTTATCTTATAACCATTCAGACATGGTTAGTGTTTCTTGTCATTCATCACAATATAGTGTGGTGAACGTGCACGCGGGTGCAGGAAGAAGTGACCTTTTGGTGCGTTCTGACTGTTGATTGGCTCCAGAGTGACGCCGGTATTCGCTTTGCTTTTACGATCATGAACAGCATAGAGAATAAAGGGCAGGGCAAGTACCACCAGGAAACTAACGACCAGTAATTCAACATACATATCGGTAGAGTCACCCTGGATGTTATCCGGCGGCAGGAAGGAAACAATAAACGCCATAATTGAAGTCAGCAGACCGACAATAGCCACGACCAGTTTCACCCCTTTACCACCAGGGATATTAAATGTGCGTTTTAAGTCAGGATGTTTAAGAACCAACACAATGTAGCCAATAAACAGCATGAAATAAGCACACAGATAAATCACCACCGTCAGCGCCAGTGCGATCAGGAAGGACATGTTGTTACCGCCACCGGTATTGGTGAGGATGATCAACGCGGTAGAAGTAATCACCAGCTGCGAAATGACCAGCGTTACCGGTACGCCATTTTTGTTCATTTTAGCGAATGCCGCTGGCAGCAGGTTTTTCTGCGCTGTGACATACATCCCGCGAGAAGGACCAACAATCCAGGAAGCGATTTCCGCCAGAACACCCAGCAACAGCAGTGCGGAGATCACGCGAACCGTCCACTCAATTTCCGGTGCCACATGTGACATCAGAACGGTAAAGGTTTGCATTACCCCTGCGGAGAGGTTGATTTCATTACCCGGAATGACCATCGCAATAGACAAACCGCCAACAGAGCTTAAGCAGATTGCCGCCACCATCAGCAGTAACATAGCCAGTGGATAGTCGCGCCCTGGATTGCTCATTTCATTGACGTGGGTTGCGGAAGCTTCAACGCCCATATAACTCAAAATGAAGGCAACAAATACAACCAGGGTGCCCACTTTAGAGAAGTCAGGGAAGAAGGTCTTCGAATCCATTTCGATAGCAACGGGGGCACCGGAGTGCAGATAAATAGCCGCTAATGCGATCAAAATAAATGCAGGTAACAGGATACCGGCGAAGAAGCCAACTTTAGCAATTCGCGCCGTGTATTTCGTGCCACCAAACTGCGTTAATGCCAGCGCCCAAAGAATGATGAGTGCTGCAATAGTTTTGGTAATGGGGTCTTCATTCAGCGCTGGCCATTTCAGGATGTAGGAGAGTGCCCCTAACACGAAATAGAGCATCGGAATAAAACCAATGGCGATTTGCAGATAGCCAAATGAGATCGCTGCAAATCCCCATCTCGGCCCCAGAGTATTTGATACCCAGGCGAAGACGCCACCTTCTTCCCAGCCGTCGACGGTAGCCATTTCCGCAGCACAAAGTCCCACGGGAATAAACCATAAAATCCCGCCTAATAGCAGGAAGAAGACTAATGAAAAGCCCGATGTTGCGAAGGTAGGGTATTCATAAACAGCCATTACCATCGATGCCGTTATGGCAAAAAATCCGAGTAATGTGAGCTGCTTAGCTTTACCTGTCTGTACTGATGTAGCCATATTATCCCCCTAAAACGGTATTCCTGTCGGAACCGCACCTGTTTTGTTCTGAAGCGTATTCAGAACAATATTTTCCGTTGCTAATGCCAGTGAACAGACTTTGGAAATTGTCCCGAAACGGCTTCGTTTCGGGACACCGTTACCGTTAAACGTTATCAGGTGTGTTTAAAGCTGTTCTGCTGGGCAATACCCTGCAGTTTCGGGTGGTCGCTGAGATATTTCAGGGAGGCTTTGTAGTCTTCCAGCAACAGTTCAGCAAAGTCCATTTCGAAG
>NZ_JBJQLL010000063.1:0-12699 GCF_046486405.1 Escherichia sp. WS338 | reverse complement strand
ATACTCCTCCGGCAGAAGCAGAAAAAGCTTATTATGCTTCCATCGGAAACGATGATCTGGCAGCCTGAGTTCACAGATAAAACACTCTCCAGGAAACCCGGGGCGGTTCACTATTGACGGTTTCTCATTTACTGGTGCTTACGCAAACTCTGACCGTACTGATTTCCAGTCTAGTGATAGTAAAGGTGAAAAAGCAGAAGTTTGGGCACTGTCAACAAAATATGATCCCAACAACGTCTATGCTGCTGTGATGTACGGTGAATCTCACAACATGAATTCCGACGACGGTGATGTTGTGAACAAAACACAAAACTTCGAAGCTGTTCTGCAATATCAGTTCGACTTCGGTCTGCGTCCATCCATCGGTTACTCCTATTCTAAAGCACTGGACGTAGCAGGTTACAAAGATTCTGATCGTCTGAACTACATTGAAATCGGTACCTGGTATTACTTCAATAAGAACATGAACGTATATACCGCTTATCAGATCAACCTGCTTGATAAGAGTGATTATGTTCTCGCTCATGGACTGAACACCGACGACCAACTCGCATTTGGTATCGTCTACCAGTTCTAATCAGCCAACGCGCCGCGGCGTGTTACTGTAAAACATAACACTAGCCTGAGTTCGTCCCTCATCGAACTCAGGCTTTTTTATTGGCATTTCATCTCCATCTGCGGCACACGCAATTGCCAAAGCATATCGATACAGCACCTTACCCTGCCCCTCCTGGCACAATATCTCTACCAGCTACTCTTCCAGCCAACACTCCAAATACATTTCTTTATGTATTAATCCGCAACAAACACGCCTCCCATATAGAAATATTTGCAAAAATAGTGCATGAAATAAGCTTTTTCTCTACCAATCCGGGATATAAATATTGATCAGCACCACAATATTCCACAGCACTAAATCTCTTCCCTCCGCCCCGCATCTCTGATAATGGTCTAAAATCATTGAGGCCACTTGCGACGACGTTGCTCAATAAGGAAAATTTGGCGTGAATAATATTCAACACCAGTGCAGCATCATCATTACATACTTACACCCGCAGACTACCGCTTTCGATATATTGACTCAATTTTCCAGACTGGTTAAAAATAGCGACCAGCTCAGTCGCAAATATAGTGACTACCCTAACTAAGCAACAATAAGGAATACACTATGACTGTTCAAACAAGTAAAAATCCGCAGGTCGATATTGCTGAAGATAATGCATTCTTCCCTTCAGAATATTCGCTTAGCCAATATACCAGTCCTGTCTCTGATCTTGATGGCGTGGACTATCCAAAACCGTATCGCGGTAAACATAAAATTCTGGTGATCGCCGCGGACGAACGTTATTTGCCGACCGATAACGGAAAACTGTTCTCGACCGGTAACCATCCGATTGAAACGTTGCTGCCGTTGTATCATCTCCATGCTGCAGGTTTCGAATTCGAAGTGGCGACCATTTCCGGTCTGATGACCAAGTTTGAATACTGGGCTATGCCGCACAAAGATGAAAAAGTAATGCCATTCTTTGAGCAGCATAAATCGTTGTTCCGCAATCCGAAAAAACTCGCGGATGTTGTCGTCAGCCTCAACGCAGACAGCGAATATGCAGCAATCTTTGTTCCTGGTGGTCATGGCGCACTTATTGGTTTACCAGAAAGCCAGGACGTGGCTGCTGCTTTGCAGTGGGCAATCAAAAATGACCGTTTTGTTATCTCCCTTTGCCACGGCCCGTCGGCTTTTCTGGCGCTTCGCCACGGCGATAACCCACTGAATGGTTATTCCATTTGCGCATTCCCAGACGCCGCAGACAAACAAACGCCAGAGATAGGCTATATGCCGGGTCATCTCACCTGGTACTTCGGCGAAGAGCTGAAGAAAATGGGCATGAACATTATTAATGACGACATCACCGGGCGAGTACATAAGGACCGTAAAGTTCTCACCGGCGACAGTCCTTTCGCAGCGAATGCGTTGGGTAAACTGGCGGCGCAGGAAATGCTGGCAGCTTATGCGGGTTAATCCCTGTTACGTATGAATGTAAGCGCATAATCAATCGCAGCCACGTTAATACTCACGACGTGGCTGCGTTTTTTCATGGTTGATTTATGGCGTACTGAAGCCCTATGTTAATTTCTTTGCGGTAACGTAATTCGGAACACATTATGCTTATTAAAATAGTGATACGTAGCACTTCCCCCATGCAATTCGGCAATCGCTTTGACTAAAGAAAGACCAAGTCCCTGACCTTCGGAATGACGCGAATTATCTCCCCGCCAAAATCTACGGAAGAGTTTTTCAGGCTCATTAATTTTCGTTCCAGGACTGGCGATATCAATATTAAGATAGCCGTTGGTATCAAGAAAACTGGTTATATGAATGCGCGATTTTTCTGGTGAATATCTAATGGCATTAACAATAAGATTCGATAACATTCGTTGCAGTAAAATTTTATCCGCAAAGATTTGCTGATTGCACTCGACCTTAAAGCAAATCTCTTTCTCGTCTGAAAGGTATTCAAGATAATCCAACAAATTTTCGACTTCCTTATTGAGAAAAAGTGAGTCCAGTTTCACCAAAACATTGTTTTTATCTGCCCGGGCAAGAAACAGTATGTTCTCTGTTAACCGCGAAATATTTTCCAGCTCTTCAATGTTACCGGCAATTGTTTTTTGATATTCAGCGATACTTCTGGTTTGACTGAGCGCAACCTGATTCTGACCCAGTAATGCATTAATGGGCGTTCTAAGTTCATGAGCGAGATCGTCAGCAAACTGACTTAGACGCTCAAAATCTTTGACTAAAGCATGATGCATTTTATTCAACGCCTGCCCAAGAGGTTTTAGTTCTCTCGGTAATGCGCTAACCTCAACAGGCTCCCGGCTATCGTTATAATTCAGCGCTTCCGTTACACCACTCAACTTTTTGATCTCTCGTAATCCCGTTCTGATTAACAGCGGACTTAATACTGAGCAAAGTACAATGGCGACAATGCAAATTATAATGCTATTAATTTTATACTGTTCAAGCATGTTATGTCTGGCTGAAGCCAATTTAGCCACAGTAACCGTTAATGATGGCGAAACTTCATCAATATTAATTCGTAAAGCATCTATCTCTGTATCATTAATAATGCTTCTGTAAATGCCAGCTGCGCTGATTGTCTCAGTAGCAGATATGTTATTTAACATGTCATCACTGACATTCGTCCGGTTAACAATTTTGTTGATGCTATCACCATGAATGATCAAGATATCCTGACTAACATCCATCATCCGGTTAAAGTACACAGGTAACGTATCTGGATTTACCCCATCAATTAACAACTGCTTGATCTGCGCTGTCCGGTTAATGAGTGTTGTATCATCGCGCCATTTCAACTCACTTGCCAGGCCATTATAGAGAGTCCATACAATTCCAGCGCCAGCAACAGACAGCAGCAATATAAAAAGCAAGGTTAAACGGACGGTTATAGATAATCTTTTCATTATTTTTTTACCGCTACGAATGAATAGCCCATCCCCCGGATTGTGGCGATTAGCTTTTCAGGAAAAGGATCATCAACTTTTGCGCGGAGCCTGCGAATGGCGACGTCCACCGTATTGGTATCACTATCAAAGTTGATTCCCCAAATTTCACTCGCAATAACCGTTCTGGGGATAATCTCGCCAGCTCTGGAGGCCAGTAGCCAAAGTAACTGAAACTCCTTGCGCGTCAGTGTAATACTGATATTGTCCCTGCTCACACTTTGACTAACAGAGTCCATTCTTAAGCCACTGATTTCTAATGTTGAATTCAGAGTGTGATGTTGCCTTAATTGTGCCCGAACCCTTGCCAGCAACTCAGAAAATGAAAAAGGTTTTACCAGATAATCATTTGCCCCACTGTCCAGCCCTCTGACTCTGTCATCGACAGAATCTCTTGCAGTAAGGCAAATAACCGGAGTTTGCTTTGCTGTTCTTAACGTTTGTAAGATCTGCCAGCCATCCATACCCGGAAGCATAATATCCAGAATGATCAATGCATAATCATCCTTAAGCGCAAGATAAAGCCCATCTCTGCCATCAGAAACGGCATCAATGACATAACCCGCTTCGGAAAGCCCCTGCGTTACCCACTCCTGGGTCCTTTGATTATCTTCAATAAGTAAAATCTTCATGAAAATAATATGCCATAAATCATATGTTATAGAAACAGCCTGGTTCATTACAAAATTGTAATGCTGCTGTAAGGTTACCGTGGACGCTTTTTCGCTATCCTCAAAACTCATTCACATGACAAGGATATAAACATGTTAAAGCGTTATTTAGTACTCTCCGTAGTAACGGCTGCATTTTCATTACCTTCTTTGGTCTATGCTGCACAACAAAACATTCTTAGTGTGCACATTTTGAACCAGCAAACAGGAAAACCCGCTGCCGACGTGACAGTCACTCTTGAAAAGAAAGCGGACAACGGCTGGTTACAACTTAATACCGCCAAAACAGATAAGGATGGACGAATTAAGGCACTGTGGCCCGAGCAAACTGCAACTACGGGCGATTACCGTGTCGTATTTAAAACCGGGGACTATTTCAAGAAACAAAATCTTGAAAGTTTCTTCCCTGAGATCCCCGTTGAATTTCATATTAATAAAGTGAACGAGCATTATCATGTGCCTTTATTACTTAGCCAATATGGGTATTCAACCTATCGTGGCAGTTAATGCATAAATATGTAAAAGCAGATCTCTGCTACTGTTAGGGAGGACACTCCCTGACAGATTAACAGTAAACGGCTCTTGCTGGCTAAAGACAAAAAAGTGTGATGGCTTATGAAAAAGAATCAATTTTTAAAAGAATCAGATGTTACGGCCGAGTCGGTATTCTTTATGACGCGTCGGCAGGTGTTAAAAGCACTGGGCATCAGCGCGGCTGCACTTTCTTTGCCTCACGCTGCGCATGCCGATCTGCTTAGCTGGTTTAAAGGGAATGATCGCCCACCCGCCCCCGCCGGAAAACCGTTGGAGTTCAGCAAGCCTGCCGCCTGGCAAAATGACCTGCCACTGACGCCAGCAGATAAAGTCTCCGGTTATAACAACTTCTATGAATTCGGGCTGGATAAAGCCGATCCCGCCGCTAATGCTGGTAGCCTGAAAACCGATCCATGGACACTGAAAATCAGCGGCGAAGTGGCAAAACCATTGACCCTCGATCACGATGATTTAACCCGTCGCTTTCCGCTGGAAGAGCGTATTTATCGTATGCGCTGCGTGGAAGCATGGTCGATGGTGGTGCCGTGGATTGGTTTTCCGCTGCACAAATTGCTGGCGCTTGCCGAACCCACCAGCAATGCGAAGTATGTCGCTTTCGAAACAATTTATGCACCGGAACAAATGCCAGGCCAGCAGGACCGCTTTATCGGTGGCGGGCTGAAATATCCTTATGTCGAAGGATTGCGTCTCGACGAAGCAATGCATCCGCTCACACTGATGACCGTGGGTGTTTATGGCAAGGCGTTACCGCCACAAAATGGCGCGCCGGTGCGACTGATTGTGCCGTGGAAATATGGCTTTAAAGGGATTAAATCGATAGTCAGTATTAAGCTGACCCGCGAGCGTCCGCCAACCACCTGGAATCTGGCAGCGCCTGACGAATACGGTTTTTACGCCAACGTTAATCCGCATGTTGATCACCCGCGCTGGTCACAGGCTACCGAACGATTTATTGGTTCAGGCGGCATCCTCGATGTACAGCGCCAGCCAACGCTACTGTTTAATGGTTACGCCGAGCAGGTGGCATCGCTGTATCGTGGCCTGGATTTGCGGGAGAATTTCTAAATGCGTCTGACAGCAAAACAGGTGACATGGCTGAAAGTTTGCCTGCATCTTGCCGGATTGTTGCCGTTTCTCTGGCTGGTCTGGGCGATTAATCACGGTGGATTGGGTGCCGATCCGGTGAAAGATATTCAGCATTTTACTGGTCGCACTGCACTGAAATTTTTGCTGGCGACCTTGTTAATCACACCTCTGGCACGCTACGCAAAACAGCCGTTATTGATACGCACTCGCCGCCTGTTAGGCTTATGGTGCTTTGCCTGGGCGACACTGCATTTAACCAGTTACGCATTGCTGGAGCTGGGCGTGAATAATCTGGCGTTATTAGGTAAGGAGTTAATTACCCGGCCTTATTTAACGTTAGGTATTATCAGCTGGGTAATTTTGCTTGCGTTAGCGTTCACTTCAACCCAGGCGATGCAGCGAAAACTCGGTAAACACTGGCAACAGTTGCATAACTTCGTCTATCTTGTCGCGATCCTGGCCCCAATACATTATTTGTGGTCAGTGAAGATTATTTCACCGCAGCCACTCATCTACGCTGGGCTGGCGGTACTGCTTTTAGCCTTACGGTATAAGAAGTTGCTTTCCCTTTTTAACCGTTTACGCAAGCAGGTTCACAACAAATTATCTGTATAACTTCATATTGCCGACAAAGTACGCGTTATCCCTGCCGGATGCGGCGCGAGCGCCCTATCCGGCCTACGCAGATCACATCAAGTTATGTTTCGTTTGTCATCAACCTCAAATCATCGACATAATTTATTTTATTTCAATAAGATAGATAAGCACACCTGAGAGAACTATTCTCTTGTCTCCTAAGAGTTGTTGCATTTTGTTATATGTTACAATATAACATTACACATCATATACATTAACTCTGGAGGAAACTGTTTTGGCGATTCGTCTTCATAAACTGGCTGTTGCTTTAGGTGTCTTTATTGTTAGCGCTCCTGCCTTTTCGCATGGTCATCACTCACACGGCAAACCCTTAACAGAGGTCGAACAAAAAGCTGCTAATGGTGTTTTTGATGATGCCAATGTACAAAACCGAACGCTCAGTGACTGGGATGGAGTCTGGCAATCCGTTTATCCTTTACTGCAAAGTGGCAAACTTGACCCCGTCTTTCAGAAGAAAGCGGATGCAGATAAAACCAAAACATTTGCTGAAATTAAAGATTATTATCGCAAAGGTTATGTGACAGACATCGAGATGATTGGCATTGAGGACGGCATTGTCGAATTCCATAGAAATAATGAAACAACATCCTGTAAATATGATTACGATGGATACAAAATACTCACCTATAAATCAGGCAAGAAAGGCGTTCGTTACTTATTCGAATGTAAAGATCCTGAAAGCAAAGCCCCTAAATATATACAATTTAGCGATCATATAATTGCACCACGAAAATCATCTCATTTTCACATTTTTATGGGTAATGATTCCCAACAGTCTTTATTGAATGAAATGGAAAACTGGCCAACGTATTATCCCTATCAGTTGAGTAGCGAAGAAGTGGTCGAGGAGATGATGTCTCATTGATTTTTTTGCGCTGACTTCAGTTATTTAACAGAACAGTGCCTGGTAGTAACAACAATAATTTGCCAAGACAAATAAGTAAGACAAACTCAGACACGCTCATACTTGAGTCGTGTCTTTTTTATTATGTCTGTAGAAAAAAAATGCGAAAAAGGCGAACAATAAATACACAACTCAGCCATACAGACTGGCAGCACAAATGTTTCCAGGAGCAAGTCATCTGTCATGGTAAAGCTAACCAGAAATATAGGTTAATTTTGGTGTTTAAACCTTTTTTACTTGTTAGTATGATACAAAGGCTTTCAAAAAAGCTGGGAAATTCAACAACTCTTGGAAATTATGGACTTTGTCCCGCGGCTTTAATCTGACGGCCGCGTTCCTTTTTTGACTCAATTATTGACCCCTTCTCTACGCAACTTCAGTTCCCGCCAGCAACTTTGCGGCAGTTTCATAGGATCAATGTCTAAAAGAATAATGGTGACCGATAAGAAAACGACTGAATAACTGTAGATTTTCGCTCGAAACCTTCCTGTCAGCTCCATAGCGAATCAAGTGCTGAATGTCACAGTATCGAACAGAAAACAGTGACGATCTAACCCTTCAAGAATATTCTACGATTGTTCTGTTTAGGAAAAGCAAGGCGGGAAGTCAGGAGATAAGTCATTGATAAAGTGGCGGAGAGAGGGGGATTTGAACCCCCGGTAGAGTTGCCCCTACTCCGGTTTTCGAGACCGATGATACAGAGTCGAAAAATCAAAGAGTTAAAAATTTTTCTTGGAATAAATGTCTTAAAATCGTACACGAAAAATCAATGAATTACATAACATTAAAGAAGAATATTCCAAGCCTTCTTGAGGCTACCACCTGTTTTCAGGTGTCATTCAGACGTGATTTGCCCCAGATTGGGAAAGCACGCTTTTTTCTCAGCTATCGTCCTCTTATTTTGCCGTTACATTTCTTTTTGCACTCTAATGATTAATTTACAATAATAATATCGGTAATTATTGAGTAATAATAAATTGATTATTGCAAATGTAATTTAATTCCATCTTCGCGTTATATTCCAATCTTTAATCTCCGCATGGAACAAGTTGCATGCGTGACTATATTAAGACAACTTATAACCACCAAAACATTTGCTTTGCAAGCAAAAACAGTGACCATTGACTCTAAGAAAATTCCGATCTATTGTTAGGGTCATCAAAGTTACTTAACAGTATTCCGAAATGAAAATACAAAGCAAGCTAATTGTCTTATTAAACATTATTATTGCATTTATATTATTTGAGCTTTTAGCTCAAAAATTTGGTTTGAGTACATTATTTTAAAGCAAGATAAACAATATCGGGCACTCTAGTTTTTATAATTAAAAATTAAACGTCCATAAAATGTTATTTACTTTTCTTCGCTATTGTCATATCTTAATATAGTGGCTTACGCCACTCTACTTTCATCACATTTTGTACGTTTATGTACTCGCCATGAAGCTCTTTCATGGCGATTTTTTATTCTTAATCCAAGAACATACTCCCTACCTATAGCAAAATCACTTTTTGAACAAAAGAATAACGTATTTAGGTAATCATTACGAATTTACCCTATAGGTGCTACTGGCCATTCAATATCCGGTGCAGTTGTTGTATTAACACGGTTCAGCAACACCCGATACTTCTTCCAGGCTTCCAGCAACGAGATTTCTTCCTCCGTTGCGATTTCCAGATCTACAGCATCCTGAAGCGGCGCTATATGCTCACTGGCTACCTGCATCAGGCTGTTTTTTGTTTCTTCCGCCTCCCGGATCCGGAACAGTTTTTCTGCTTCCGTATCCTTCACCCAGACTGTACCGTTCCACTTCTGAAACTCCCCTTCCGGGGATAACCAGGTGACATTTTCCGGTAATGAGCCGAGTTCAGAAATAAATAACGCGTCGCCGGAAGCCACGTCATAGACCGTTTTACCACGATGGTCTTCAACGAGATGCCACGATGCCTCATCACTGTTGAAAACAGCCACGAAGCCTGCCGGAATATCTGGCGGTGCAATATCGGTACTGTTTGCAGGCAGACCTGTATGAGGCGGAATATATGCGTCACCTTCACCAATAAATTCATTAGTTCCGGCCAGCAGGTTATAAATTTTTATGGTCCGTGCTTGTTCACTCATTCTGAATGCCATTATGCGAGCCTCACAATATAGTTAAATGCGATGTTTTTGACGGTGTTTTCCGCGTTACCAGCAGCGTTAACGGTGATGGTGTGTCCATGTGAGCCAATCGCAACCGAGTGCGTATGCGCACCAATACCTACAGTATGTGCATGTGCGCCAGAACTTGCTGCAGTACCAGACAGCGAGTGGGTATGAGCACCTGCTGACTGTGTCTGAATACGTTGATAATACGATCTACTGGAAGAAGTCCCCGGGCTTACTTGATACTGTGAATCCTTGACATAAGTGAACCCACCGCCATCATAAAATGCTAACGCAGAACCGCCGCCTCCTGGCCAACGAATACCATTACCATGAGTATGAGCACCGGCAGACCCCGTAGAGCCACTCAGACTGTGCGTATGCGCCCCGGTGTTATTCGTGGATTTAGTGCCGTAATCAAACGACGATGTGGTTTTCGTCCCCAAATCCGTACTGGATGCGCTGGCGCTGTGGGTGTGCGATTTAATGCCGTCCTGTTCCTGAGACAATACGGCACGACCACTGGCAGGTTTGCCCTTAATCGTCCAGCCACGCATATCAGGGATCACGCCTGACGGATAAGCGGCTGCAAGTTTCGGGTAGGCAGATTTGTCAAAAGTCTGCCCCTGCATCAGGGCATAACCAGACGGAACGGTATCTGATGGCCACGGGATTGGTGCGCCGACTGGGTAGCTTTCTGGTGGAAGATTTTTCGAGGTATAAACTTCTGCCCAGTCTTCCTCAAAACCATAGCCATCTCTTGAAGAACGGTAGAACAGACCACCATTTCTGTAATGCGCCTTCATCTGCAGGGTCCGGCAACTTCCGACTCCGGTATAGAAGTTAACCAGAATATAGCTGTCGCCAGAGCGGGTGACATTATAAGCGCCTGATTCGGCATTCCAGGGAACGCCACCATCCGCATCGGCATATGTATCCGTTGCCCTTCTGGCAAAAGCAGCCACATGCGCGGCGGTTAAAGTAATATCTTTGGAACCATCAAACTCAACACCAGAAACCAGTCTTGGCGTTTGCAGCTTTGTTGCTGTTAATGCATTACCGTTCAGACTTGCGGACAGTTTGGTTCCAATAACCAGTTCGCCGGTTGCGTTATCAATAGCAAACGGTCTTAATGTATTCCAGCCACCATAAACATCACCTTGATTGGTAAGCAGCAGGTAAGTTTTAGCGCCATCATTACGCCATAATGCACCATACTCCCCACCTATCATTCGAATCTGATTACCACCACGCGCTACAATTTCGTCTGTGGCAAAAAGTTTTTTGCACGACAAGTTATCGTTAACGATTAACGAATGAGACTCATAAAAACCACGCCCACTCTTAAAATCAAGGATAACGTCCGCCGCGATACATTCAGTCGCCGGATTTGTTGCCCCAAACTTATAGGTCGTATCATTAACAACGAGATCAGCACCAGGTGCGGATATTGACAGGCCATCTTCGATAAACGCAAAAACAGGGAAAGCAGCGCCATCAACATAGAACACAGAGCGCAAATCATCGCCCTTATTACTCATCATTATTGAGTGGATGGCTCGTTCATTGTTTTGATATTGCCAGAACATTCCATAAGCATAACGCCCCCTGTCAGTCCAGCCACCAGGCATAACAAATCCGTTAAACTCGCAGTTATTCATCGGATCGCCTGCGGTTCGCGTTGCCGTGGTGATAATGACCCTTGATGCCAGTTCGCTTACTGAGCCAGCAGAACGCATAACAACAACAGGGTAATATTTTCCAGATGTTGCACCTGCAGGAGCGTTAACCCGCACATAACGCATACCACGCTTATCAGCAAAGTCTGTTTTACTGACCGCGTTAATGTTGTTCAGGAAGCGTCCCTTATCGGGTATATCAGCGCCGTTCTGGTCTTTCTGCAGACGTTTCTCTGCATTGTCATAGGCTGATTTTACTGCCTTTGGCGTTGCCGCCAGCGTTTCAGACGTACTGTTGGTCGCACTGCTGAGCTGTACTACCCCCTTTTTCGTCGTGCTCGCATCCTCAAGCGCCACGGCGGATGCAATATCCTCTGCCCGTTTTGCCGCTGTCTCGGCGCGCGTTGCCGCGGATTCCGCCGTACTTTTGCTCTGAGCTGCCGCCGTCGCACTGCCAGCTGCCTCTGTCGCCTTCGTGGATGCCGTCGTGGCGCTGCCCTTTGCTGCTGACGCCTGTCTGGTCGCCTCATCTTTTGAAGCAGACGCAGATGATGCCGATGACGCCGCCGAACTGGCTGACGATGCGGCAGCCGTTTTTGAGGATTCTGCGCTGGTTTCCGACGCTTTCGCGTTCGTTTCGGATGTCTTCGCTGCGGAAGCAGACCTCGCTGCTGCGCTGGCCTGTTCAGTGGCTTCGCCAGCCTTCGTTGTGGCTGTTGAAGCAGACGATGCGGCACTTTCTGCCGACTTTCCGGCAGCGGTGGCACTGGCTGAGGCCTGCCCGGCACTTGTTGACGCGGCGCTGGCAGACGACGCAGCCGCTGTTTTTGAGCCTGCCGCAGCTGAGGCACTCTGTCCCGCTGCCGTTTCAGAAGACTTAGCGTTCGTCTCGGACGTTTTGGCCGCCTTCGCAGAATTTGCTGTCGCCGTTGCCGAGGAAGCTGCGCTGCTGGCGCTCGAGGCTGCGCTCGTTTCTGATGATTTTGCCGCCTCTTTTGAAGCTGACGCATCCCGGGCTGAGGTGGCAGCTTCTGACGCTTTCGTGGTCGCGGTGGATGCAGAAGTGGCTGCTGATTGTTGTGACGCTGCCGCATTCGTTTCTGACGTTTTCGCCGCAGCGGCACTGGTGGCCGCCGCGCTTTTTGAGGACTCTGCAGCGGCAGCACTTTTTTCCGCTTCAGTGGCCTTTGTTGATGCCGTTCCTGCGCTGGAAGACGCTGACTGAGCCGACGACGCGGCCTGTCCGGCTGACGTGCTGGCTGCGCGTGCTGAGCCTGCAGCATCAGTCGCATGGGTTGCCGCCTCACGGGCTGATGTGCCGGCATCGCTGGCTGACTTCTTCGCGGCTGCCGTGTTCTGTGCCACCGCGGACGCGTTACGCGCCACCTCTTCCACCATCAGTTCAAAACGGCGCAGTGCCTCTGGCCGGACATCATCCTCCGTCATTGCACCGAGGAAATCATTCAGTGTGCCCGGC
>NZ_JBJQLL010000062.1:0-13643 GCF_046486405.1 Escherichia sp. WS338 | reverse complement strand
GCCGCTGACACCACGTATACCAGCCGCTGCGGGCCACCCGGAGCACGCGGCACATTGCTTTGATGCTGAACTCAGCCTGATGTTTTTCAATAAAGACATACTTCATTTCAGGCGCTTCGCGAAGTATGTCGCGGCCTTTTGGAGGATAGCCAGCTCTTCATCCCGTTCTGCCAGCTGGCGTTTGAGACGTGCAATCTCGGTAGACATCTCCAGTTCACGTTCAGAAGACGTCTGCTGATTTTGCTGTTTACTGCGCCAGTTGTAGAGCTGTGATTCATACAGGCTGAGTTCACGGGCTGCGGCAGTAACACCGATGCGTTCAGCAAGCTTCAGGGCTTCACTGCGAAATTCAGGCGAATGCTGTTTACGGGGTTTTTTACTGGTTGATACTGTTTTTGTCATGTGAGTCACCTCTGACTGAGAGTTTACTCACTTAGCCGCGTGTCCACTATTGCTGGGTAAGCTCAGAGAGCTGCCCACGTATGGTTATCGTCGGGTATGGGCGCTGCTTCGCAGACAGGCAAAACTTGATGGTATGCCTGCGATCAATGCCAAACGTGTTTACCGGATCATGCGCCAGAATGCGCTGTTGCTTGAGCGAAAACCTGCTGTACCGCCATCGAAACGGGCACATACAGGCAGAGTGGCCGTGAAAGAAAGCAATCAGCGATGGTGCTCTGACGGGTTCGAGTTCTGCTGTGATAACGGAGAGAGACTGCGTGTCACGTTCGCGCTGGACTGCTGTGATCGTGAGGCACTGCACTGGGCGGTCACTACCGGCGGCTTCAACAGTGAAACAGTACAGGACGTCATGCTGGGAGCGGTGGAACGCCGCTTCGGCAACGAGCTTCCGGCGTCTCCAGTGGAGTGGCTGACGGATAATGGTTCATGCTACCGGGCTAATGAAACACGGCAGTTTGCCCGGATGTTGGGGCTTGAACCGAAGAGCACGGCGGTGCGGAGTCCGGAGAGTAACGGCATAGCAGAGAGCTTCGTGAAAACGATAAAGCGTGACTACATCAGTGTCATGCCCAAACCAGACGGGTTAACGGCAGCAAAGAACCTTGCAGAGGCGTTCGAGCATTATAACGAATGGCATCCGCATAGTGCACTGGGTTATCGCTCGCCACGGGAATATCTACGGCAGCGGGCTTGTAATGGGTTAAGTGATAACAGGTGTCTGGAAATATAGGGGCAAATCTATGCACCTCTCCACTCACACAATTTCTTAATATAAAAGATCCATTACATTGCTCTGCAACTATAACTGCGTATTACCGTGAAGGAGAACGGTGAGTAACGGCGTTTTTCAAGGCCATTGTCAACGACGGATGAAAAGTGGAATCCTCTGCTGGGATTCAGCTCCTAATGCTACAAATCTCATTGATGGCTTGATGTAACTTCACATATGGTTTCAGCCTCAAAGAAATCATTTTTATTAATTTTAACGAAGGGTTGGACAAAATGAGGAGGTATTAGCTTTGTTTTATGACGCATTTCCGAAAATTTCCGTGCCATATAGTGAGCATCTTCGCAAGCTTCCATAACAATAGTTGTGTAGGAGGAATTAGTAAGGAATTCGAATAATTTCGAGCACTTGGATTCTGACAGTTAAGGACTCTGCCTGTTGCATCTTGGCAGTGGACGTTGAATGAATTTTTGCCTAGATAAATACCAATCAAAGATGACGTTATTCATAATGGTTCTCCCAAAAAAACACCGTCAGCGTACTGCTGCAGGGTAGGGTGATCATCTAATAAAATCCAGTATAACTGGATAAGAAAGATACTCCTGGTGAACTGGCTCCGCCACACTTACCAGGAAACACTATTCCCTGGTCGAACTTATCCTCCGGAAACACCTCTTTTAAGTGGTTTGAAGTTTTTCGGAATATATCGCACACAGAAAAATGCGGATATCACAGACAGACTTCTGTCGGTTCCAAATAGTGCAGACCCAAAAGCTATGTATCTTAGTACAGAACGGGTGCCCGACATCCTCGGAACGGATGTCTTTTAGATACGACAACAGGGTGAATAGACAGGAAAAATAGAATGATGCAGCTCTCTTTTTTACAAATGACTGACTCTCTGATATCTAGAACAGATAACGCTCCCGGAATATACTTTATCTAGGTGCTATCACTGATACGAAGAGACATATTCGAATAAAAATACAACAACTAGCAATCTGTAATTACTTTCAGGAGGTCACACCTCCCACTCCTGTTCAGAACAAATCTTCCCCCGGAGATAAAAATGGTGATAATTATGCTGATGGAGACTAAATACCAATAAATCCGGTGCGTTCTGTGGCAGGTTGAGACCTCACAGGAAAAACGACAACAACTCCCGTCGACGTTATGCGATTCAATCCGGATGCTCTTTGTACCACCAAGCGCCTTCCTCGCTAACTAACTGGTGTACTGCTGATATGGAAACAACATCTGTCATCATTCTCAATGGCTTCCTCGGCGCAGGGAAAACCACTCTGCTGAAAAACCTGCTCATACAGGCACACGAAAAACAGCTTTCAGTCTCTGTCATAGTCAATGACATGAGCGAACTGGATGTGGACGGCGTGCTGATCGCCAACACAGATATTGTAGATGCAAAAGACAATAATTTCGTAAGTATCACCGCAGACAGCATCAGCAGCCCCGCAGGCCTCAAAAAGATGGATCTCGCAATTAACCACCTGCTTGATCACAACAAGCCGGATGTGATGCTGATTGAAACCTCCGGAAGCAGTCATCCGCTTCCTCTGGTCAAATACCTGCGTCGCCATTCACGTGTACGCCTGAAGGCGTTTTTAACACTCGTTGATACTGTCATGCTCCATGAAGATTACAATGATGGGAAAAAACTGATCCCCACTCTTCAGGAAAATCTCCGGCATAACAAACGCGGCCTGGAGAATTTGCTGGCCGAGCAAATCATGTTCTGCAACAGGCTGCTGCTGACCAGAAATGACCGCCTGCCCTTTGACATTATCTCCGCTGTGGCAAAAGCCATACACCCACTTAACCCCTCCGTGGATGTGCTCGCGGTATCATGGGGAAATATTGAACTGAGCACATTACTGGCGATCCCGGACTACAATTTTGACCGTGTTGAGTTACTCATCAGTGAACTGGAAGCACTTGTAGGAAACATGGATACTCCGTGCAACAATGAGGAACTTATATGGCGCGTCATCAGGGACGACAGGCCATTCCATCCGCAAAGATTATGGGATACCTGTCACCGCTTTATGGGCATGGGCGTTTATCGCAGTAAAGGTTTTTTTTGGCTCCCCGGGAGAGATGATCTTGCCCTGCTCTGGAATCAGTCAGCAGGAAGCATCAGTCTGGCGCTCATTGGCTACTGGAAAGCTGGAGTACTGGAACATACTGACAATAATTTAACTCGTGAAGAACGTTCAGCGCTACAGCGACACATCGACACAGCCTCTGGGCGATTTGGCGATCGCTGCTGTCAGTTGACTATCATTGGCAATGCCACTGAAGTTAATGATTTTACACATGCCTTATCCCTTTGCTTGTTGACTGAAGAAGAAATTCAGTGGTGGATGTCGGGTGGAGTATTCCCTGATCCATGGCCACAGAAAGTTACCCGCCTGTCCTGACAGAAATTGCATTCATATCAGGCTTCCTGTTGCATCTGGTGCAGGCAGTGGCCCCAGAAGGGCTCTCCATACCATCTCGTATCATAGCCGGGGGAGAGCTGAAACACACGTCACGAGAATAGTTGCATTATAGTGGGTATGCAGAGTAGCTACCTGGGAGGTCTTTCGACCGCTGACTCTGACTACCGGGTTAATGAAACACGCCAGTTCGCTCGGATGTTGGGACTTAAATCGAAGAACACGGCGGTGCGGAGTCCGGTGAGTAATGGAATAGCAGAGAGCTTCATGAAAACAATAAAACGTGACTACATCAGTATCATGCCCAAACTTGTGGTCTGTTTTTTATGGAGCAGTTTGTGCTCAGTACTCAGAAAAAATATTTTAGAGCCTGTAGAGCAGATGAATGCGTGGATTAGGGGAGCGATTAATAAGAAAAAGAAGTGGAAATAGAAGCAGTAAGCTTCATGAAGTAAGTTAATATTCAATGTTATTTAACATAAGATAGATTGTGCGCACAAACATTGTAGAGGCTCAATGCTAATGTCTATTTGTGGCTCATTAGGAATGTCCAGGCTATAGTTTCTCAGATCCCTATGTCTAGACAACGACTCACTTTTTCCTGATGAGGAGTTTTCTATGGCTATAAATGACGCCGGAATGTTCACCGTGAAAGAAATCAATCGCCTCAAAATCCTTCAGGATGTCATCGATCGCAATATCCGTCCTGGACAGGCTGCCGAAATGCTGGGCATCACGCCACGTCATTGCAGCCGTCTGCTCAAACGTTATCGCCAGTATGGGCCGCTTGGCATGAACAACCAGAGTCGTGGCCGCACTGGTAACCGTCTGTTGCCAGCGTCACTGACAGATCAGGCACTCAGTATAATCCGGGAGCACTACCGTGATTTTGGCCCCACGCTAGCGCGGGAAAAGCTGGAGGAAGTTCACGGTCTGGTCCTTGGAAAGGAAACCATCCGACGTCTCATGATAAAGGCCGGACTCTGGATTCCCCGCAGACAACGCGCACCGAAAATTCATCAGCCTCGTTACCGGCGTCCTTGTACTGGCGAGCTGATACAAATTGATGGCTGCGACCACCACTGGTTTGAAAACCGGGGGCGACCCTGTTCTGCCCTGGTCTATGTTGACGATGCCACCAGTCGCCTGATGCACCTGCTGTTTGTGAAATCTGAGTCCACATTTACCTATTTTGAAGCTACACGTGGCTATATCGAGAAATACGGTAAACCGATGATCCTCTACAGCGATAAAGCCAGCGTATTCAGAGTCAATAATAAGCACGCCACCACCGGCCCCGGCGAAACCCAGTTTGCCAGGGCCATGCGCTGCCTTAATATTACTCCTTTGTGTGCTGAAACCAGCCAGGCAAAAGGCCGCGTTGAACGTGCTCATTTGACACTTCAGGACCGACTCGTTAAGGAGCTCAGGCTTAAGGGGATCTGTACAATAGAAGCGGCCAATGCATTTGCAGAAGGATTATAACCGGCGCTTTGCCAAAGAACCCTTGCATGATTTTAACGCGCACCGGCCGCTGGCATTAGACGATGACCTTGATGCAGAATTTACCTAGCGAGAGCCTCGCCGGGTATCAAAAAATCTGACTGTACAATACGATAAAATGCTCTATCTGATTGAGGACAACGAGTACAGTCGAAGAGCCATCGGCAAGTATATTGATGTCTGGCATTATCCTGACGGACATAAGGAGCTGCGACTAAATGGCGTGCTGCTGCCCTACTCCACCTATGACCGGCTTTCTGAGGTTGATCCCGTCGCCATTGTAGATAACAAGAGACTTGGCCATGTGTTGGATGTTGCCCGTCAGGTCCAGAGAAAACGGGACAATAATCGCTCACAATCGTTACCTTGTTCTGGTGATGAGCCTTCCCGCAGACGGCACGCCCCTAGCATCAACAAATCTCAGCGCTCACTGAACGAAGATGACCTACTTGAAGCCATGATAAAGCTTCAGGGAAGCTCTGAGGCCATCTTTGGTAAAAGGTGAACTTGGCGGAAACCTCGTACTAACTGACCAACGGCGATGTGTGCGCTATCTTTCGGCTATTGCAATCAAAGCCAGAGAAGATTTCTGAGAAATGCAAATAACTTCAATGATATTATATACAAAGGAAACCGAGGTAAAATTCGGGTGTCACAGAACCCCGAACCGCTTCGCGGTGCAAAGAGCCAAACAGCAAGTATCACAGAACAGCATGTAAAAAAATCTTGAGGCTATTTCATGGCAATTATTAATATTTATTCTAAGAGACAAAGAAAAATTCGTGGCGAAGTAAATGACGTATATCAATATAACAATATTCCACATGCACTCAGGGTGCAAATTATTAAAATAATAACTGATTCTATCGGCTTCCCCTCTTCTAATGAACGCTACACATCGTATAGAAATGAAGCTGACAAAGTATATGCATATATCCATGAGATACTTTCTAAGGAATATGGTGTTTTTTCTTTGAAGGAATTTGCAAAGAATGACTTTGACGCTCTTGTCGACTTTTTCCTTAAAGAGAGAAATACAGAGAAATGCCTAGATTTCATAGAAATATGCTTCCAGATACTAGTGAGCCACGTTGCGAAAAACCATTATGAATTCAAAGACATAACAAGTCAAAGTCCTGGAGATGCAGTTATTGAACTAAATGAAAGGTTTAGAGAACATGGGGTTGGTTATCAGTTTGAATCTGAAGAGATAATAAGGATAGACTCTCAATTGATTCATGCTGATGTCGTAAAGCCAACCCTGATTCTTTTAAGTGGAGAACCCTTGTTTGAAGGCGCCAATGATGAATTCCTTGCTGCGCATGAGCATTACAGGCATAAGCGTTATAAAGAATGTCTAAATGATTGTCTGAAATCATTTGAAAGTATAATGAAAGCAATACATGATAAGAATAACTGGAAATATAGTCCTAATGATACAGCATCAAAACTAATAAATAGCTGTTTAAGTCAAAATTTAATTCCGGCATATTTACAAAGCCAGTTCACAAGTCTGAAAACAATGCTGGAAACAGGAATTCCAACCATCAGAAACAAAAATGCAGGTCATGGGCAAGGAGCTGATATTAAAGAGGTTCCGGAAGAATTGGTAAGCTATATGCTTCATCTTACTGCTACAAATTTACTATTTCTCTTAAAATGCGAGAAGAACATTAAGTGATGGTTCGCATAATGACGTTATGCTAAAGAGGCCGCTGCGGGAGGGATTTTCGCAGCGGCCTTTTCAATATATGGACATTTATAATGAGCCAGTGATTAGACATTTTCACTGAGCTTTGACAAACATTGTAGCATATGGATATGATCTGCACAGCATTCAGCTTCCAGAATCCGTACACTTTTCCACTCACACAGCTTTCTCAAAATACAGCCTATTGCTCTACGCTTCTCTCTGTAGAACACCTGTCTTCGGTATTTTGGCGCAAATACTATGTGATATTTACAGTTCCATCGGGTGTGCGCTAAGCTCTTTTCGTTCCCCATTGGGACCCCCTTTTGATTTCTTGTTTGACACTTGCAGTTGCCAGACCGCAAGGTGTTTTAATAAATCAAAAGGGGTTTTAATAACTGGCTCAAAGCTGAAAGCTTTCCGGAACCCCCAGCCTAGCTGGGGGGGTTCTATGCACAAGAAAACGGCTCCCTGTTGTAGAAGCCGTTATAGTGCCGCAGTTTAAGGAGCGGTCAATTGATCCTTAATTGCTCGGCATTACGCTATGCCGGTGGATATTTATCGAGTTTGATGACTGCTTTGATGATCACTTTTAAGAAAAGATATTTACACAGAATGGTAAACATGCTCGTGACACGCAATACTGCTCTGCTGAAGTGAATAGCATTGCGCTTAACAGTGATTTTTTGTTTTCAAGAGCAGGTAAAGCTCAAATGTCAATGGCTATGGTGTTTTCAGCTGTGGCTATTTTTCACTCCTTATTGCTCCTGGTTGTCCCCAATTAGACTTAAGGAAAGGTTGATGCCCCGCCAAACTCAAGATAAATTTTTGCTAGATTCTGCAACTGATTGAAGCGGTTTTCATCCAGTCGCAGCTCCGCCTGACGACGTTTTTCCTGAGCATCAAGCCAGAATGAAATACGTACTGCACCATGCCGGTAACGAACTTCGTTTAACCACTCTGACTTACGTGCAAGTTCCAGTTCTTCCCTGAGTCTTGTCTCCTGAAGCAGCAACTGGTTACGAAATGAAAGCGCGTCCTCTATACTGCTCATTGCCTTATAAAGTAGCTGTTTAAACTCCAGCACTCGCTGTTCGTAATCGTTACGGGCAATTTTTACCTCTATGTCCCGCTGTCGCCACTCCAGGAACGGTAGCGTCAGGTTAGCGCCTACGGAACCGACCGGATTATGCAGTAATGCCAGTAGCGAAGCGCTGCTGGTACCCAAAGCGCCTGTCAGGTTGAAGGTGGGGTAATATTCGCTACGCTTGATATCAACCGTAGCTAGCGCCTCACGCAACTGCCACTCTTTAGCACTTATGTCAGGCCGGCGCATCAGTATGCTGGCAGGAATATTCGCATTGACCTTAGGCAGGCTTCCTTTTGGCAGCGTTGTGGGCTCGACTATCTGGCAACCGGGCACGGTGCCGAGCAAAACGGCCTGCTGATTGAGTAGCTGTGAATGTTCTCGTTGTAGCCCTGTAAGCTGGTTCTCTTGCGTGAGCAGGTTTTGCTGCGCGTCAATCACATCCAGCGACGAGATATTTCCTGCACGATAGCGAACCTCGGCCAGACGCAGCGTCTCTTTTGCATAGTCAATACTCTGCTGGAGGGTGGTAATTTGTTGATTTACAAAACCGATACGCCAGTAATTATTGCTGGCCTCTGAAAGCAGCATCAGGCGCGCGGAGCGAAAATCTTCTTCACTGGCATGGACTGCCCACTCAGCAACATCACGCTGACGGGCAATTTTTCCCCAGAGATCCAGCTCATAGCTGGTGCCAAGGCTGGCAGAACCGCTTTTTGCCCAGCCGGACGAGTTATTCAGCTGTTTTTTTCCGTCCATACTCAGTGCCGCCTTTAGTGCAGGAGTATTGGTGATACCTGTTCTTTCCGCATCCAGCTGCGCCCGATGTATCCGCAGTGCAGCTATAGCTATGTCGTTATTACTTGTCATCACCAGGTGAAGCCAGTTATCGAGATTAGGATCGTTAAATTCTTCCCAGTCAAACGGGGATGTATTTCCGTCCACATCGCCCTTGGTCCAGTTGATGGGATAGTTCACTTCGGGAGCGCGATAGTCACTTTTCAGCACGTTTGTGCAACCTGAACAGAGTGCGGTGATAAGGCATAAAGTCAACGATGATAAAATTTTCATATATTATTCGCTGGCCAGTGAAATAACCGGGTCCATCCTTGCTGCCTTGCGGGCTGGGAGATACCCGAAGATTATGCCAATTAAGGTTGAGCAAAAAAATGCAGCAACAGCAGCCTGCCACGAATATATAGCTGCGAATATCCCGTCCGCCAGAGCGTTAAAGAGCGCACCTGTGATATACGACAGTGCAATACCGAGTGCGCCACCAATCAGGCAAACCAATACGGCCTCAATAATAAACTGTTGCATAATGTCGCTGCGTCTCGCGCCAACCGCCATTCGTACGCCAATTTCATGAGTTCGTTCCGTTACAGAAATCAACATGATGTTCATCACCCCGATACTGCCGATCATTAGTGAGATACATGCGACCATAAGAATTAAAATACTGAAGGTCATTGAGGTGTGTTCGATAGACTTTCTTATTTGTTCAAAGTTATAAAGCTGGAAGTCTTTTATGCCGTGACGCCGGGTTAATAGTTGGGAGATAGCGCTGATTGCAGCCTCGTTATCCACATTGTCTTTTAGCCTGACGCTAATACCGGTCAGAACTGGTTTACCCACAATACGGTACATCACCGTGCTGTAAGGCATCCACACAGTAATGCGATTTGATGCATCACTACGGTTGTTACTTTTAGCGATGCCAACCACTCGTGCTGGTACAGAACCAAGAAAGACTATTTGCCCCAGAGCCTGTAACCCTGTGTTGTCGAAAATGGCCTTACGAGTATTCTCATCGATAATAACTTCCTGTAGAGCGTTGCGATCGTCTCTAAAAGTAGTCCCTTGCAACAACTCAATACCTTTTACCCGGAAATGTTCCCGCCCAACGCCGTTAATGGACGCTATCGCAGATTTACCCAGAAAACGAATGTTGTCTGAAGCGCTAACTTCCGGGCTGACGCTATCGATAAACCCTTGCTTCGCCAGTGCATTTGCGTCAGCAGGTACCAATGTTCTAATACTCTCAATGCTGTCATCGAACAAATCCTGCCCGGGATAAATGCTGACCACGTTTGTCCCCAGACTTTTAATCTCTTCCAGTGTTTCTTGCCTGGCTCCTTCACCCAATGCCACAACAGTGACAACGGAGGCGATACCAAAAACAATCCCGATCATGGTAAGCGTGGTGCGTAAGCGATGCGTCTTCATCGCTTTTAGCGCCATTTGCATCGATTCACGCGTTCGATCGAGCAGTGTTTTCCAATAGCTTTGCCGGATTCTGTTGGTTTTTGGTAGTGTTTCCGTCGCAGATACGCAACCTCCACTATCAGCGATGATTTCGCCATCACACAGCTCAATGATTCGCTTTGCGTGCCGGGCGACCTTCATATCGTGGGTCACCATTACTACAGTATGACCACGTCGATTAAGTTCATTCAGAATGGCTAACACTTCTTGCCCGGATTGCGAATCCAGAGCACCAGTTGGCTCATCCGCCAAAATTATCTTTCCACCGTTGATCAGTGCTCGGGCAATACTGACGCGTTGCTGCTGACCGCCTGAAAGTTCGCAAGGTTTATGATGCTCACGTCCTTCCAGTCCCAGTCTGCCCAGCAACGCCGTTGCACGTTGCCGACGGCTGTCGCGTTCGCTGTTGGCGTAAATGGCCGGGATCTCCACGTTACCAAGTGCGCTAAGATCAGGTATCAAATGGTAGCGCTGGAATATAAAGCCAATGTGTTCCCGGCGCACTCTAGCCAGCTCATCGGGTGAAAGACAGGCGGCATTTTGTCCGTCGATGTAGTAATCACCTCTATTGGGTACGTCAAGGCAACCCATTATGTTCATTAAGGTTGATTTGCCTGAGCCAGAGGCTCCAATGATTGCCACCATTTCTCCAGCAACGATTGTCAAATCGACATTTTTCAGGACGGTCCGCGTTTGATCTCCGTTGCCATAAGTTCGGCTAACCCCTTTTAACTCAATAAGTTTTTTCACAGCATAATCCTTTCTTCGGGCTCTTTCTTATCCGGCAGCGACAGCACGACATTTTCTCCGACATTTAAACCTTCGAGGATCTGAATATCCACGCTGTTCGTGATACCAGTTTTCACATTCCGGGGTTCCAGCCTGCCATCTGCTGCCAGCACCAGGACCTGTTGCTTCTTCCCCTCATTTCTGTGCACTGCCTGAATGGGTACCAGCAGTGTATTTTGGGCTTCATCAGTAATCAGGGTAACCTGAGCAGTCATGGCAATACGAAGTCGATTTTCTGGGTTAGGCACATCGAATAGAGCATTGTAATAAACGGACGCATTTGAAGTTCCGGAGCCTGATGCTGAAGTGTTGCTGGCGAGAGAGTCATCTTTCATTACCGATTCTGGTGCCAGTTCAACGGCACGCAGTGTTGCGCTGTAGTGCTTGTCCGGTTCGGAGAAGATAGAGAAGCGGGCTTTTTGCCCCACAGAAATACGGGTTATATCAGCCTCGGAGATCTGTGCTTTAATGGTCATGACATCCAGACGAGCGAGTTTAATAATTGTTGGGGCACTCTGGTTTGAGTTAACGGTTTGCCCTTGCTGAGTGACAATGGCAATAACAATTCCATCCATTGGCGCTACGACTCGCGTATATTCAAGGGCAAGCTTTTTCTTATCTACTTCTATCTGTGCCTGGACCAGTTTGGCATTCAGAGAATGTAATTCAGCGCGAGTGGTCGCAAGCATTGCCTCCGCAGACTCAAAATCTTCGTGTGAGCTGGCATTTTCTCTTAGCATCCGGAGCTGGCGTTTAAAACGCAGTTCAGCCTGTTTCAGGAGCGCCTGCTTGGATTGAAGTTCTGCTTTCACTTCGTTGAGTGCAGCTTCGGCATTACGCAAATCGTTACACTGAGGTAGGTCGTCAATTTCGGCAATCAACTGCCCTTTAGTCACATGGTCGCCCTGTTTCACTTTCAGTGATTTTAATTGCCCTGATACCTGTGCCCCTACGTTTACCCGTTCAATTGCATCAATACGGCCTGTCGCCAGAACAGAATTTTCTATATCGCCTTTGCGCACCGGGGCAGTAATATATTCTGGCACATCAGAGCTTCTCAGAAAGGTGAACAAAACGGTGATAATAATGATCAACAGTGTCAAGGTACAAATGATGGCGCGGTGAGAAATATATTTCATTAACATTGTCCATGTTTTCCATAACAATGAAAGTGGTATTCTGGGTTTTCTTAGTTAATGCCCAGCATCTACTGGAAAAATATACTTATTTGGAATTAATCATAATCAAGATTATTATTTATTTGCGTAAATTGGGCTAACCCCCTCTCGCTTTGTTTCAACAGTATTACTAATTACCGGGAAAGCCTGACAAGATTTCGTATTAAGGTGTTATCTACGCCCATTATACTTTAATACATCAAGTAATTAATTCACTAACCTCTCTTTCGTTTCACTGGACTTTACGGCTGTAAAATAGCTTTTATCTTGCAGATGAAAACTCTGCTCAGGAAAGTGCCTTTAGTTCTAATGGATGGTGAGTTTTACGCTTGTCTTTGTAACCAGGAAGAGAGGCGTAGACAGTAAAGTTCCTCGCTCCCTCATCTTGGCATTCGGTGAACTATAGACAAGAGTCAATAAACCAAACTGCAACAACATAGTCATTTTGGGAGTAAGATTATTAGTCTTAACGTCTCATATAGCTGGTATGAAGAAATTTTCATGTATACTTGATAAACGTATCGTCAACAACCGATAAAAAGTGAGCCATTTATATCTCCATCAATGATCTAATATTGAATCGCCACGAGTAGTCTTACTCCTTCCAAGTTGTTGATAATAATTGTTTTTATATTCTATTGTTGACATCTGTTCGCAGGAACCATGCCGACGCTTATTGTTATAAAACATTTCGATGTTCAAAAATATCGTTGGAGGCGTCTTCCCGCGTTCCGAAGAGCTTTTTCTTTATCCGTTCACGCTTCAGTAACTGGAAAAAATTCTGCAAGCGTATCGTGGTAATTACTGCGACGGAGCATACACTCCTCCAGGTCTTATGATTTCAGGAACGACTGTCATTCATGGCTTGTTTACTGACAACCAGCATCGTTTTTGGGGATTACGCCGCTATACAGGTGTGGTGCGGTGATGTGACCTATATCTGGACGGGTAAGCCCGGCGGGGTGATGTTCCACAGCGATACGAGCAGGCAGTTCCGGCAGTTATTGTGGCGATACCAGATCAGGCAGAGTATGAGCCGGCGCGGAAACTGCTGGGATAACAGCCCAATGGAACGCTTCTTCAGGAGTCTGAAGAACGAATGGATGCCGGTGGTGGGTTACGAAGCTTCTGCGAGGCCGCTCACGCCATAACGGTCTATATCGTTGGATATTACAGCGCACTAAGACCGCACGAATATAACGGTGGGTTATCCCCAAACGAATCGGAAAATCGATACTGGAAAAACTCTAACTCGGTGGCCAGTTTTTGTTGACCACTTCACACGTTCAATGTCGTTGATGACTTTAACTATGAGGCGTTGTCGATTGAAAACAATCTGAATCTGCCAGCTTCACAAGTGGTAGCGGTACTCTGTAGGTGAACCGCCCCGGGTTTCCTGGAGAGTGTTTTATCTGTGAACTCAGGCTGCCAGATCATCGTTTCCGATGGAAGCATAATAAGCTTTTTCTGCTTCTGCCGGAGGAGT
>NZ_JBJQLL010000061.1:0-13945 GCF_046486405.1 Escherichia sp. WS338 | reverse complement strand
CGCTGAACAAAATGACGAAAGCAGGTATGCCTGAAAGCGTGCGTATTGCCTGAAAACACAACCCGCTACGGGGGAGACTTACCCGAAATCTGATTTATTCAACAAAGCCACTTTTACTCTGAATAAATGGGAGGGTGACTTGCCTCAATATAATCCAGACTATAACATGCCTTATAGTCTTCGGAACATCATCGCGCGCTGGCGATGATTAATAGCTAATTGAGTAAGGCCAGGATGTCAAACACGCCAATCGAGCTTAAAGGCAGTAGCTTCACTTTATCTGTGGTTCATCTGCATGAGGCAGAACCTAAGGTTATCCATCAGGCGCTGGAAGACAAAATCGCTCAGGCCCCCGCATTTTTAAAACATGCCCCCGTTGTACTCAACGTCAGTGCACTGGAAGACCCGGTAAACTGGTCAGCGATGCATAAGGCGGTTTCGGCAACCGGTTTGCGGGTTATTGGCGTAAGTGGCTGCAAAGATGCGCAACTTAAAGCCGAAATTGAAAAAATGGGGCTGCCTATCCTGACGGAAGGAAAGGAAAAAGCGCCGCGTCCAGCTCCCGCACCGCAGGCTCCAGCGCAAAATACAACGCCGGTCACAAAAACGCGTTTAATAGATACCCCGGTGCGTTCCGGTCAGCGTATTTATGCTCCACAATGTGATCTGATTGTTACAAGCCACGTTAGCGCTGGGGCCGAATTGATTGCCGATGGTAACATTCATGTCTATGGCATGATGCGCGGTCGTGCGCTGGCAGGGGCAAGTGGTGACCGGGAAACGCAAATATTTTGCACGAACCTGATGGCGGAACTGGTGTCCATCGCAGGTGAATACTGGCTGAGTGATCAAATCCCAGCAGAATTTTATGGCAAAGCGGCGCGACTGCAGTTAGTCGAAAACGCTTTGACCGTTCAACCGTTAAATTGATCCCTTTTTAACAAGGAATTTCTATGGCACGCATTATTGTTGTTACTTCGGGCAAAGGGGGGGTTGGTAAGACAACCTCCAGCGCGGCCATCGCCACTGGTTTGGCCCAGAAGGGAAAGAAAACTGTCGTGATAGATTTTGATATCGGCCTGCGTAATCTCGACCTGATTATGGGTTGTGAACGTCGGGTCGTTTACGATTTCGTCAACGTCATTCAGGGCGATGCAACGCTAAATCAGGCGTTAATTAAAGATAAGCGTACTGAAAATCTCTATATTCTTCCGGCATCGCAAACTCGCGATAAAGATGCCCTCACCCGTGAAGGGGTCGCCAAAGTTCTTGATGATCTGAAAGCGATGGACTTTGAATTTATTGTTTGCGACTCCCCGGCAGGGATTGAGACCGGTGCGCTAATGGCACTCTATTTTGCAGACGAAGCCATTATTACCACCAACCCGGAAGTCTCCTCAGTACGCGACTCTGACCGTATTTTAGGCATTCTGGCGTCGAAATCACGCCGCGCAGAAAATGGCGAAGAGCCTATTAAAGAGCACCTGCTGTTAACGCGCTATAACCCAGGCCGCGTAAGCAGAGGTGACATGCTGAGCATGGAAGATGTGCTGGAGATCCTGCGCATCAAACTCGTCGGCGTGATCCCTGAGGATCAATCAGTATTGCGCGCCTCTAACCAGGGTGAACCGGTCATTCTCGACATTAACGCCGATGCGGGTAAAGCCTACGCAGATACCGTAGAACGTCTGTTGGGAGAAGAACGTCCTTTCCGCTTCATTGAAGAAGAGAAGAAAGGCTTCCTCAAACGCTTGTTCGGAGGATAAGTTATGGCATTACTCGATTTCTTTCTATCGCGGAAGAAAAACACGGCCAACATTGCAAAAGAACGGCTGCAGATTATTGTTGCTGAACGCCGTCGCAGTGATGCAGAACCGCATTATCTGCCGCAGTTGCGTAAAGATATTCTTGAGGTCATTTGTAAATACGTACAAATTGATCCTGAGATGGTAACCGTACAGCTTGAGCAAAAAGATGGCGATATTTCTATTCTTGAGCTGAACGTGACCTTACCGGAAGCAGAAGAGCTGAAATAAGCCCGCTGTAAAAGCGCATTTATCTTCAAGGCAGAGTCATCTCTGCCTTGAGTTTTTCATCCCCCTCATCCACGTTTGATAAGAGCGGCGAGTATTCTTGCTGATGCTACTCATTGCTTCCCCCCCTTTACATCTTAATGCCGTTCCCCCCACACAGAACAAATTGTTTATACCTGGCTGAGTAAATAACCTTATTGTTAGTATGGGTATACTGGGAGATGATAACCCCGCAATTTCATTATTCATTGTTCTCCCATAGGATGAGGTTTCCCGCCGTAACTGGCGGGCTTTTTTTGCCGCAGAATTTTCCCTTTTAGCACCCGGTAAACGAAAACTGCGCCGAAGCGCAGTTTAATCGTTGATGGTCAGAACGACCAGTTCGCACCAGCCACCGCGTTCCATGGGGATTCCACACCGGCACCATGGCTATACCCCACCCCGAGATGCCCGCTTAACGAACTGCTGAATGAGGCTTTAATACCTGCCTGATATATTCCACGTCTGCCCGACAAATCATTGACAAAATTACCGTCATTATTCACTTTCACCCGGTTATCATCGACAAATTCTTTGCGCACAGCCGCCTTCAGCCACGGCTCAACTTCCATGCCGTTCCCCAGACGCATGTTGTAACTCAGCGTTGCACCAAGTTCACGATATATACTGCGGGTATCGACTGATTTCGACCCCATGCCATTGGACAAATGATAGTAGCGTCTAAGTGACCTTAGCTCTGCTGCAACATCATCCCGCAGGCACCAGACCAGGGGATTGCTCCTGAATAGGCAGCGCAAGTGTATTGTGTTCACCGCTCACCAAAGACATCATGATGAAATAATGATATCCCGCATAAGAAAGAGGCATTTTTTAAACGCAGTGCGCTGAAGTGTAGTTGGATAAAAAATCACTCTTTTCTGATAATACTGTTGTACGCTTATTTTTCGACAATGAGGCCGTCGACAAAATAAAATGACTAATGTAATCATTGCTGATGAATATTTTCTGCTCACATAAAAATCACACAATAATATTCATAAATCAGATTATCTTACCTTTACAACATTGTATTAACACTCAATGACACTTCTTGAATAAAAATATTGTCAATCAATGAGTTATTTATCATTTGAGATTATTCTTATTCCCGTAAAAAACATAATTCCTATCATCACAGTCACGCTCATTTTGAATTATCTGAATAATAGCGAGCGTTCTTTAGTTAAGCAGATCTTAATTGAAGACGAAATTATTGTGTGTGCAACTTACTTAATACCGGACATCTAAGTTGAAGAAAAAAATACTTGCCTTCGGGCTTATCTCAGCATTGTTCTGCTCCACGCCAGCGATGGCGGATATGAACCGCACCACGAAAGGTGCATTGCTAGGCGCAGGCGTTGGTTTACTTACTGGCAATGGTGTTAATGGCGTACTGAAAGGTGCAGCTGTTGGCGCTGGTGTTGGTGCAGTAACAGAAAAAGGCCGCGACGGTAAAAATGCGCGTAAAGGTGCAAAAGTGGGTGCCGCCGTTGGTGCTGTCACTGGCGTTCTGACCGGCAATGGCCTCGAAGGGGCGATTAAAGGTGCCGTGATTGGCGGTACGGGTGGTGCAATTCTGGGTAAAATGAAATAAGGAATGATGATGAAAAAATTTGCTTTACTGGCGGGTCTGTTTTTTTTCGCACCAATGACCTGGGCGCAGGACTACAATATTAAAAACGGTTTGCCGTCAGAAACCTATATTACTTGCGCAGAAGCCAACGAAATGGCAAAAACTGACAGCGCACAGGTTGCAGAAATTGTTGCGGTAATGGGTAATGCCAGCGTTGCCAGCCGTGATTTAAAAATTGAGCAATCTCCGGAACTGAGCGCCAAAGTGGTAGAAAAACTGAATCAGGTTTGCGCTAAAGACCCGCAAATGCTGTTGATCACGGCAATTGATGACACCATGCGTGCTATCGGCAAAAAATAATATTTCATATGTTACCGCGTCGATGAAATCGACGCGGTTTTTTAGCTAATGGCGGGATCAGAACTTATATTTCAGGCCCACCATCACTGTGGTGTCATTGTAGCCATTATCACCCAGCTGCACGCCCACATTACCCCAGACGCTGGCCGCCGGATTCAGATTGCCATTTACGCCAAGTTTAATTTCCCCCTGATTACGCGCCCCGTCTTGTTCAACTTTCACACCGTTCATTGAGACAGCAAAATCTTTACTGTTATGGATCCAGTTCATTTCAACAAAAGGTTCAAAGTCGTCACCATGCAGACCGCTGCTTTTCTCCTGAGTACGAATAAAGGTGCGGAAACCAAGTCGGGTCTGGATGTTGTTATTTGCGTCATTCTCAATACGTGAGCCATTGGCTTCGGTGTGCGCATGATGATCGACGCCCATCCAGATAGCCTGTGCCTGTGGCTGGAAGATCCACGTATATTTCGCCGCTTCCAGACCAAAGGATTTATTCAGGGCAAAGCCGTAACCCGCTTCCAGCGAGACGGTTGCGCCTTTCGCACTATAGGATTCATAGGCTAATTCATTCCCTTTCACCGAGTTTTTAAACCAGCTATATTGCGCCCAGGCGTCAATGTATGCGCCTTTTTTACTGATGTCATCGGCAAACCAGGTGGCATACAGCCCTGCGCTATAGCCTCTGACACTCCCTTTCGAACGATAATCCGACACGCTGGAATGAGTTGAGTTGTAGTCGCGGGCATAACCAGCCAACACTCCCAAACGCCAACTGTCACTGTCGGTAAAACCACCGGTTAACAGATCCGCCCCTAACTGCGAGACGTAGCGATGCGAGGTCGTTCTCAACTGTCCGTTGCTGTCACGCCAGGCATTATGCCCGCCAATTTGACGTAGCCAAAGCCGGCTTGAACGCTCCTGTTAAGTTACAGGATCGATGTAACGCGTTTCACCTGCACGATCGTTCAGACGCATAACAAAAAGAGTGTTAGCGGCTGCCAGGTTGGCGACGTAACTTCCAGCTTCGGGGCGCAGGACGGGGGTAGGATTTTCTATTGATTCTGAATCTCCCTCTGAGCTGTTATCCTCCTCATTCAATGACTGATAACTTGTCAAATACCAGTTTTTGCCTTGTTGTTTTAGTTGATATTCGAAAGCTCCAGCTGCAATCCTTGCATCACCTTGTCTGAAGGCATCTGCTGGAGATTCATCGCCATTCACAGTTATGAGTTCGATCCCATTTAGCGTGGCCGCGCCGCTTCCTCCAGCATTTTTCACATAGACGGTAGTTGACCCCGAAGTATTACCCTCAACAATAAGTCTGTCCGTAGCCGATTTATCATCACCTAATACGGTGCGGATATTAAGCTGACCATTATTACCGACATAATTACCTTTTACGGTTAACGTTTTTCCTTGGGTAAATGTTTGACCATCATCATACGAAAGATTGATAATACTGTCTGAATTAGTCAGATGGGTAACAACGGAGTCATCTTTCATATTCCAGATTGTGTTTTCTGAAAGCTTCAGTGTGGTTGTGCCGCTAACGAGTTTAGTCGCTCCATTTAGAGTAGAGTCGGACGAAATTATGTTTAAGCCACCTCCAGTATTATTAACCAGAATATTATTACCAGGCGTGATAATACTTCGATTAAGGATGCTTACATCCGTTGTAGTTTTGTTAACATCAATACTATCCAAAGCACTTGAAAGTTCGACACTTGATAGTGCTATTTTGGCTTGAGAATCGATATTTGATGCATCAATTGATATTCCTTTATCTTGTTCTGATACCGCGGTGACATTGGAAAAAAAATAACTCTCCACCATTGTATATTTTTGCAATGGGGGCTTTAGTGCCTTTTGTTGTAATAGAACTATTTTTTATATCAATGTTACCTTGTCGAATAGCAACTGCATAACTTCCATGCTACCCGGTTTCAAGTGCCACATAATCTAAATTAATATATGCTTTTTCCCCATTAGCATAAGCACCATAGCTATTAGTGCCATTAGTTGTTATGGAACCACCATTCATTTTTAAATCAGCACGGCTAATAACTTCGTAACTATTAGAATCACTAACTTCATCATCTACAGCATCGACACATGTTCGAGACTCTCCAGGACTTGAACATGCAAGAACACCTACTGCATTTTCCCCATAGGTAACAATGTTCGTTTTATCTGTGGTTTCAAGACGGGTGTTATTTTCCACAATCCCAGAATCATTAACCTGACTTAAAAGTCCCGCTGAATATGCCCCCCTCGTCTCGACTGAATTATCACCATTCATAACGATGGTGCCACCAAATTCACTGACTACTGCGCTGGCTGTTATCCCTCCATTAACATCTTGGTTATTTCCTTTGTCAGATACGCTTCCAGAGGTCTTAATATCGCTATCACTTATATATAATACTTTGTTATGACTATCAACAGAAATACCATAAGATCCATCACCACTAGTCATCACACTGGCATTATTTATATATCCAGTTACACCGTCATCCACTTTCACAGCATGGCTTTCGTCTTTAGTGGTTAGATACTCTCCATTACTTATCGAATTATTATCTTTGATTTCAATCGGCGATTCTTCATCAGTTATATAGGAAAGTATACTATAATCATCCAACAATTGTGTTGCATATGCATTACCCACCGCCAAAGCAATAAGTCCTAAACTAAACCCGGGGAGTTTTTTCAGTTTCATAGATTAACCATCCATTCATTGGATTAACAAACATTCCTGGTCAAATAACCTATGAGTTCAGATTACCAAAACGGAGGGTAAAGACAAAAACAAAAGCACAAAAAATTTAAATAGATAAACAGCGACAATATATAAATGATAAATAAGGCGGCATTATCATTTTTCACCTTATTTTCATGACATTGATCACTTTGGGGTGACGATTTTGTTTAACAAATAACTCTTCGACATCAAAACCATTAATAGTTGCCATAGAAATTATTTCAATGATATATAAAACAACTGTGATAACAACAGAGTTGACAACTATTTGCGCAATAATTCCTTTCTTCAATGATCCAGGCGTTCACTGCCAGCAACCCATTCAGCCGCATACTGACAGTGAGAAACTGAAAGATTAGTGCTGATCCCTGTGCCTTACGAGTCTTTCCCTTAATCGATTAATCAGATTGATCGCCAGCCAAACAAGGGCATTAAGCAAATTTATCGTCACAAGCACTTCTCCCAGCCCGGTACTGGGTTTTGCAATAAGGATGACCAGGAGAGTGATCAGCATAAATGCAATGGAAAAGATGATATAGAGAGTGAAATAATCCAGATTATTACTATTGTTCATGCTACTAATGGCAATCCTGTCAAAACTTTCAAACAATTATAGCAAACAAAATAATGAACAATAGTAACAAGAGGCAACGAGCTAATTAGCTGTCTATAATTACACCGCACCATGGCCTTACTGATCAATTTTCACTCAACCACAACCTTCACCTTCGGTTTAGAAAGGATAATTTTGACCAGGTCGATGTATGTTACCGGTTTATAGAAATAATAACCCTGCTGAAATGTGATATTATTTTGATTCAGATAGTCAAGTTGTTCTTTCGTTTCGACACCTTCAGCGACGATACTGATCGAAAGTTTACGCGCCAGATCCAATACACAATCCAGAATCCGAGTTGATTCTGGGTCTGCGTTGACGCGGCCAACGAAACTGTGATCAATTTTGATATAATCAATATGCAGGTCATGCAGATAAGAAAGCCCTGAGTAGCCAGTACCGAAATCATCCAGCGCGATGACAAAACCATTTTCATGCAGAATGTTCAACCGCTGAACCAGACTTTCATCAACATTTAATGGCTCACGCTCGGTAACTTCCAGAACGAGGTTTAAATCGCGGCGGGTAAAACTGTCACGGTAATTTAAGCACTCGTCGACAAACGTCGGCGAAATAATATGCGAGGCGCTAAAATTAATTCCAATATGAAAACCTTCCGGCAATTTACTCGCGATAGCGTTCATCTGTCTGGCAACCTGATTCATCAGGCTTCGCGTAAGCGGAACGATTAATCCGGATTTTTCAGCAAGTGGAATAAATGCCGCAGGTGATATATATCCACCGTGAGGTTGTTTCCAGCGGGCTAACACCTCAACTCCCCGCAATGTCCCTTCCCGACCATTTACCACAGGTTGGTAAAAAGGGACGATCTCACCATTATTTATAGCCCGTCGCAGGATCTCTTCAGGCGTTGCGCTTTTATTGAAATACCTATCAAGCAGGAAGGCAGCGGCGCAGGCGATTAACAGAATAAATATCAAAATCCCAAAGCCTTTATCGATAAGTCTGTAGAAGCTAAAGAGTGGCGGCGGGTTAAAGATAATAGTGAAATGATATTTTGTGGAGTGAACCTTCTCGGTATAGGGATAGTGTCCATTAAGCGTCATCACATCACCCGTAGGTCCAATAATGTCATCTGCCACGCGTAATACATACCTTACCCCTTTCAAGGGTACATTAAGTGCCCCGCGAATATGCTGATCACTTATCGTAACCAAAATGCGCGTATCTGCAAATTGGCTCTGATAGAGCAGGATAGGTAATCTATTAACGGTGTCGATTGCCGGAGCCAACAGTAAATTACTGTCCGGGACAACAGGAATACGAGACAGCAGGACCCGATTCCCCGGTAAGGATGTACACCAGACCGTACCCTGTTTGAGAATGATGATTGTGCGCAGGTGAGGTTTCAGAGCTGCTTCAGTGCCAAGCTGATATTGCTCCTCGAGGTCGCATTCCTTCCCGGCAATGTTAACCGCTGTTTGAGTCGCCTGTGACGCTTCTTCAAGTATATGATTGATATTGTTGGCGGCATATCTCGCTCCCGCCAGGTACTCTGCTTTTGCGGAATACCAGAGCTGGATGTTCAAAATAGCGACACCGGTTATAAACAAGCATATCGCAACGAGGATGGGTATGAGTGTATTGCGCATTCGCTTGTCCCGGACAAAGGGTTTAATACATGAAAATGACGTTCATTCGCTCGCGCTGGCGTCTACAGAGAGCATGGTAGAGAGCATCACAAATATCCACGCCGAAGATAAAATTTTCTCCAACTTCATCTAACCTATTAATTATTGAGCACAATGTAGGCAGAATTAAACAAATTAGGTGGGATATCAGGCGTCAAGAATGAAAAACGAGCGCTCTCCATTCCTGTTTGCCCCCTGATATTGCGGATATATTAAGAAAGCATAACGCCTGAAATGCTCACTTTGCACCAGCATGGTGATACAGCTGATGTTTATTCTATAACCTTACTCAAGTTCTAAGAGATCACGGATTCCCTGTCATTAATAATGATATCCGTTAGTGTAGTCTTATGCATTTCAATGTACTGCAATATTTGCAGATAGAGATCAGAAAGAATCACACTAGTTTCATCTTTTAAACGCAAGCGTAAAGCCTGATCAATAATATGACTATCAACATACCCGTGCGTCATGAGCACCTCCCTCTCGAGATTTTTAAACAAAGCACATTGCAAAATAAATCTCTCGGGGATTGAATTATTCATGTCAGCCTCGTAGGAATATTGACCCAATAAAATTATGCTGTGTATAGTCTAAAGCGACAGACAAAAATAAGATGACTGAGTTTTCTATAAACTTATACTTAATAATTAAAAGTTACATATCATCAGCTGTGTATCGCAACACGATTTCCAGTGTTTTTCTAATCACATCAGCTTTGAGAATATCACTTGTTGTTTCCAGGGAGTGTATCAGACTTAAGATAATATTTTTATTATTAACATTATCGCCTGAAAGCATTAAATTGGTCACAGCCTGCCCTAACACAGCTGACTCTTCTTCTAACAAATTACCTGAACTACGAAAGTAACTTGATAACGCTTTATCAGTTATTGCATTATGAATAGTAGTATCTTCAAGCATGGTAACCTCTCATCTTACTTATGAAATTTTAATGTATTCTGTTTATTTTCTTACCATTGAACATACTTTTATTGTCAGCTATCGCTGTTCTTCTGTTTGGCCCTCCTGTATCACTGTTGCTAAAATCACGAATTATGCTGTCAATTAAATCTCGTCGGAAAGCATTTTCCTCAGCCGATTTCATTACGAGTAATTGCTTAATAAGAGTCTGCAACGAAAAATTTATCTTCATGCGCAGTATCTGGAGCACCGCCTGGCCAGTAATTTCATATTTTGTACTTTCATTATCAGATGTCTTCATAACGACTTCATAGCTAACCTGTTAAATAATCAGGCTGTTGCATTATTCAAAAAGCAACCCAATTAGTGCATTATAATGTTTCTGTTCCTCTTCCCCTGTCGCTTGTTCCAGTCGGCCTAGAAGTTTGGCACAAAGCGACTTTCGACTCAGATTACGTCCATCTTTCAAAATCTCAGTCACAATTTCCCCGAGAGTTTCCTGCTGAGTAGGCAAGTTAGCTTTTGCAAAGTAACGAGTGATTGCTCCCGCAGAATCTAAAGTCACTGAATTTTGATGCATGCTACGCCTCTGTTAAAAATGTTAATCAATGTTAAGTGAGGTAACAATAGCAAACTTGTACGAAATATGTGTACAAAATGATAAATTAATTTTTTGCATTTAGTGCTAATACATATAAAACAACATGTTATGATAAAAAATATTGCATCATTTAAATGACAATCTATACAAGAATTTTCGCCAACTCATCTTCAACTTTTTCCATTTTTTATCAATGTAAAGAAACAGTTATGTTTTGGTATTAAAAGAAAGACACCGGAAGATATGTCTGTTACCGTCTTACTCTCGCCTCTCCCATTACCCTGGACAGTTAATGCTTACCACCCTTATTTATCGTAGCCATATACGTGACGACGAACCTGTCAAAAAAATCGAAGAAATGGTTTCGATAGCAAATCGCAGGAACATGCAGTCTGACGTAACAGGGATCTTACTGTTTAATGGATCTCATTTTTTCCAGCTTCTGGAAGGTCCGGAAGAACAGGTTAAAATGATATATCGGGCTATATGCCAGGATCCACGGCACTATAATATTGTTGAGCTGCTGTGCGATTACGCGCCTGCTCGCCGTTTTGGCAAAGCGGGAATGGAATTATTTGATTTGCGCCTGCACGAGCGAGATGACGTTTTACAGGCCGTATTCGACAAAGGCACATCAAAATTTCAGCTAACTTATGATGACAGAGCGCTACAATTTTTTCGTACTTTTGTCCTTGCAACCGAACAAGCAACCTATTTCGAGATCCCTGCCGAAGACTCCTGGCTTTTTATCGCTGACGGATCTGATAAAGAACTTGATTCCTGTACCCTTTCACCAACTATAAACGACCACTTTGCCTTTCATCCTATTGTCGATCCCTTATCGCGGCGGATAATCGCTTTTGAAGCCATTGTGCAAAAAAATGAAGACAGCCCGTCAGCTATAGCGGTTGGGCAGCGTAAAGACGGGGAAATCTACACAGCGGATCTTAAAAGTAAGGCGCTTGCATTCGCGATGGCACACGCACTTGAGCTCGGTGATAAAATGATATCAATCAATCTATTACCTATGACCCTGGTTAACGAGCCTGACGCAGTCTCTTTTTTACTTGATGAAATAAAGGCCAATGGTCTGGTGCCTGAACAAATCATCGTTGAATTTACTGAAAGTGAAGTCATATCTCGGTTTGATGAGTTTGCCGAAGCGGTTAAATCGCTAAAGGCTGCTGGTATCAGTGTAGCAATTGATCATTTTGGCGCAGGTTTTGCCGGTTTGTTACTCCTGTCACGCTTCCAGCCTGACAGAATTAAAATCAGTCAGGAATTGATTACCAATGTTCATAAAAGTGGGCCACGGCAGGCAATTATTCAGGCGATCATAAAATGCTGTACATCACTTGAAATTCAAGTCTCTGCTATGGGTGTGACAACACCAGAAGAGTGGATGTGGCTTGAATCTGCAGGAATTGAGATGTTTCAGGGAGATCTGTTTGCCAAAGCTAAATTGAATGGTATCCCTTCAGTTGCGTGGCCGGAGAAAAAATAATTTTCAGCACATTATTTCGCATGATTTCTGGAAATCATCGTGAAAATGAATACGTTATGTTTAAATTTAATCCACATTAAAAATAATGTTTCATCCAATTTAGCTGAAATCTTATTTATACTTTGTACAATTTTAGCGTATATTGTACAAAGTATTATTGGGTCGTGTACAGGCGACGGAGATTTGTGACCGCAAGGAGGAATTGTGGCTTATTACAGCATTGGTGATGTTGCTGAACGTTGCGGGATTAATCCTGTCACTCTCCGGGCCTGGCAACGCCGCTACGGTTTGTTAAAACCACAGCGCAGTGAAGGCGGACACCGACTCTTTGATGAAGAAGACATACAACGCATCGAAGAGATCAAGCGTTGGATAAGTAATGGCGTTCCTGTAGGCAAAGTTAAAGCATTACTGGAAACCACCAGCCAGGATACGGAAGATGACTGGAGCCGCCTGCAAGAAGAGATGATGTCAATTCTTCGTATGGCTAATCCTGCCAAACTACGCGCGAGAATTATTTCACTGGGTCGAGAGTACCCGGTAGATCAATTGATTAATCATGTTTACCTTCCTGTTCGCCAGCGTCTCGTGCTTGATCACAACACCTCCCGCATTATGAGCAGTATGTTTGACGGCGCATTAATTGAATACGCAGCAGCATCGCTTTTCGAAATGCGCCGTAAGCCCGGTAAAGAAGCCATTCTGATGGCGTGGAATGTTGAAGAGAGAGCACGATTGTGGCTGGAAGCATGGCGTTTATCATTGTCAGGATGGCACATTTCTGTTCTTGCTGATCCCATTGAATCGCCGCGCCCGGAACTGTTCCCAACGCAAACATTGATTGTCTGGACAGGCATGGCACCAACGAGAAGGCAAAACGAACTTTTACAACACTGGGGTGAGCAAGGTTATAAAGTCATCTTTCATGCCCCCTAATTTCACCTTTATCCCGCCCCTTAGACAGAATCTTATAATCTGAACCCACAACAGCGTTTGCACCGGAGCTGGTCCGTTGCAAAATGCTCACCGGGAGAATTCAGGTAATCCCCCTTTCACACTTTGTACATATCACAGCCAAAGGACAGACCAGATTGAAGTGGTAAAACCGATCGTGCACACTACGCAGTCTCACAACTAACAAGAGGTTATTATCCTGATGGATCAGGTCGTTGTTTTTCAAAAGATGTTTGAGCAAGTGAGAAAAGAGCAAAACTTCTCCTGGTTTTATTCAGAATTAAAACATCACCGTATTGCACATTACATTTATTATCTGGCTACGGATAACATCAGAATTATTACTCACGATGACACGGTTTTGTTATTAAGAGGAACCAGGAACCTGTTAAAAGTTAGTACGACCAAGAACCCTGCTAAAATAAAAGAGGCCGCATTGCTTCATATTTGCGGAAAATCTACATTTCGGGAGTACTGTTCAACACTGGCAGACGCGGGCGTTTTCCGGTGGGTTACTGATGTTAATCATAACAAACGCAGTTACTACGCCATTGATAATACGCTTTTATATATTGAAGATGTAGAAAATAATAAACCATTAATCTAGCTAAAGTTGGATGCTTAAAAAATGCTTCATAATTCAGTAAGGCATTAGCATAATGGAAATAAAAGTGCAGAGAATATCCCTATGGATGATTAATACTGTCTTTTTATTGCCACCCATAAATAATCACCAGGCCAATACTATCAACTTGATATTTGAAATGTGACCACTTAACTTTTGATATGATATTTTATAACGGTTAATATATTTATAATAAATATCCTCCGGCATAGCCGGAGGTTTTTCAAATGCGCCTATAAGGCTCTCTTACCAGCCGCGCCCTAACAGGCGCACACGATCTGACATTTGCATCCAACTTCG
>NZ_JBJQLL010000060.1:0-14080 GCF_046486405.1 Escherichia sp. WS338 | reverse complement strand
GCGCTGAACAAAATGACGAAAGCAGGTATGCCTGAAAGCGTGCGTATTGCCTGAAAACACAACCCGCTACGGGGGAGACTTACCCGAAATCTGATTTATTCAACAAAGCCAGCGTTTGGTTGTGTCGTTTTACCGTAAGAACCGACCGCCGTATGTATCCATTAAGCCAGTATTGGTAACGTAGGTGCCCACCTTTTCAAACTGGTGGGCGCCTGTTATGGAGCAAAAACATTATCCGCAGAACCCCGCAGATCATTTTCAAATGAGTTAAACTTCAAATGGTTAAACTGGTTTTGCAACCAGGAGCCTCTGTTGCCCGTATTGCCCGGGAACACGATATCAATGATAACCTCCTGTTCAAATGGCTCAGACTCTGGCAGAACGTAAGGTAAAGGGAGATGAAAAAGGCAATAGCAGAACTGAGTGACAGTGAAACCATTCTGGCGTACAGGGTTGGATGGTGAAACTGATAAAAAACCCCCTCTGAAATTCTGTCAGAGGGGCTAGTCAATAAGGGAATAATATTCAACATGAAGATGTCTTCTGGGAATGTTTATATAGCAAATGCTTTCACTCCGGTAATTAATTTCCGTGATTAACTGCTTTCGATCAATAAAGGAATTGCAAAAGTGTGATCTTGTTCACGACATCGTGGATAATAATATGCCTGATGTCTGAATCCGGAAACAGTGCTCTGGCGGGTTTCATGTGAAGTTGACGGATAAAAAATCCGCACGACCAGACAGACGTGCGGTTTACGAAATTCGTAACAAGAGGCTTTTCTACGGATCACGTGGTGCGTGCCACGTGAAATTTTTGTAGCGCAAAATGTGCAATGTGTAAATACAAGGAAGGAAAAAAGTTAAATTGGTAGAAGTCCATGCCTGCCACATGTACGTCTGCATTCCTCGTTTTGAACAGAATTCTCACCAGACATCGTGAATTTCTCATTCAATCATCAGAGATATTAACCAGGATTTTTATTGTTTTGTGATATCAGCAGTGCAGGTATACAGACGTTAAAGTAATCAGGTTTATTATAACCACCTTTACAAAGTTGTATATGTTTATAATTTAATGATTTTAATGCCAGTCGTTTTCTGCTGCTTAAATTGAGGTCGCATATTATACACAATAATATTCCTGGCATTATTAAATTAATAAAAGAGGATTCTTATCACTGTATTTTTGCTCCGCACTACCGTTCTGGCTGGTGAAGTAATAATACAGGAGAATAACAGAATGCTTAAAAGACGTGATGCTTTTTTAAAGAAAAGCGCGCTGGCAGTGAGTGTGGCCCTGCTGCTCTCGGCTCAGGCTCAGGCTGTTTTGACAGGGCCTGTTGATGCTAATTCTTCCAGCTTACTGATTGGAGAAAACTCTTTTATTACGAATTCAACTGGTACAGCTAATAACACTTTCCTTTTGGGAGGTGGCGCTTTTAACATGGATTCACCAGGAAGTCTTCAGTTTGGCTCTTTTTCGGGAGTGTATAATTCTCCACACAGTGTCACCCTGGGAAGGGATGCCGGTCAGGCTGAGTCAAAATATGGTGTTGCCATAGGTAAGAGCGCTGAGGTACTTAATTCACAGCAGAGTGTTGCTATTGGGGGATGGGCTGGAATAGAAAATTCTTCAGGCTCTGTAGCTCTGGGCCATGGCTCACAGGTGTCGGGAGAAAATAACGTGGTATCTGTTGGTGCCGGACCTGAGGGATATGGAGAGAGTGTCAAAGGAGCACCGGAAACCCACTCTATTGTAAACAAGACATTTTTATCTTTTATATTCAATGGCTTATTTTCCTGCTAATTGGTAATACCATGAAAAATACCATGCTCAGAAAAGGCTTAACAATATTTTGAAAAATTGCCTACTGAGCGCTGCCGCACAGCTCCATAGGCCGCTTTCCTGGCTTTGCTTCCAGATGTATGCTATTCTGCTCCTGCAGCTAATGGATCACCGCAAACAGGTTACTCGCCTGGGGATTCCCTTTCGACCCGAGCATCCGTATGAGACTCATGCTCGATTATTATTATTATAGAAGCCCCCATGAATAAATCGCTCATCATTTTCGGCATCGTCAACATAACCTCGGACAGTTTCTCCGATGGAGGCCGGTATCTGGCGCCAGACGCAGCCATTGCGCAGGCGCGTAAGCTGATGGCCGAGGGGGCAGATGTGATCGACCTCGGTCCGGCATCCAGCAATCCCGACGCCGCGCCTGTTTCGTCCGACACAGAAATCGCGCGTATCGCGCCGGTGCTGGACGCGCTCAAGGCAGATGGCATTCCCGTCTCGCTCGACAGTTATCAACCCGCGACGCAAGCCTATGCCTTGTCGCGTGGTGTGGCCTATCTCAATGATATTCGCGGTTTTCCAGACGCTGCGTTCTATCCGCAATTGGCGAAATCATCTGCCAAACTCGTCGTTATGCATTCGGTGCAAGACGGGCAGGCAGATCGGCGCGAGGCACCCGCTGGCGACATCATGGATCACATTGCGGCGTTCTTTGACGCGCGCATCGCGGCGCTGACGGGAGCCGGTATCAAACGCAACCGCCTTGTCCTTGATCCCGGCATGGGGTTTTTTCTGGGGGCTGCTCCCGAAACCTCGCTCTCGGTGCTGGCGCGGTTCGATGAATTGCGGCTGCGCTTCGATTTGCCGGTGCTTCTGTCTGTTTCGCGCAAATCCTTTCTGCGCGCGCTCACAGGCCGTGGTCCGGGGGATGTCGGGGCCGCGACACTCGCTGCAGAGCTTGCCGCCGCCGCAGGTGGAGCTGACTTCATCCGCACACACGAGCCGCGCCCCTTGCGCGACGGGCTGGCGGTATTGGCGGCGCTGAAAGAAACCGCAAGAATTCGTTAACTGCACATTCGGGATATTTCTCTATATTCGCGCTTCATCAGAAAACTGAAGGAACCTCCATTGAATCGAACTAATATTTTTTTTGGTGAATCGCATTCTGACTGGTTGCCTGTCAGAGGCGGAGAATCTGGTGATTTTGTTTTTCGACGTGGTGACGGGCATGCCTTCGCGAAAATCGCACCTGCTTCCCGCCGCGGTGAGCTCGCTGGAGAGCGTGACCGCCTCATTTGGCTCAAAGGTCGAGGTGTGGCTTGCCCCGAGGTCATCAACTGGCAGGAGGAACAGGAGGGTGCATGCTTGGTGATAACGGCAATTCCGGGAGTACCGGCGGCTGATCTGTCTGGAGCGGATTTGCTCAAAGCGTGGCCGTCAATGGGGCAGCAACTTGGCGCTGTTCACAGCCTATCGGTTGATCAATGTCCGTTTGAGCGCAGGCTGTCGCGAATGTTCGGACGCGCCGTTGATGTGGTGTCCCGCAATGCCGTCAATCCCGACTTCTTACCGGACGAGGACAAGAGTACGCCGCAGCTCGATCTTTTGGCTCGTGTCGAACGAGAGCTACCGGTGCGGCTCGACCAAGAGCGCACCGATATGGTTGTTTGCCATGGTGATCCCTGCATGCCGAACTTCATGGTGGACCCTAAAACTCTTCAATGCACGGGTCTGATCGACCTTGGGCGGCTCGGAACAGCAGATCGCTATGCCGATTTGGCACTCATGATTGCTAACGCCGAAGAGAACTGGGCAGCGCCAGATGAAGCAGAGCGCGCCTTCGCTGTCCTATTCAATGTATTGGGGATCGAAGCCCCCGACCGCGAACGCCTTGCCTTCTATCTGCGATTGGACCCTCTGACTTGGGGTTGATGTTCATGCCGCCTGTTTTTCCTGCTCATTGGCACGTTTCGCAACCTGTTCTCATTGCGGACACCTTTTCCAGCCTCGTTTGGAAAGTTTCATTGCCAGACGGGACTCCTGCAATCGTCAAGGGATTGAAACCTATAGAAGACATTGCTGATGAACTGCGCGGGGCCGACTATCTGGTATGGCGCAATGGGAGGGGAGCAGTCCGGTTGCTCGGTCGTGAGAACAATCTGATGTTGCTCGAATATGCCGGGGAGCGAATGCTCTCTCACATCGTTGCCGAGCACGGCGACTACCAGGCGACCGAAATTGCAGCGGAACTAATGGCGAAGCTGTATGCCGCATCTGAGGAACCCCTGCCTTCTGCCCTTCTCCCGATCCGGGATCGCTTTGCAGCTTTGTTTCAGCGGGCGCGCGATGATCAAAACGCAGGTTGTCAAACTGACTACGTCCACGCGGCGATTATAGCCGATCAAATGATGAGCAATGCCTCGGAACTGCGTGGGCTACATGGCGATCTGCATCATGAAAACATCATGTTCTCCAGTCGCGGCTGGCTGGTGATAGATCCCGTCGGTCTGGTCGGTGAAGTGGGCTTTGGCGCCGCCAATATGTTCTACGATCCGGCTGACAGAGACGACCTTTGTCTCGATCCTAGACGCATTGCACAGATGGCGGACGCATTCTCTCGTGCGCTGGACGTCGATCCGCGTCGCCTGCTCGACCAGGCGTACGCTTATGGGTGCCTTTCCGCAGCTTGGAACGCGGATGGAGAAGAGGAGCAACGCGATCTAGCTATCGCGGCCGCGATCAAGCAGGTGCGACAGACGTCATACTAGATATCAAGCGACTTCTCCTATCCCCTGGGAACACATCAATCTCACCGGAGAATATCGCTGGCCAAAGCCTTAGCGTAGGATTCCGCCCCTTCCCGCAAACGACCCCTGGAAGCCCCGTAGCGACGCGGAGAGGGGCGAGACAAGCCAAGGGCGCAGGCTCGATGCGCAGCACGACATAGCCGGTTCTCGCAAGGACGAGAATTTCCCTGCGGTGCCCCTCAAGTGTCAATGAAAGTTTCCAACGCGAGCCATTCGCGAGAGCCTTGAGTCCACGCTAGATCTATCTCATCTGCGCAAGGCAGAACGTGAAGACGGCCGCCCTGGACCTCGCCCGCGAGCGCCAGGCGCACGAGGCCGGCGCGCGGACCCGCGCCACGGCCCACGAGCGGACGCCGCAGCAGGAGCGCCAGAAGGCCGCCAGAGAGGCCGAGCGCGGCCGTGAGGCTTGGACGCTAGGGCAGGGCATGAAAAAGCCCGTAGCGGGCTGCTACGGGCGTCTGACGCGGTGGAAAGGGGGAGGGGATGTTGTCTACATGGCTCTGCTGTAGTGAGTGGGTTGCGCTCCGGCAGCGGTCCTGATCAATCGTCACCCTTTCTCGGTCCTTCAACGTTCCTGACAACGAGCCTCCTTTTCGCCAATCCATCGACAATCACCGCGAGTCCCTGCTCGAACGCTGCGTCCGGATCGGCTTCGTCGAAGGCGTCTATCGCGGCCCGCAACAGCGGCGAGAGCGGAGCCTGTTCAACGGTGCCGCCGCGCTCGCCGGCATCGCTGTCGCCGGCCTGCTCCTCAAGCACGGCCCCAACAGTGAAGTAGCTGATTGTCATCAGCGCATTGACGGCGTCCCCGGCCGAAAAACCCGCCTCGCAGAGGAAGCGAAGCTGCGCGTCGGCCGTTTCCATCTGCGGTGCGCCCGGTCGCGTGCCGGCATGGATGCGCGCGCCATCGCGGTAGGCGAGCAGCGCCTGCCTGAAGCTGCGGGCATTCCCGATCAGAAATGAGCGCCAGTCGTCGTCGGCTCTCGGCACCGAATGCGTATGATTCTCCGCCAGCATGGCTTCGGCCAGTGCGTCGAGCAGCGCCCGCTTGTTCCTGAAGTGCCAGTAAAGCGCCGGCTGCTGAACCCCCAACCGTTCCGCCAGTTTGCGTGTCGTCAGACCGTCTACGCCGACCTCGTTCAACAGGTCCAGGGCGGCACGGATCACTGTATTCGGCTGCAACTTTGTCATGCTTGACACTTTATCACTGATAAACATAATATGTCCACCAACTTATCAGTGATAAAGAATCCGCGCGTTCAATCGGACCAGCGGAGGCTGGTCCGGAGGCCAGACGTGAAACCCAACAGACCCCTGATCGTAATTCTGAGCACTGTCGCGCTCGACGCTGTCGGCATCGGCCTGATTATGCCGGTGCTGCCGGGCCTCCTGCGCGATCTGGTTCACTCGAACGACGTCACCGCCCACTATGGCATTCTGCTGGCGCTGTATGCGTTGATGCAATTTGCCTGCGCACCTGTGCTGGGCGCGCTGTCGGATCGTTTCGGGCGGCGGCCGGTCTTGCTCGTCTCGCTGGCCGGCGCTGCTGTCGACTACGCCATCATGGCGACGACGCCTTTCCTTTGGGTTCTCTATATCGGGCGGATCGTGGCCGGCATCACCGGGGCGACTGGGGCGGTAGCCGGCGCTTATATTGCCGATATCACTGATGGCGATGAGCGCGCGCGGCACTTCGGCTTCATGAGCGCCTGTTTCGGGTTCGGGATGGTCGCGGGACCTGTGCTCGGTGGGCTGATGGGCGGTTTCTCCCCCCACGCTCCGTTCTTCGCCGCGGCAGCCTTGAACGGCCTCAATTTCCTGACGGGCTGTTTCCTTTTGCCGGAGTCGCACAAAGGCGAACGCCGGCCGTTACGCCGGGAGGCTCTCAACCCGCTCGCTTCGTTCCGGTGGGCCCGGGGCATGACCGTCGTCGCCGCCCTGATGGCGGTCTTCTTCATCATGCAACTTGTCGGACAGGTGCCGGCCGCGCTTTGGGTCATTTTCGGCGAGGATCGCTTTCACTGGGACGCGACCACGATCGGCATTTCGCTTGCCGCATTTGGCATTCTGCATTCACTCGCCCAGGCAATGATCACCGGCCCTGTAGCCGCCCGGCTCGGCGAAAGGCGGGCACTCATGCTCGGAATGATTGCCGACGGCACAGGCTACATCCTGCTTGCCTTCGCGACACGGGGATGGATGGCGTTCCCGATCATGGTCCTGCTTGCTTCGGGTGGCATCGGAATGCCGGCGCTGCAAGCAATGTTGTCCAGGCAGGTGGATGAGGAACGTCAGGGGCAGCTGCAAGGCTCACTGGCGGCGCTCACCAGCCTGACCTCGATCGTCGGACCCCTCCTCTTCACGGCGATCTATGCGGCTTCTATAACAACGTGGAACGGGTGGGCATGGATTGCAGGCGCTGCCCTCTACTTGCTCTGCCTGCCGGCGCTGCGTCGCGGGCTTTGGAGAAATTCTTCAAATTCCCGTTGCACATAGCCCGGCAATTCCTTTCCCTGCTCTGCCATAAGCGCAGCGAATGCCGGGTAATACTCGTCAACGATCTGATAGAGAAGGGTTTGCTCGGGTCGGTGGCTCTGGTAACGACCAGTATCCCGATCCCGGCTGGCCGTCCTGGCCGCCACATGAGGCATGTTCCGCGTCCTTGCAATACTGTGTTTACATACAGTCTATCGCTTAGCGGAAAGTTCTTTTACCCTCAGCCGAAATGCCTGCCGTTGCTAGACATTGCCAGCCAGTGCCCGTCACTCCGCGGTCTTCACTGCGTGATCGAGTTGATCGACACCCGCCGTGACACGCTCCATGAAGTGCCTGCCTGCGTCTGTTAGCCGAACGCCCCGCGCATGGCGCTCAAATAGCAGGACACCAAGGTTATCCTCCAGCGCTTTCACACGCGCGCTGACGCTCGACTGGCTGATACCAAGTGCCTTGGCCGCATGCCGAAAATTCAGATGCTCGGCGACGGCGATGAACTGAACAAGGGAAATGAGCGGTATCCTGCCAGACAGGATACCGACATTCACGAGGTTTCGATGGTTAGTGCGCCGCATCGGAGCGGGCCTGCTACCAGTCGTCGGTTAGACGACTGGCGACTTCTCGGTGGCAGCCCCACGGAGCCGAAGGAGCACCAGCCCCAACGAAACCAGTACCGCCATCGCCGTGGCGTAACAGATCACGGGCCACGCTGTGTCACCGTTTAAAAGTGCCACCGCCAATGTCCCGACAATGCTGACTATCAGGCTTTGAACGCAGAAGTAGAACGCGACCGCTGATCCCGCGATGTCGTCGAACTCTGCCAAAGCGCCGTTCGCGGTAACGGACACCGTGAAGACAATACCGACCGCGACAACCCACATCGGTAGGATGAAGGTGAGGAATGACGGCGAGCCGTAAAGTTCGCCGATCCCCAACAGGACCGCTCCGCAAACAAGCAACGCCATCCCACGCGCCACGCATCCTGCGATGCCCCATCTGGCGACAAAGGACTTCGCGAAACGGGTTGTCACGATCATTACAAGCGCGACAGTGGCGAAGGCAAAGCTGAATCCGATCTCGGAATATTCCGCTTGGCCTATGAGCACACGGGGAGCCGTCGAGAAGAAGACGAAGTAGGTGCCCATACCGGCGCTAAAGCCGACAGTGTAAACCCAAAAAGCCGGACTCGCGAAGATCGGCAAGACAGATCGGCGCGTCTTGACTTGATCCAGAGGGCGGGTTTCGTGCCACCTGAAACCCGCATTTAGGAGTGCGAGCATCGCCAGTATAGCCAAAGTAATGAATATCGCCTGCCATCCCAAGAACTCGCCGATCAATGTTCCGGCGATAGGGCCGAGCGCAGGCACGAACGCCAGCATCGAACTGAAAAGGCCGTAGATGACGACACCCTCAGGACGGTTGGCATAAACGTCGCGAACCGTCGCGAACGTCGCCACCAGCATGGCCGACGCGCCCACTGCTTGAAGTAGACGGAAAGCGACAAAGGCCGGTGCAGTTGAAGACCAAGCTGCTCCCAGAGACGCAATGACGAAAGCCGTTGCGCCCGCAAGTAGAATTGGCCGTCGCCCGATTCTGTCTGAGAGCGGACCAAAAATCACCTGGCCCACGCCGAGCATCACCATATAGAGGCTCAACGTGAGTTGGATCATAGCGGGCGTCGTGTTCAGGATGCCGGGCATCGCTGGAACGACAGGGAGATAAATATCCATCGCCAGTGAAGCGAGGATGTCGAAAGGAGCCATCAGCAGCAGTGCTGCCGGCAGCGTATAGGCCCACGCGGGGCGTGTGGTGGTCATGACGAATCAACCCTCGATTAAGGAATACCGGGCGACGTCTGCTCGTCAGCAATCAGATGAGACTAGCCTTACAGAGCGCCGCAACAACAATACTGGTTGTTGCGGCTTACTTGTCTGCTGACTTGGAATTTCCCATCTGATTACTCCACGCTTACGAATATGAATTGCTACATTTTATCCGATTATCTTTTGCTTCGCAATGCGGCATGGGCGCACTCAGCGTTCCAGCCCCCTCTGCCGCCCTAACTGCCACGACACCGACCCGCCCTGCACGATGCCCATAACCTCGCGGCCGAGTTGGCGGTCGATGATCGGCCGCCACGGGACAAGGGTGAACTCATGGGATTTCTCGACCACGGCGAACTTGCCGCTCGATAGATGCACGGTTCCGGTAAACTTGCCGCTGACGCTCTCGCCGTCCGTGGCGGCGCGGAACGGCAGGCCCTTACTCAAAGCCATATCCGATCCGACGCCGGCTACCTCGCGCTCCCGCAGGATGGCGAGAAGGTTGCGCCGGTAGAAGACGCGGCTGTCCCGGCTGCGGGTGGCGTCGCCCTGTTCGATATGGTGCTCGCGGCGCTGGTCCATGGCTTCGCGGACTTGTTGCCCGAAGCCGGTTGGCGCAAGGTCGGCCGTCTCGCCGTGGATCAGCCGCCGGTCCAGCCAGGTCGCGCCGTCCGATCCGATCTGTTTGTTCAGATCGACCGGGGAAAGGACGCGAACGCTGGCCTGACTGTCTCGGCCGGCGTCATGGGCGGCGGCACGGCTGACCAGATCATTGGGGATGCGCCATTGGTCGGCGTCGATCCGCTCGACGATACCGGCCCGGCGTAGCGCCTCCAGCCGGCGCACATGGGCATCGACATAGCCCTCATAGTCGCCGCCTGGAACGCGGCACGTATAGGAAGAATAAACGCCCTTTTCACCCAAGTCCAACAGCTTTGGACCGCAGTTGACTCTTTCGACACCCCTGCGATGCAACCCAATCCGGCTGACGGGGAGCCAGCAACGCTGAAAATTTACCCTCCTCTTTCCCACTAGCGGCTCCTTTTCCGACAACCAGCACGGCGGATCCCTGCCGCGGCGCTGTGAACGCAGCATTTTGATTGGTATCGTTGGCCTTCAGGCTCGTCAGTCAAACAGACCCAGGAGCAGCTCAGCCGGTGGCGCCCGGCTTTCGGGTAACGCCCTGGTCCCGCTGGTTTCGGCTTTGTGCTTCAGGTGATCAAGGATCTGCTTGATCACTATAGGGTCTTCAATGCAGGCGATGACTTTCATGGCGCCGCCGCAGCCGCTGCAGGTCTCGATGTCGATATTGAAAACACGCTTGAGCCGTTGCGCCCATGTCATCGACGCTCGCCGTTGTGCTGGTGTTGCCGGTTCATCAGCCACCCTGACCTTGTTGCCCCTGCCCCGTTTTGCCGGCGTGACCAACGCCCGGTGCCGACTGTTGGGTGCGAACACCCCGTGGAAGCGGGTTAGGTTGACTCTGGGCTTCGGTACCAGGGCGGCCAGCCTTGCAATGAAATCCAATGGTTCGAAAATGACGTGCGTGGTGCCGTCCCGGTACGGCGTCTTGAGCTGGTAGCGCACGTTGCCGCCTCGTGTTAACGACAGCCGCTTCTCGGATACCGCCGGGCGGCTGATGTACCGGCACAGCCGTTCGAGCTTCTTGCGTTCATCGGCCCTGGCCGCCACGCCGGCGTGCAGGCTGGACCCGGCTACCTTGCCAATCCCGTCACCGAACGGATCACCACTGGTCGGCAGAGTTTGCAAAGTGAACAACTCTGCCCCGCCTGCTTCTCTCCTTTCAGAAGCCAGTATGTTGCCATGCCCCGTCTTAATGGTGAGCGCTGAACCATACCTGCTTTTTCCAGTAATAACAGGTAATAGCGGGCCTGGTAATCCGTTACCGCCAGCGCCTCCGCAATTTCTGCCGTTTTCCCTCCATCATGCCTGTTCAGAAATTCCAGTATTTCATTCTTCATATATTCACTCATCTCACTGTAACAAAGTTTCTTCGAATAATAAAAATCATGCTTTCTGTTATCAACGGAAAGGTATTTTTATTCTCTGTGTTTGCTGTGTTTGCTGTGTTTGCTTTATTTGTGCAATTTAGTGAATTTGCTTTTTATTTGCTTTATTTGATATGTATCACATTTTGCGTTTTATTTTTCTGTGAAAAGAAAGTCCGTAAAAATGCATTTAGACGATCTTTTATGCTGTAAATTCAATTTACTATGATGTTTTTATCTGAGCGCATTCTTATTATTAGTGTTTTATTCTAGTTTAATTTTATTTTGTGGGTTAAAAGATCGTTTAAATCAATATTTACAACATAAAAAACTAAATTTAACTTATTGCGTGAAGAGTATTTCCGGGCCGGAAGCATATATCCAGGGGCCCGACAGAAGGGGGAAACATGGCGCATCATGAAGTCATCAGTCGGTCAGGAAATGCGTTTTTGCTGAATATACGCGAGAGCGTACTGTTGCCCGGCTCTATGTCTGAAATGCATTTTTTTTTACTGATAGGTATTTCTTCTATTCACAGTGACAGGGTCATTCTGGCTATGAAGGACTATCTGGTAGGTGGGCACTCCCGTAAGGAGGTCTGCGAGAAATACCAGATGAATAATGGGTATTTCAGTACAACACTTGGGAGACTTATACGGCTGAATGCTCTTGCAGCAAGGCTTGCACCTTATTATACAGATGAGTCGTCGGCATTTGACTGAATGATGGCATTCCGGAGTTATCTTACAGATAAAAAGAAGTCCTTATCAGAAAGCAGACAGGTTATATCAGTATTCTGTCGATAAATAACCTGCCCTGAAAATACGAGAATATTATTTGTATTGATCTGGTTATTAAAGGTAATCGGGTCATTTTAAATTGCCAGATATCTCTGGTGTGTTCAGTAATGAAAAAGAGGTTGTTATTTATGATTAAGTCGGTTATTGCCGGTGCGGTAGCTATGGCAGTGGTGTCTTTTGGTGTAAATGCTGCTCCAACTATTCCACAGGGGCAGGGTAAAGTAACTTTTAACGGAACTGTTGTTGATGCTCCATGCAGCATTTCTCAGAAATCAGCTGATCAGTCTATTGATTTTGGACAGCTTTCAAAAAGCTTCCTTGAGGCAGGAGGTACATCCAAGCCAATGGATTTAGATATTGAGTTAGTAAATTGCGATATTACAGCTTTTAAACAAGGTCAAGCACTGATGAATCCCCTAATGATTTTTATCAAAATCATTAGGGGATTCATCAGGACTCAGTATAAATCCAAGACAAAATCCCCCCGTGAATGCATTTAATAAAGACTTTAATGTTCTGTTAAAGGTGCGGATATAAAATGCATAAATAAAAGAAAGAGATCCGGTGATTATACCGGTGCAAAAATATGTTGTCCATTCAGGTACCGTATTTTGTAAAACAGTATAATGAGATATAGCGGATGCCCACAACATATACCAGCACAAACCACCTGTAATAAGATATGTTATTGCTGTGGAAAACCATTTCCTGTATTTATTTTCAGGGTAATTGTTCTTGCCCATCAACGCATTTCCAGAATATTTAAAATAACCTGTCACCGAAACGGAATAAAGGCGCAATAACCATAACGGGAAAATATGCGCCTCTGGTAATCGGCAGTGTTACTTCAGACAGTGAGTTTCCCATTCCTTGACTGCAAATGTATCCATCATACCTGAAATATAGTCAACCACTGCTCGTTTTTTGCTGATTTCAAATATACAGGAATCTGGTTGGGGTAAGGTGAATTTAAGTTCAGGAGGCAGAAATTTATAATTCTCTCCTTCATTGTAAAAGTCATATAAATCCCTGATTATTTTATTTCCCCTGAACTCATAGGTGAGGATATTACGTTTTCGCATGATGACTTTAAAGAGAAGTTTTTTGAGTCCTTCGGATAACGCATTCAGTTTCCCGAACCCCAGTTCCTGAAAACCATTCAGGTTCGTTACTACAGAAATATCTGCAACGAGGCGATTGACAATATTTGAAGTTAACTCCTTGCGGAATATGATGGCAAATTCTTCTGAGGTTTTCAGTAAGTTAGCCTGAAAAGCGGTGTTTCTCGACTGAGTAACGATTTCCCTGAACTGTTCCCTCGCTCCCCGGAATTCGTCAGAAATCTGAAACTCATATTCAATATCTTCAATCGTGACCATGTTCCTGCTAAGGGCATCTTCCAGGTCATGCGCGGCGTAGGCAATCTCATCCGCGAGATCCATTATCTGCGCATCAATCGTTTTCTCTCCGGGATTCAGATCGAGCTGATTTTCAGCAAGCAGGTTAATGTAAAAATAGTAATCATCATCATAAATGAACTTGCCGGCAGTAGCTGCAGCGCGGGGGATGGGATACTTAACAACCGAAAGTAAACTACGGTGAGTCAGATTTAATCCGTTGCAGTATGAAAATTTCTTCTCCAGTTTTCTCAGGATACGTAGCGCCTGTGCATTACCTTCATAGCCGCCGATTTCTTCAGACAGTTCATTAAGCAGTTTTTCACCGGAATGACCGAAAGGAGGATTTCCGATGTCATGCGCCAGCGCTGCCAGTTCAACCACCACCGGGTTAATCAGTTTGAGGTCTGACGCGATACTTCGGGCGATCTGAGCAACCTCAAGACTGTGCGTTAATCTGTTTCTGTTGAATTTTTCAGGATCAATTTCAAAAAGTTGCATCTTTCCCTGCAGCCTGCGAAATGATGATGAATACAGAATACGCGCGTAATCCCGTTGATAATTATCCCGGCTTCTTGTTTCACCATCGGGGGACGGGTGCTCTCTGGTATCAGCAAGCGCACTGATAAGTTTTTGTTCCTGCTCTTGCGCAAATTCTTTTAATTCATTGCAGTACATATTTCTTCCTTTCTGGAGCATGTTACCAAATCAGAATACCGGATGAACAAAACTGGTGGCTACATCCTGTAGGGATTATGTATTAGTAAGCTCTGGCCATTAGTGCCATTTCAGGTTATGTGATCCTACCCACGTAATATGGACACAGGCCTAAGCGAGGTTCTTGTTTTCAAATTGTTCCGGACTGAGGCCGCCACACCAACTGTGCCGCCGCCACCGATTGTAATCACATTCGATATAATTAAACACCGTTGCCCGCATTATTTCCCGGCTGAT
>NZ_JBJQLL010000059.1:0-14759 GCF_046486405.1 Escherichia sp. WS338 | reverse complement strand
CTCCGTTGACCGAAGGAGATCAGTGAAGGTAATTTAAAAACGGTTCTGTGAAAGTGACACGAACCGATCTCCATCGATGTTACTCACCGATCTCCTTCACGGTAATACGCAGATACACACTATCCACCAGGGCAAGGGCATCCGGGTTATTCTCCCAGGTGGAGAGACGACGCAGTTCTCCGTCACGTATATTCGCTGTGTTCAGGACAGGCACCATGACCTGCTCTTTGCCCAGCTCACCGGCCTTTTCCCGTGCATCATGAATCATGCTGTTCAGTACGCGCCGGTCCTCATTCAGGTGTGTGACAATCAGCGTCTGCTCCCGTGCTTCCGGTGTCCTGCCGGTATAGTCGCGGACAATGGCTTCATACAGTGTCATGGGGATATCCGGGAAAGCCTCGCCTTTCAGCATCGCCTTCTGCTGCGCTTCTGCCAGTTTCGCTTCCTGGCTGTGACTGAACTCCGTCACGGAGTGCTCCGGTGCCCATGCGCCCTCCTGACGGGGAACCTGAGACGGTTTCACACTCTCAAGCCCGGACAGTGCCCTTTCCACATCCCGGTTAATCAGGCTGTATACCGCCTCCCGCAGTTCCGGCGTCTGACGCACAATCTCCTTCATGATGACCACATCGGCAGCACTGCGCGTCTGCTGGAGACGGAAAGGCTGACCGGGCGCGATGGCCTGCAACTGGTCCGTGTCACCACTGGCCACGGCACGACCGCCACCGGCCGCAATCAGGGCGTATGCCCGTGCCATGTCGGTATTGCCCACCATAGAGCTCTCATCGAGCAGGAACAGCGTGTTGCTGAAATTCGGCGTTTCTCCGCTGCGCTGCAGCAGCTGCGTGTCATGCAGAAAGGACGCCAGCGTCTGTGCATCCACGCCGGCGCTGCGCATCTCACCGACCGCACGGTGCGTGGGCCCCAGCCCCACGACACGGGGACGTTCACTCTCCGGCAGCATGTTCACGGCTGACATCACCGCCCGGAACTGTGTGGTCTTACCCACACCGGCATAGCCCTGCACCACCGTGAAACGGTCGGACGTTTCCAGTATCATGCGGGTAGCGGCACGCTGTCCTGATGTCAGTTTCTCCATGAGTTCGCCAGGTACTCTCTCCATCAGTGGCGTGACCGCCTCCTTACCTTCGAGAATATGGCGAAGAATGCTCTTTTCTGCCTCATACGACGCACGGGAAACCAGCAGGCCTGTGCCATAGCCTTTTGCCACATCCACATACAGTAAATCACCGCGTTTTATCTGCGCATTGATTTCCCCTCCCAGTTCAGTAAAACTGGTTCCTTCTGCAGCAAACGACTTCGCCTCTGTCAGCAGGTCCACCATGCTGAAGGCCAGGTTTTTACTTTCCACCACAGGAAGCGCCAGATGAATAGCCTGCTGTGCCGGCGTGTGAAGCCCGGTTTTCTGCAGACTGATAGCGGTTTCCAGCAATGTCTCACCGGCACGCGCCTTTATCTGCTCAGAAACCACCGTAAAGGAGGGATGGCGGGCAAGTTTTTCCGCAGTACGGGTTTCATCCAGTGAGGAATACAGCCGGACATCACGACCGCTGCGGGCCAGACCGTTCAGGGTGGCGTTGTCCATTGCCATCTGTGTGACGGAGGCAAAAACCTTCGCACTGTCGCTGACGGAATGCCCGGGCGTTTCCACCCAGCCGTTCTCCAGCTTCAGTGCCATGAATGGTGAATCGCTCACAGGCAGGGAGGCCGGTTCAGCCCGCCCCGGCACAACAACCGTCATCGCATCTTCACTGACGGATGCCACCTGCAGGCGGTCACCGCCGGAGACGCGGAGTCCGGGAATTTTCCCTGTCACCCTCAGTCGCTCGCCGTCTGCCACCGGCATTTTTTCCGGCCGGAACAGCGACCAGCTGCTGTCCAGGGAGGAAATACGCACCACCTGCGTTTCATCCTGCGCATCCCGCAGGGTCAGGCTGTTACTCTGCGCCGTCACCCGGTCGATAACATAGCGGTCATGACTGCGTGTCTCCGGGTTCCACTGCTCCATCACCATCCCCGGACGGTACATATCCCGCAGATAACGGCTCCGGCTGTCCAGCCAGACCGGCGACAGGGCGGTCATGGTTACCTCCGGGCGTCCGAGCACGCCCTGTGTTTTCAGCTCACTGCGAATGGCCTGTGTCAGTATGGCCTGTTCCCGTACCCCGCTGACCTGTGCCACGCTCTCTTCTCCGGCTTTCACGCTGGCAGCAAAATCTCCTGCCAGCCGGGCATAGCGGACATTACGGTCCGGTTCACTGATGATGGTGGCCGGCCGCTGTTCTCCCCCCTGCCAGCGATATGTGTTCACCCCGGCATCTTTCATGGCCATCAGTGCACTGCCTGTACCGGTTCGCTGCCCGCTGTCGGTTATCAGGACCTGTACGTTATGACGTGCGGCACCGTCCAGCAGGGTTAACGTCTCTTTCAGGGAGAGTTTTTCGCCCTGGTCAACGATAACAGTATTGCCCGGCGTGAAGGCCATGCCCTCCTGCAGCTGACGACGTCCGGTTATCAGCTCACCGGACAGCCGTTCATCCTGCTTCAGGTTCATCTGCGAGCGACGGTCAGCGGCGATAATCTGCACCTCCCGCCCCTGCTCCCGGGCCATCATGACCAGCTCCGCCACCCGCTCACGCTGCCCGGCTGCACCGCCCTGCCCGGACACAATAGCCAGCGACGGGCGATCCTGTGCCAGAACACTGACCGCATCGCTGTAACCGGCCGTCCGGGGGACACTTTTCTCCGGATGTACGGTCACCCGGTTCTGTTTCATGATGTCACGACTGAGTGCCCGGACTGACAGCTCATCGAGCACATGAATCCCGGACGTGAACAGCCCCTTCTCACGATCGAGGGGGATAAGCTGCTCACGGCTGATGGCCTCATCGATACCGGCGCGTGCCCGTTCAATCACACCATTTTCCGGCGGCAGTATGCCGACCGTTCTGGCCAGCACGTCCGTGTACGTAAACTGCACTTTGCGTTCACTTAATCCGGCAATGGCCTGTGTCACCGCCTGCTGCACATCCGGCCCGTCCTGTGAAGCGGGTCCGGGCGTCTGCGTGCGGGTCTCCGCCCGTTGGTCCGCCGCGTCACGATACGCCCGGATGTCGAACCCGGTTTCCTTCAGCGTCTGCATCCATTCAGCCATTCTGACTTCAGGATCGACGTGCTGTTTGGATTTTCGCGTATCCAGTGCCGCCACATCCCGGGATTTCAGCGAGGCGTCTTCCCCGACGGCCTCCCGGATAGCCTGTGAGCGTCCGGAGAAGGCCTCCACCGGTACGCCCGGCATCTCCCACATACCGTGCTTACCAACCACTTCCGTTTCATAGCCTAGCGCCTCAACCTGCTCTTTCAGTTTTTCCCGGTAGAGCCTGCCGAAGGCAATCTGATTAGCGTACACATTCTCAATGAACCCCGTTTTCCCCACTTTGTCACTGCTCAATGTCTTCCACTCGCCGTTATGCTGCGTGACATTGGCCACTACCGCATGTGTGTGTAACTGTGGTTCCTGATCGCGACTGGTGTCGTGGTTAAACAGTGCCATCACCAGATTACCGGTCAGCACCGTTTCTGACTGTCCGTCCGTCATAACCCGTGTGGAAGCCAGCGCCTCCACCTGACGGACAGCAAAATCCACGGCCTGGTTATGTGCATCAATAAGACGTTTATCACCGCCTAACATGGCCATCACGGAGACACTTTTGGGGGCGGAGAAGGTCAGGTCGTAGCCGGGACGATGCTTATTACTGCCATCCTGCATGCGGCTTAAATCCGCTCCGTCCGGCAGCTTCCCCTCCAGAAGACGGGTAAAAACATCCTTATCGACGCTGCCCTGCAGCCCCAGCTGTTCAGCCCCCCTGCCGGCCCAGCGTTCTCCCATGCTGCCCAGCACATAGTAATTATCCTTGTCGGTATAATAGTTACCGGCACTTCCGGCCGATCTGACCTGCGCGATACTCATCATAAACGTATATCCCTTTGACATATCCCGGTATCAATCCCACAATGGATATACACAAGACATATCCACATAAGGAGGCAAATAATGGAAACCACCGTATTTTTCAGCAACCGCAGCCAGGCGGTCAGACTGCCAAAAGCGGTTGCATTGCCGGAAAACGTAAAACGCGTTGAAGTGATTGCTGTCGGACGAACCAGAATCATTACGCCAGCCGGAGAGACATGGGACGAATGGTTCGACGGACACAACGTCAGCGCCGATTTTATGGATAACAGGGAACAGCCCGGCATGCAGGAAAGGGAGTCATTCTGATGCTGAAGTTTATGCTCGATACCAACATCTGCATTTTCACGATAAAGAACAAACCCGCCAGCGTCAGGGAGCGTTTTAACCTGAACCAGGGGAGAATGTGTATCAGTTCGGTCACCCTGATGGAGCTGATATATGGTGCAGAAAAAAGCCAGATGCCTGAACGTAATCTCGCTGTGATCGAGGGATTTGTTTCCCGCATTGATGTTCTGGATTACGACGCTGCCGCAGCCACACACAGCGGCCAGATAAGAGCAGAACTTGCCCGTCAGGGACGCCCTGTCGGGCCATTTGATCAAATGATCGCAGGTCATGCCCGCAGTCGGGGACTGATTATTGTGACTAATAACACCCGGGAATTTGAACGTGTGGACGGTCTGAGAATTGAAGACTGGAGCTGACCTGTTCATCAGAAATCATCTCCCGGCTCAACATCCTCCCCGCGCTCCCGGTGCACATTGATGTTCACCTCTTCACGACGCTGCATCTTCTGCTGGATATCCGGATTCTGCTCCCGTTGCCATGCCTCATAAACGGCCATATCCACCACTTCACCGGATTCACTGATCCCGGGTGGCAGTTGCTGTTCCATCTCTTCTTCCGGTTTCATTTTCAGCTCCTGCTCGATCCCCCCTGCCGGAACATTCACACCTGCATCTGACTTCTTATCGTTGATGGCAGGAGACACCGGCTGTTGCGGCTGTTCAGCCTGAGTCACGTCTTCTCCGGAAACAACCTCCGGGACATCCGGTTCGAAGAGGCTGGCCATCTGACGACCTTCTGCTTCCCTTGCGGCAAGTACGGCACTCAGACGGTTCTCCATTTCCGGGTTGATGTCACGCGGAATAAACTCCGGAGCGACCTTCGGTCGTGTCTGATATTTCAGGGAGAGTTTTACTGCCGGATACGGTCCGGGCAGGGTGACATAACAGGTCAGATCCGGCAGAGACTGAATGTCGGAATAACTGACCAGCGTCTGACGCTCCATATCCTTACCGGTCGATACCCCGTCACGTACCGGATCAGCACCGTAGGAATACTGCTCGCTGGCTTTCAGGTGCTCTTTCTCACCAATTTCACCGGCAGCGAACTCTGCAATCTTATGGCTGGGAGAACGGAAAAAGGCACGGGTGTTCATGACGTCAAACAGCGTGGCAGCCGCTTTCTCACCGTAGATATCTTCCAGCTGGGCATAGGACTGGATACCAAACACATAACAGCCACCGAACTTACGGGCTTCCGGCAGGATCTCCACCAGATCCGGCAGTTTGTGTAACGTGGGTAACTCGTCACAGAAAAACCACACACGACGGTTACGGTTTTCTCCCATTGCCAGCAGACCACGAATAGCAATGGACAGCCACATGGAGATCACCGGCTTCAGGGAGGCATGGGTGTCGGCGTTCGACGAAATAAACAGCCAGCCGTTTTTCTGATCTTCCCGGACACCACGCATCCAGTCACGGATGGTGAAGGGCTCACCGTTATGCTCAATCCCCTGCAGGTAACGGATGGCTTTCACGTAGTTGGTCAGCACAGCACGGATGGATATGGCCGTTTTCTCGATTTTCTCTTCCACCAGGTTGGCCGCCGGTGAATTACGCAGGAAGGTACGCAGCTTTTCAATTTTGATGGAAAGCAGTGTGTCCACCAGTTTGCTGTAGCTGCGGTTGGGGTCATTACGCATCAGGTATGCCGCTTCCGCAAAAATGGTACGTCCTGAACCCTGCCAGAACGGGTCCTCTTTTGTCCCCATCGGGATCAGAGTATTTGCGGTATTATCAAAATCTGGCTGTGTCAGGCACTCCTTCCACAAATCCCAGGCAGCACAGCGTGCATCCAGCGGATTCAGGATTTTATCGATGGAGGGATCATAGTAACTTTTAACAAATTCCCCCGAACGGTCATAAATCACCACCATATCACCACGCTGACGGGCGTAGTTGGCCAGACGACGGATAACCTCCGACTTACCGGCCCCGACAGTGCCGTGCAGACAGAAGTTCTGGATTTCAGAATCCCGGATAATCGGCAGATCGCCAATCCGGATATCGGAATCCTTGCCATCTTTTTTCAGCATCCTGGCCACCTCTTTCGGATTGTCAGTCAGCTGACGACCACCTGTGATTTCATTTTCGCTCTGTTGTTTACCCTGACGCCCCAGAATCCAGGAGACAACAAAGAAGGTGATCAGGCAGATAACCAGGGCCACGACAGACGCCAGAACGAATGCCGACCATAACTGCTCACCGCACCAGATCATATATTTATCATGCAGTACCTGAGCCGCGTTCATCCGGAAGGTTTTGCCGTAATACTGGATCTCATAGACCGGCTGGGACCTGATTAAATCCCGCATGCCTTCCAGCGTGGTGCACCACCAGTAAATGCAGCCATTCACAAACGTCTGCCAGCTTATTTTTACCCATAAAACCAGACCAACTAGGATCCAGAAAAAAATAAACAGGCAGTAAAGTATGATATTGGCGATCTGACTGAACATGCGGATACGCATGGACGCAATCTGACCGCCCTGGGTCATATCCTTTGCGTTAAAACTCATGATGATATTCTGAAGAAAGAAAGTCAGTCGGACTGATTATTAATGATGAAAAGATTAATAACCGTTAAATTCCGGCTTCGCCGGCAACACTTCACGGTTGCACAAAGAATTTGCACAACCGCTCAGTGTTTTCATATTTATTTCGGAAACGCCGGGGAGAAATAAAATTTATTTTATTTCTCCCCGGGGTTGGACAACGAGCAAAGCGAGGCGTCAGTCAGGAGGCCGGTCAGACCAGCCTCCGGAAGATAATCAGAGAATATTTGCGATTGATTTGGCCAGCTGGTCTTCGAGAACAGGCTTCGCCTCTTCAAATTTCAGGTTAACCTTGTTCGCATTTGAGACCACACGGGTCTGGTATTTATGCTGGTTACCTGTTTCAGTACTGGTCTGAATTTTCGCACCTGATGTGCCCTGACGCAGGGCGGCAACATTATCCGTTGTCACCGTTGCCTTAGTACGCTCTGCAATCTGCACATCCGTGATCATGGTATAGTTCACATCTTCCACCATCGCATCTGCAGCCATACCCACCAGACCGGCAGCAAGGCCCACACCGAGTGTGGCACCGGCAGAATTGGAATTATATCCGGTGATACCGGCACCTAACGCTGCACCAACTGCTGCGCCTTCATAACCACGGTTCAGCCATCCCTGAGACTCCCGCAGATCCATCTTATCGGCCTTCAGCACATTCGCCTGAATCCAGTAGTAGGCTTTATCCGGAGAAGTCACCACCTGATACCCTTTTGCTTTCACAGCATCAGCAATTTTGCCCTGCAGCCCACTCATGTCTTTATCAGACGTGTTTTTGATCTGCAGAAATACCGTGCGTTCGCTGGCGGGTTCAAGCCAGATGGTCTCACTCATCTGAGTCTTCACCTCAAGGTTACGCTTCTTGATTGCTGTGCTCATCGCACCACACCCTGAAAGGGCCAGAGTGGAACTGACCAGTGTAACCATCATCAATTTTTTTGTTTTCATCAAATTACCTTTTTTACAAACTACAGTTTTCTTATTGCCTGTCATAATAGTCCTGCCAACGAGTCCCAAAAGTATTTCCCGCTGAATCAAAGCCTCCATGCATAGGATATCCGGTTGAAGGGTTATAGTAGATCGTTGGGGTCTGTTCAATGCCCCCGAAGTCTAACTTTTCACTCCCATCATATTGGTCTTTGAGTTGATTTTGCCCCCATTTTTTTATGCTTATGCAACCACTAACTTGCCTTAATTCGTATAGTGTACCAATGATAAAAACCATCAGGCTTAATAACGGAGAGAGTAAGGAAGATACTGGCATCGTTATATACCAAACGCCTTTACTAAACTTAAACTCATCCGACACATCCCGTTTTTTTCGTATTTGAGAGAACAACCAGATAAACAGTCCCTGCCATAGCACTATGAAGAACAGCATAAAAACTGTTTCGGCATTCCCCCAATCAGCCAGATAACAGGCGATAAACTGTATCACTGTTACCAGAGCAATATGGGCTAAACATCTCATTATCATCTCCCAAACACAGTATTATTGCTTATACTTATCCTGATACTCCTTTGCCCTTTTCATCAGTTCCTGTGGACTGTCAGCCCCGGGCATTCTTTCCTGAGCCGACTTTTCTTCATTATATTTATTATTCTGAGATAATGCCTCTGTTTTATGGTGATTCTGCAGTTCAGAATACTGTCCTCTTACAATATTTTCCTCGCCACGTATGCTGTTCTGAGTATCACCTATATTCCCTTTATATTCTGTGACCATATTATCAACCTGATGTTTTACATCATTACGGATATTACTGTCCTGCGTTCTTTGCTCAATAATGGCCTGATGTCCCTGATGGTCAGCAATAATATCCTGACTGCCTCCACCCGAAGGTACGCTCTCCATTCCTTTACCAATATCGCCACGGGATTCCCGCCAGGCATTATCAACACCAGGCTGTATCTGTTCCTGCACAAAAGACCAGGCCATTGCCCGACGGCGTTCTGCAATCTCCGGCGAACTGGTATTTGTCAGAATAGCTTCGGCATCCTGCGGTGCGTGTTTCATCACATACTGTGCAAACTGTTGCGACAAATCTTCGCTCATCTGCCCACTCATGCTTTCAGTACGGGATGCCATTTCAGCATATTCATGGCTGCGGGTCATATTCGTCGTGTACTGGTCGTAACTCTGTTTCGCTGAATTCAGGGCTGCAGACAGTTGATCCACCCGGGAATCAGCATTATTGTCAGTATGGCTGCCGGATTCACTGACTTTGCGACTGGTAAAGTAATCGCTGGCCTCTTTAAAGTCCTTACTGGCTTTAGCGTCAATATCATGACGAGCATCATAGCTGGCCCGTGAACCACTGCTGGCCTGATGCGCATCATCATCACTCCAGTCAATGCCAGCCCGACCACCACCTCTAACGCCTAATCCTCCACCAACACCAAGAATTTTAGGTTTAACCCCCCATTCAGCATGAGCATCTCCATACATCCCGGCAGAAGCTCTCGTACTTCTGGATGCCAGTTCCTGAGTCGCCTGCTCATTACTGATATTATGCGCCTTCGCATAGCTTTCCACTGCACTGCGCATACGGCTGGCCATCATGGAGTCCTGTGCACTCATCGTACTGTCAGCACCACTGGTGACAGAGTCACTGCTCCCCCGGTTAGAACCAAACTGACTGAGCGTGTTCCAGGCACTGGCAATACTGCTGCTGAAACCATGCAGGGCACTTTCTGCTCTGTTCGACGCCTCCCGGGCCATTTCCTGTTGTGCCACTGCAATCTGACGCGTTGCATTGATACCGACCGGTAAACGGGACATCGCTCCGCTTGCATCCATCACCATATTACCGTCACGGGTCTGTGTGGCGGTTGCGCCACTGCCGGTCTGGTACATCATCTGACCAAACGACGTGGTGCTGTTGGTGCTCCAGCTGAAGCCGTTCACGTTTTCCGTCTGCATGTTGCCGTAGGAGTAATTACCGTCAACCACACTACCTGCCGCACTGGCAGTCGGGCTGATAGCAGAGGAAGCGAAATGGCTGTACACACTGGAAAATCCGGCCCCAAGCCCCCTGACCATCATCCAGGATAATGGCGGGATCATCATGGAAAGATACCCGGCAGTGGAAGCCAGATCGGAGTATTTCAGTTGTATCTGTGAAATTTCAGAGAGCACCACCGGCGCACCATTCTGTTTCGCATAAAATGTCATGGCACTGTTCAGAATGGCGTACAAGAGTGGCCATGACTGCAGCCACATCAGGGCAAACACATAACCTTTCAGGACAGACAGCGTCAGTTTGTTGAATACAGCCGCCAGTACCAGGAGCGGGAAAATACCGATGGCGATCCCCGTCAGGATGGTCTGCGTCATGGGCAGTGTCCGCATCGCCACATGACCGATGGAGACATGTGCCAGACGTTGTTTCTCCATCGATGACGTGGTGGCCAGATTCACCAGGCTGGCCGAATCACCATTACGTGCGGCATAACTGGTGATCCCCTCCTTCAGCGCATTGATGGTGACATTCTGGCGGATGATCTGGCTGGCTGATTTACTTGAGCCATAGAAGTAACTGTAACTGTCGCCAATCAGCGTACTGAACAGCAGGTTAGGATCAGGGCGTCCACCAAATAGCTGCTGGGCATAATAATGCCAGGTTTTTCCGCCACTCTGTGTGTCCAGATTCAGCTTGTCTTTCAGCGAAACCGACGCGTCCTTACAGGTTACGAAATTATTATTGCTGTCATAAACGCCCCGCAGCGGGCTGGGGCGGGAAAAAATCAGCGTGTAGGGATCAGCGGAGGCCATCAGCTCCTCCAGCGTGTATTTGTGGTTCAGGTAAATATCCCCCATAACACAGTTCTGCACATAATCCTGGAAAAGATTGGCGATTTCCGGATTGCGGGACAAAAAGTCGGTGCTTTTTGATACCAGTTCTGCGCCAAACAGCATCCCCGTTTTGCTGTAGGTGACACTGTCCGGTTGCGTGAAGATCATCTCGTAACTGGCCACCATTGCATGCCCGATACGGGTCGTCAGTGAAAGTGGCATCGCCAGTCCGACCGGCACATTATCCACCCGGTGAACTTTGACCAGGTCACTGTTATCAATAATCTGCACCGATGTGCGGACATTAACCAGCAGGCTGATAAGCACAAATACGGCCACCCAGCCCAGCAAATCCATCACGTTGTGCCGCTGTACCCACATTACGGCCACCGCGAGAACAGACAATGTGAGCGCAATTTTTTCAATGGAATCCCACGTCCTGGTTCCCATAAAGGCGGCAATGGCGTTCAGGTTATTCCGCAACCACTCACCACCGGCAATCACATAAACTTCATTCACCGCGTGCTCCCTCCGAAGTGATAGTTGTTTTGGTAACGACTGAGCATGCGGGCGGAAAGCTGCTGACGCATGTAGCTCATCTGACGATCGACAACCAGCAGCGCATCCTGCTGTACCTGCACCTGTGACTGAAACGCCGCAATCTGCCGGGTGGCATCATTCATGTTGTCGTTAATATGTCCGATAACCGCTTCGTCATAATTTCCCGTGGCCACCATCGCCCGGGCCTGCTGTATCAGCTCCTGAATGTACTGCAGCAGGATGTCGTAACCGATATAGTCCGTCAGCTGGTAAATCATGCTGTTGGAAACTCCGAGCATCTGCGGGTCAACCAGGTATTTGAAGACGGGGATGGTGGTACTGGAAATAAAGCCTTTTTCCTTGTCATCCAGAGGCGTGTCACTGACCGCCTTGTTCTGAATGCTGGCCAGAAGTTTAGTAATCTGAGACTTCAGTGCATTATCCCGGCTGATAGTCACCGGTGTGTCTGCCACCACTTTCAGGCATTTATCAGAATCGTTGCAGTGATAAATTTTTGCTGTGCCGCCTTCCATCATGGCCCGGATAATTGAGCGGTCAGTGGTTCTGGCTGACAGCGGTGTGATTTCGCCGTTGGGACCAAACACCAGTGAGCCGGTCAGCGTCATCACAAATTCTTTCAGCTCTTTGTTGCCGTCAAACATTCTGTTTTTGGAAAGCGCATTCCACATGATGTTGATGTTTTTGGTCACCCGCTCCTTATCCTTGTCGCTGGCTTTATCCCTGACACTGTCAGATTTCCCGCCAACGGTACATCCCTGCCGGGAAGCCGCCCAGTCAGCAAAAATATTGCTCTCACCGGCAATGTCCTGACAGACTTTCTGCTGGGACACCTGCGTCCGGGGGAAAAGCCCGCCGATAATCCCCTGTGCAGCCTGGCAGGAACTGAGGTTCATACTGTTAATGTCGCTTGCCATTTTCTGCACGAAGTCTTTTGCGGTTTTTATTTCCGGCACCGTTGTCTGCAGGGCAAGGTCAAAAAAGTAACCGGCAGCATTGCTCATAATCTGCTTAACAAAACGCTGCAACTGCTCACCATTAATAAAACTGAACGAGCCGAGATAGGCGTCGATGCCGCCACATCCAGCATTGATATCCGGCAGCGTCATGGAAATTAGCTGAACATTTTTGACCTGAGTACGGGCATACAGGGAGCCACCGTAAGCATAGCCGGCGGCCTGCCCCTGCCAGACGCCCGGCTGTGTGGTATTGGAAGCAAATCCCAGCTTATTAAAGAACTGATTCATGTCGCTGTTCACATCCGCTGACGCTGCAGGCGTCACCGTCAGTAAGGCGGCACAAAGAACCAGAAGAGGTTTAATGCGTGGCATCATTCTTGCCCTCCCTTAATGTGTTCTCCCGGTGCATACGACATTTCAGCAGGAATATCTCGATATTTCCGTATATTAATTCGTACATTGGGGACAGAAAAAAATGTAACAAGAAACCCGGCTGCAAGCGCATATAACGCATACGGAATGGCATATATCAGGATATTCCACATATAACTCGAATTATTTAATTCCGGGTCCGCTTTCCACGAATCAATACAGGCATCAAAAATAATATCCATAACTGTCCATAAAACAATTCCGGCAGTCAGGAATACCAGAGACAACCCAGCATACCTGCCAGTAATTCTGGAAATGTATTTATAATCTCGTTCTGTACTTCTGATTTTGAGCTCAGGATTACTTTTATTTTCTCTCATTATAAGTTCCCTCTGATATTTCCGATGATTCATTCAGACCGGTCATGCGGCTGTAATATATTTCAGACACCGAAATCCATCCCACAATTGCCCCCACAAAAAACACAACAGAAACAGAAAAGGTAAGACTCAGCGAAACGACAATTTCTACAGGGCTGGCGGGATAAAAAAGCCCCTGACGGATAAAGGGGATATTCAGGCTGACGATTATTCCCGTCACGATGCCGGATATTCCGGCAATGAGTAACACCACCTGCTTATTTCGCACCTTTTTTTCCTCCGTACATCTGCAAAACGGTATCCACCCGCGCCATAAAACCGGCGGCATCCGTTGCCCCCTGTAAAAGCGGTAATGCCTCAAGCGTGTTGACGTTGACCAGGAAGGTGGTCGGTGTGGCCACCGGGATATTCGGGAAGAAGGTCTGCATCACCTCCGGTGGCACCGGTAATGCTTCAGGAAAGGCCGTATCCCCCTGACCATCCAGGGTGTAGGAAAAAACGGAAAAGCCGTACTGCTGTGCCAGCTGTTTCAGTACCGGGTCAAACTGGTGACAGTAAGGGCAATGCCCCTGCATAAACAGCACCACCTTCCAGTCGGCCAGGTTAACCTGCCTGCCATTACTGAGGCGGAACCAGCGGGGAGCCGGCTTTGCTGTCCTGGCTGACGTGCCTGCTGCCGGTTGTGCAGGCTGCGTAGCCATACCCTGCGGATTCCAGAGTCGCTCTATTTCATCCCGGGTGGAGGCCTGCACAGCAGCGGCGCTCAGCAACAGGGTGAACAGCAGTGATTTAGTGAGAGACATGTCCGCCCTCCTGCTGCCCTTCCATCATGGCCTGTTGCCTGGCTTCCAGTGCCTCACGCTCTTCCCGGCTGACACGGGCAATCCATGCATCCAGCACCTGGTATGCGCCGAACAGTACGAGAATGGCCGCAATCAGCTCCGCCAGAAAAAAAGCCATCCAGGGTTTGCTGTAAACAAGACGGGCGACGATATGAAACCAGACACCCAGGGAAAATACCCACATTCCCGTAATATCAAGCCGGGGTAAAGAGAATCTGCGTTTACTTATCATGTTAAACTCCGGTTATTATTTACATGAGAGTATTCATGTCTGTAATATTCGCGTTTGTGTGATATTAATCAGAGGTACAAATGGAAAAGCGATCTTTTAAAGAAAAACTGGAAATAATCAGAAACATAATAAGAGAGTCGTTACCGGGAAATGCGGCAATTATTGCGCTGATATATGCAGCATCACATTCATTACCGGTCAATGCCTTCCCTGACTATCTTGTAATAAGTTTATTAAGTATCGCAGCAGGCATCGTTGTATTATGGTTATTTTCAATTATCTATATTTATTTTTGTGAGCTATTCAGAAGCCACTGGATTGCGGTATGGTTTATCATATGGTCTTCAGTAATCAACCTCATTATTTTGTATGGTTTTTATGACCGTTTTATATGACTTAGCCTGTCATAAGCCCCCTTATAAAAAACCACATCACTCCGGACCATACCGATGACAACACAATACAGATAAATATTCTTCTGAACCTGTCGAAGCTCGTAACGTCCGGTAATGCGGCCGCAACTATTGAAACAACCAGTGCTGCGCCCTGACTCATAATTGCACCACACAGAAACCAGAGACTGGCGGTAAGCACATATAAACACGCGATATGGTTTTGTTGAATAAATCGAACTTTTGCTGAGTTGAAGGATCAGATCACGTATCTTCCCGACAACGCAGACCGTTCCGTGGCAAAGCAAAAGTTCAAAATCACCAACTGG
>NZ_JBJQLL010000058.1:0-15073 GCF_046486405.1 Escherichia sp. WS338 | reverse complement strand
GCCGGGCGACAACATCAAAATGGTTGTTACCCTGATCCACCCGATCGCGATGGACGACGGTCTGCGTTTCGCAATCCGTGAAGGCGGCCGTACCGTTGGCGCGGGCGTTGTTGCTAAAGTTCTGGGCTAATTACACGTTAATTAGTTTCGAATTAAAAAGGGCGCTTCGGCGCCCTTTTTGCATTTGTTGACTGCATATCTTATTCGTACTGTCAGAACGAATAAATTATTCATATTTAAAATATAAATTAAATTTAATATCTTAAATATGAATGTTTCTGTTTTTAAAATGCTTCTTTTGTCAGGCTTTTTTCTTATTTTTAATGCCGTAATTTAATTCATATTGAAGGGTTCTCGTAAAACGTAAATAATTCCTGCGTAGGACTTTTGTTTTGCAGTTTTTACGTCACAAGGGATTATAATGAAATTAAATATATTTACTAAATCTATGATTGGTATGGGGCTGGTGTGTTCCGCTCTGCCAGCATTGGCAATGGAAGTATGGAATAACCAACAAGGTGGTAATAAATATCAGGTTATTTTCGATGGCAAAATTTATGAAAATGCCTGGTGGGTTTCTTCTACAAATTGCCCGGGAAAAGCAAAAGCAAATGATGCAACTAACCCATGGCGTTTAAAGCGTACCGCGACAGCTGCTGAAATTAGTCAGTTTGGCAATACACTTTCCTGCGAAAAGAGCGGCAGCTCATCTTCTTCAAATTCAAATACGCCTGCATCCAATACGCCGGCTAATGGCGGTTCGGCTACACCAGCACAGGGCACTGTTCCGTCTAATTCTTCTGTAGTTGCCTGGAATAAACAGCAGGGCGGTCAGACCTGGTATGTCGTCTTTAATGGTGCGGTATATAAAAATGCCTGGTGGGTAGCCTCTTCTAACTGCCCGGGTGATGCGAAAGGCAATGATGCCAGCAACCCATGGCGTTATGTTCGTGCCGCTACGGCAACGGAAATCTCAGAAACCAGTAATCCACAGTCCTGTACTTCAGCACCACAGCCTGCGCCGGATGTGAAACCGGCACCGGACGTTAAACCGGCTCCTGATGTTCAGCCAGCTCCAGCTGATAAGTCAAACGACAACTATGCTGTCGTAGCCTGGAAAGGTCAGGAAGGTTCTTCTACATGGTACGTTATCTACAACGGCGGCATTTATAAGAACGCCTGGTGGGTAGGCGCGGCAAATTGCCCAGGCGATGCGAAAGAAAACGATGCCAGCAACCCATGGCGTTATGTTCGCGCGGCAACGGCAACAGAAATCAGCCAGTATGGTAATCCGGGTTCCTGTTCCGTTAAGCCGGATAATAATAGCGGTGCTGTGACTCCGGTTGATCCAACTCCGGAAACACCGGTAACTCCAGTTACTCCTACTCCGGATAATAACGAGCCATCAACACCAGCGGATAGCAGTAACGATTACTCACTGCAGGCGTGGAGTGGCCAGGAAGGTAGCGAAATTTACCATGTTATCTTCAATGGTAATGTTTATCAGAATGCCTGGTGGGTTGGTTCTGAAGATTGCCCACGTGGCACTAGTGCAGAAAACTCCAATAACCCATGGCGTCTCGTGCGTACAGCTACCGCTGCGGAAATGAGTCAGTACGGTAACCCAACTACCTGTGAAATTGATAATGGCGGCGTCATTGTTGCGGATGGTTTCCAGGCCAGCAAAGCGTACAGCGCGAACAGCATCGTAGATTATAACGATGCACATTATAAAACCTCTGTCGATCAAGACGCATGGGGCTTTGTCCCGGGCGGCGATAACCCGTGGAAGAAATACGAACCGGCGAAAGCATGGTCCGCTTCCACCGTGTACGTGAAAGGTGATCGCGTTGTTGTTGATGGGCAGGCTTATGAAGCGCTGTTCTGGACGCAAAGCGACAACCCTGCTCTGGTTGCGAACCAAAACGCCACCGGTAGCAATAGCCGCCCGTGGAAGCCGTTAGGTAAGGCTCAGAGCTATAGCAACGAAGAGCTGAATAATGCGCCGCAGTTTAATCCAGAAACGCTTTATGCCAGCGATACGCTGATTCGCTTTAACGGTGCGAACTACATTTCTCAGAGTAAAGTGCAGAAAGTTTCTCCTTCTGACAGCAACCCGTGGCGTGTTTTTGTTGACTGGACCGGAACCAAAGAACGTGTAGGTACGCACGAAGAAAGCGTGGCCGAAACACGTTTATGCACCGTATGTTGACTTTACGCTGAATACGATCCCGGATCTGGCTGCGCTGGCTAAGAATCATAACGTCAACCACTTCACGCTGGCGTTTGTGGTGAGTAAAGATGCGAACACCTGTCTGCCGACATGGGGTACCGCTTACGGTATGCAGAATTACGCTCAGTACAGCAAAATCAAAGCTCTGCGTGAGGCTGGCGGCGATGTGATGCTGTCTATCGGTGGTGCTAACAACGCTCCGCTGGCTGCTTCCTGTAAGAACGTAGACGATCTGATGCAGCATTATTATGACATCGTTGATAACCTGAACCTCAGAGTCCTGGACTTCGATATCGAAGGCACCTGGGTTGCGGATCAGGCATCTATTGAACGTCGTAACCTTGCTGTGAAGAAAGTGCAGGATAAATGGAAGTCAGAGGGCAAAGATATTGCTATCTGGTACACCTTGCCAATTCTGCCGACTGGCCTGACGCCGGAAGGGATGAATGTCCTGAGCGATGCCAAAGCGAAAGGTGTTGAGCTGGCGGGTGTGAACGTGATGACAATGGACTACGGTAACGCGATTTGTCAGTCTGCAAATACCGAAGGCCAGAACATTCACGGTAAGTGTGCAACGTCTGCGATTGCCAACCTGCATTCACAATTGAAAGGCCTCCATCCCAATAAGAGCGATGCAGAAATTGACGCTATGATGGGTACCACGCCGATGGTTGGCGTGAACGACGTTCAGGGCGAGGTGTTCTATCTCTCTGATGCTCGTCTGGTCATGCAGGATGCGCAGAAGCGTAATCTCGGTATGGTTGGTATCTGGTCAATCGCGCGCGACCTGCCAGGCGGCACTAACCTGTCTCCGGAATTCCACGGCCTGACTAAAGAACAGGCACCGAAGTACGCATTTAGCGAAATCTTCGCGCCGTTTACTAAGCAATAAATGTGTTGGCGATACCTTCCGGTATCGCCGCATTTTTTGTCAATGGGCTACTTTTGGTAGCCCATTATTTTTATTCATATTTCTATTCTTTGCTTAAAAAAGAGTCTTTCCGTAATTGAAATAAGAACTATTTTCATTTATTTTTGAAGAAAGTATACGGGAGTCTCTATGTACGTTTGTCTTTGTAATGGTATCAGCGATAAAAAAATTCGTCAGGCTGTGCGCCAGTTTTCCCCTCACTCGTTCCAGCAATTAAAAAAATTTATTCCGGTCGGCAATCAGTGCGGTAAATGTGTCCGGGCCGCGCGTGAAGTGATGGAGGATGAATTAATGCAGTTGCCGGAGTTTAAGGAGTCCGCATAAACGGAGTGTGTTTTTTGACTTACTCGTAAGCCGTTCTACGCTTCAAAGAGTGGAAGCGAAGGAGTCAAAAAATGAAAGGTGATACTAAGGTTATAAATTATCTCAACAAACTGTTGGGAAATGAGCTTGTCGCAATCAATCAGTACTTTCTCCATGCCCGGATGTTTAAAAACTGGGGTCTCAAACGTCTCAATGATGTGGAGTATCATGAATCCATTGATGAGATGAAACACGCCGATCGTTATATTGAGCGCATTCTTTTTCTGGAAGGTCTTCCAAATTTACAGGACCTGGGCAAACTGAACATTGGTGAGGATGTTGAGGAAATGCTGCGTTCTGATCTGGCACTTGAGCTGGATGGCGCGAAGAATTTGCGTGAGGCAATTGGTTATGCCGATAGCGTTCATGATTACGTCAGCCGCGATATGATGATAGAAATTTTGCGTGATGAAGAAGGCCATATCGACTGGCTGGAAACGGAACTTGATCTGATTCAGAAGATGGGCCTGCAAAATTATCTGCAAGCACAGATCCGCGAAGAAAGTTGAGCCGTGTCGGGAGGGAGAACCCTCCCGGTTAATACGAGATCCAGGCCAGATACCCCAGGTTTATCATGCTGCCGAGCGCAAGCCACGGGCCGAATGCGATAGTGGTTATAGTCCGGCGTTGCAGAAGTTGTGAAACGATGGCGTAACCAATGCCACCCAGTGAGGCAATTAGCAGTATCATTGGCAACGTTTGCCAGCCACACCACGCGCCTGCAGCGGCCAGTAGCTTGAAATCACCGTAGCCCAATCCCTCTTTGTGACAAACTAACCAGACGCCCCAGTAAACACACCACAGCACCCCATAGCCAGCTACCGCGCCGTAAACCGCATCATGTAAATCAATTAATCCAGACTGCGCATTAAATACCAAGCCAAGCCAGAGCAGCGGTAAGGTGAGTTTGTCGGGCAGGAGCTGAGTGCGAAAATCAATAACACTGAGCGTGAGTGCGAAACAGAAATAGAGAAAGAGTGCGCCAGTCACGATGGGCGTGAAAGGTGCCAGGGCGCAGGCGATAGCAGCAGCAACGCAAAGTATCAGGGGCACTGTATCATGCCAGGCATATTTTTTTTGCCTGAAATGAACCAATACCTGGCGAAACGTTAACGCCGTTTTATCCTCCAACGGCGAGAGGTGATAGGCCATGGCATTAACAAAATAACCTGCAATAAAACCAACCAGAATGAAGAGCGGCAGTAGCATTGTCATTATGGTTGCTCCCTGAAGGACAAATGCTTGAGGGTGATCTGTTCGTTTCCGGCAAGAGTAAACTGAAGGTCTTCAATAACAATACCGTATGTAATCTGTGCCGTAGTGAGCCAGCGGGAGACGTTTTCGAGGGGAGCTGTGACAGGATGAATTGTCAGAGTATTGTCCGGACCGTTTTCCAGCGTGATAGCCAAATTCTCACGTTTTGCTTCCTCGAGAAGGATATTTTTGATGGGCTGCGTAAGCGCAGGATGACCGAGTAAACCATGGGTGCTCGCTTGATCCTGCATCCATTTGATGTCCTTCTTAATTTTTTGCGCGTGGGACTGATGCTCTGCAATGTAGGTATCTATCGGTTTTATCACCCCAAGCCAACAAAAAACGCCGAGCGAGAGAACCGCCAGCGCCGCAACGAGCTGTTTTTCCGATGTGGATTTTTCTGCCCACCATGATTTAATCATTTCCCTGAGCTCCTTACTGTCCATACACCACTGACCGGATCTTTTTCTGTTTTTTGCATCGGAAGCCAGGACTGTGTTAATTCACAGAAACGATCGATATTGGCTTCACTCTTAGCACTCATTTTTAAGGTCAGCGACTTTTGCTTCTGGCTATAGTTCGCCTCCATTAACTGCAGTTCAGGGTGTTCCAGCAGAAGTGTTTGTAAATGATAGAGCAAAGGCACAGCTTCAGGATATTGCTGAGCGAGTTGCTGCTTAAAGTAAAAACGAAAGTTGTGGGTGCGTTTGATCTGCGGGAAATAACGTTGCCAGGTTTCTTGCTGTTGATGCTGAAGTTGATCTTCAATCTTAAGCGTTTGCCAGAGCGCGATGCCCCGGCTGCCAACAAAAGAAAGAATGGCGAGAACGAGACAGCTTACTGCCAGGCGGGCGAGCCATTTTCCCGATTTGCTTACAGTTTTCTGTTTACGAAAAACACCATGCAGCATGTCATAGCGCTGGAATGCAATATCGGCAGAATACAAACTCAGTGATGGTATTTCAGGATGCTGGATAAGTGGATTGGTCGCTGCAACGCCGTGAGGTGCCACACCATAACAAAGCATATTCTCAGGCGGAAACTGGGCAGCAAGATGCTGTAACCAGTGTTCATCCAGTTCATTGAAGGCATGTGCGGCACTGCGAATAAGCCAGCTTGTTTGCTGGTTAACCAGAGTCCAGCTATCTACTTCCCAGGGAAGATAGCAGCCATCTGGCAAAACCCGCGTCACGTTGAGTCCGGCAGTATGTAAACGCTCAAGATAGCGACTGAGTTTCTCCGACTGAATGCCTATCACCTCGACACTTTCGTTTTGTTTATCGACAACCGTCCAGTGCCAGTCCTGGGTGTTGTCGGGTAACGTCTCCTCTGCCAGCCATTGCAATGTTTGTGCGGTGAGTTTGTATTTGGCGTTGGGCAGCGTGAGGGAACGATATAAAAGGCCCTCTGGTGGGATCAAAAGATGAACATTTCCGGCACCGGGCTGATCGGCCAGCGACTCCAGCGGAAGATCGTCCGTGGGCGTATGTACCGAAGATACGCTATCTGCGGAGAACGTCATCCATTCCCAATGCTTACGCAGCGTCGAGGAAGAACGTATGACCATCAACGATTCAGGCATCACGATCCTTATGATTAGTAGAGTTGCAGCGTACGCCGATAGATTTGGGCGCTCTGCTGTTTACGGTTGAAGAAAATATGGCTTTGCCATCCTTGGGATTGTTCGTCGCTGATACTTTCCGTACTCAGCGTAAAATAGCGGCTATAGGGAAAGAGATGCCCTTTCACCTGAGCTACCAGAGGCTTCACGCCGGAGAAATCCTGCTGCGCCCAGTAAAGAAATGCATCCGTGGTTAGCCAGCCTTCCCTGGGCCTTTTTTGTAATAAGACCCGAGCGTCAGCATCCGTGATGTTATTGAGGAATAACGCTCTGAAGAGCGGAATATCGTTCTCCGTAAGCATATTAAGATTGATGCTAAGTTCCGTGGTTGGGAGAACGCAGACATACGGGATAAGCCGCTGATAGATGTTTTCGGTTATGCCTTTTATCTGACGCAATTCGCCGGTCAGAAAAAGCATCTGATTGGCACTATGCCGGGGCGGCGTCTGGCTTTGGTAAAAGTTATCTTCTGCGCCGTGAAAGCGTGGTGAGTCATCGACATCAATATAGTCAGCAATTGATTGCACGATCTCATCGGTGTTTCCGCGATCGATACCGGCGTTAATCAGCAGCGCACTGAATACCTGGGCGGGGAAATCGGGGGAAGCCAGCGGATCGTCAGAGATTTTTGCTAACGCATTGAGATTAAAACAGTGCTGGGCATCGCGTAACTGCCACTTCACTGTATTGCCATCTTCCAGCTGCAACTGTTGCGGCTGTGCCCAGTACTGCTGCAACGTGGTCTGTCTGTCGTTATCTTTAACGTCCTGGGTGAGGCTGGCAAGCGCAAGTTTCTCCGCCAGTTCAATATCATATTGCCGTTGCAGATGATGGTTTACCTGGCGGGTTCGCTGAAGCTGGCCGTGAAAACTGCTCGTCATGTCTGCTGCCAGTGCAGCCATGAGCGCCAGTAGCATCAATACAATGAGCAGCGCGACGCCGCGTTGTTCATTATTCATGGTTATTATTCCCGGCCTGAGTCTGGGCTGGCGACTCTTCTCTTGCTAATTGCTCAGGTAATGCAAAACGACGCTGTAGTGCCCCATATTGCTGAGTCTTCAGATGTAGCGTGACTGAGAGAGGATGTTCTTTGCTTTCCCCGCTGTTACTTTCCAGAAGAAAGCTCTCGACATGTTCCAGCATCGCCTGGGCAGGTTGATCCTTCCTGCCATCCACAGAAGTACGAACAGCACGGTAAAGCGTATGATTTCGCAGATACCAGTGAACCGTTTGTAAGGTTTGCGCTTCATTGAGCGGGGCCTGCGGATCGCGACTTTGCGTGGTAAAAATAGCCTCTTCACCCAACACCATGATTTTATCCGTACTCCGATTTCGGCGAGCGACCAGTTGCAGGAGATCGTTATCAAGAATGGTGATGGTGCGTTGCAGTTGATTGAACTGCTGGATTTCTTTCTGTGAGCGTTGATGTAGCGTAGACGCTTGCGAAAAAACCATAAACGCCAGCACGCCAAGCATTGAGAAGATCGCCAGTGCCGCCATGACTTCCAGCAATGTGAAACCCTGTTGGCGATTAATCATCTTGCGCCTGCCCGGATCTATCATGGATGCTCTGATAACGAGTCAGAGCGGTTTTCTGACCGTTGGGTAACGTCACCGTTATGGTGCGTTCCAGAAGCGTGCCGTCTTTGCTTGAATGGACATCGCTGCGCCAGTTCCACTCTTCGCCATTAATTATCTCTTTGCCTGAACTGGACGTGTTTTCATCGTTGAATGTATCTTGCGACTTAAGCTGGTTATCTGCGATCCACAGCGCCAGCGTCTCATTACGCATCCGCTCGATGGCATTTCGTTGCCCTTGCATGCTGCTCATTAAAGCCAGCGCAACAGTGGCGAAAATACTCATCGCCAGTAAGACTTCAAGCAGTGTCATCCCTGATTGTTTGTTCATGGGCGGGTATCTCTGGCGAGCGTTTGATCCAGGGGCCATGATCCTGAACAGACTAACGTCAGGAGCGGCTCACCGGTCCCTGCGTTAGCCATCAACAAAGAGAAGGGCGTGATTTGTCCGTCGGCCAGAATCACCACCTGCGGTTGGTTGCTGTCATCAGGTTTAAATGGCTGAAGATGAATTGAGAGTTCTTCATCCCAGTCATTTTTGCTCTCGTCTGCGGCATCTTCTTGTAATGGAACCCAGCGCCAGGCTGATGGTGTTTTGCCCGGTACCATAATGCGCCATGCTGAATCAGAGAAATGGATACCGACAGGCTGACCACTGAGCGTAGCGCGGTCGATGGCTAATTCAAGTGCAGCGGTAAACCGCGCCGCTGTTTCGCGCGCACGAGTGTTGGCGGCATCCTCCCGACCATATGTGAAGAGCACCACACTTGCCGTGATAGCGACCAGCGCCAGCACCAGCATCATCTCCAGCAGGGTAAACCCGCGTTGCTGATTCATCGCTGACTTACTTTTTCTTCTTGCTCAAACCCCAGTTGGTGATGTCGTCCTCGGTTCCCATTTCACCATCGGGCCCTGCTGAAAGCAGATCGTATGCACCATGTTCACCAGGATTAACGAGGACATAATCATTGCCCCAGGGAGCGGCAGGCAGACGCTTGATATAACCTTCCTTGTTATAGTTTGCGGCCAGCGGTGGCAGTGTCGGCGCTTCGACTAAGGATTCAAGTCCCTGATTTGTGGTTGGATAGCGATGATTGTCGAGCTTGTACATATCCAGGGCGTTTTCCAGCGCCACAATATCGCTGACGGCTTTTTGTTTATCCGCCTTTTCTTTATTGCCCATCAGGTTGGGAACCACCAGGCTGGCAAGTACGCCAATGATGACGATCACCACCATAATTTCCAGTAATGTAAAACCGCGTTGCTTATCCGTTGCGCGCATATACTTTCCTTAATTAATCATTGAGTTAAGTTGAAGAAGAGGTTGGAGTACCGAGACGACAATAAACAGGACGATCAGTGCCATCGTAATAATGAGTGCTGGCTCGAAGATGGAGAGCGTTAAGGCGATCCGATTTTGTTGGAGTGTCTCCTGGTTATCTGCTGCTCTGACCATTAACGTGCCGAGCTGCCCGCTTTTTTCGCCAGAGGCCACCATGTAGAGCATCATCGGCGGGAAGATTGCCGTTTGTTCCAGCGAAAGATGAATGCTGTTACCCTGCCGAACGTTTTCTGCCGCATTTGCCAGACGCTTGCGGATTTCGAGGTTGCTGAGACTTTCGGTGGACAAATTCATCCCATCCAGCAGAGGGACGCCGCTGGATTGCAAAATACTTAAAGTGCGGAGATAGCGTGCGCTGTTAATGGCGCAAATCAGCGGGCCGATGAGTGCAACGCGCAGCAACATGGCATGAAAACGGTGGCGGTTATTGCCGCGTTTTAACCAGAGCCAGAAACCTACAGCGACAATAAACACTGTCGCTAGTAATGTCGGGCCGGTATGTTGCAACGTGTCGCTCAGACCTAAAAGAATGCGTGTACTCAGCGGCAGTTGCTGCTTCATATGCACGAACTGTTCGGTAATTTTGGGCACGACAGCAGTGAGGAGAATAATCACGACCACAATCGCCACCGCAGTCAGCATGCAGGGGTAGATCAGCGACTGAATGAGTTTGCTGCGGATTTTCTGCCGATTTTCATTGTAATCAGCCAGTTTTTCCAACACCGGGGCCAGCAGCCCGCTCTTTTCGCCCGCTTTAACCAGGGTACGGTAGAGCGAATCGAAAAGCGTGGGAAAATGTTGTAACGCATCGGAAAGGGGATGCCCTTCAAGGATGGCGCTGCGTACCTGATTTAACACATCAGCCAGTCGTTTATTACTGCTTTGTTGACCGATTACGGCAAGGCTCTCTTCCAGAGGTAATGCCGCTGCGCTTAAGGTTGCCAACTGCCGGGTGAAAAGCGTCAGTTCACTATGGCTGATCCTCGGGCGACGTGTTTTTACTCCCGAACTTTTTTGGGGGCGAATATCCAGCAGGAAAAGCCCTTCTTCACGCAGCCGCAGTCGTGCCTGACGTTCATCGTTAGCATCAATGATCCCCTGCAATTTTTGACCATCCTGGGTCATGGCGCGATAGCGATAATTCATGCTTCGTTCTCCAGCGTGGCACTGGCGACGCGCATAACCTCATCCCAGGAGGTGTCACCGCTTATCACTTTTTGCAGGCCATTTTTGATTAAGGCATTGTGTTGTTGCCGGACCAGTCGCTCCAGTGCTTGTTCATCCACATTTTCATGAATAGCGGCCCGTAATTCCGGCGTCACCACCATCATTTCGTGGATCGCCATGCGCCCCTGATAGCCGGATTGATGGCAATGAGGGCAGCCTACGGGAGTGCCAATTGTTGTCACCGCGAGCTGATGATATTTAAACATCTGCGCTTGTTGGGGTGATACGGGCGTGAATTGTCGGCATTGCGGACACAGGCGACGAACCAGACGTTGCGCGATAATCCCTGCCAGGGAAGACGAAAGCAGGAATGATTCGACGCCCATGTCGCGGAGCCGGGTCACTGCGCCTGATGCACTGTTAGTGTGGAGTGTTGAGAGTACCAGATGGCCGGTGAGCGAGGCCTGAACCGCAATCTGCGCGGTTTCTGTATCACGAATTTCCCCCACCATGACGACATCCGGGTCCTGGCGAAGTATGGCGCGCAGGCCGCGAGCGAAAGACATATCCACACGGGTATTCACCTGCGTTTGCCCAATGCCTTCCAGCTCATATTCCACGGGATCTTCTACCGTCAGAATATTGCGGCCGGGAGTATTCAGCGCCGAAAGGATGGCGTAGAGCGTGGTGCTTTTACCGGAGCCTGTCGGTCCGGTCACCAGGATAATACCGTGTGGAAGCTGGATGAGATTTTCTAAATCCTGTTTATCCGCTGCCGTCATCCCCAGGTTGTTCAATGAAAGCTGGAGGCTGTTTTTATCCAGCAGACGGAGCACGGCGCGTTCACCATAGATGGACGGCAGTGTGGATACGCGGACATCTATGTTACGTCGCCCGATACGCAAACTAATACGTCCATCCTGTGGAATACGTTTTTCGGCGATATCAAGACGAGCCATGACCTTAATTCGGGAGATAAGCAGTGCCGCCAGTTTTTTGTTTGGCTGTAAAATTGTCCGCAAAACGCCGTCGATGCGAAAACGGATCGACATTGTTTTTTCATAGGTTTCAATGTGGATATCGGAGGCGGTTTCTTTGATGGCCTCACTCAAAATCGCATTGATCAAGCGGATAACCGGTGCCGCTGAATCTTCATTCAGGAGATCTTCATTTGCGGGCATCTCTTCCGAAAGCGAGAGAAGATCGACGGATTGATCGATATCCTGCGCAATCTGTTGCGACTCACCGGTATTCTGATGGAACACCGCTTCCAGCCGGGCTTCAAAATCAGCCTGTGACAAGCTGGTCATGGTCTGGCACTGGCCAACCTGACGTTGAATATCGAGTAACCGTTCGAATGGCGTATCGGCGAGATAAATAATCTCGCCCTCTGAATAGAGATAACCAATTCGTTGTGCCAGCGCCCAACTGGCGGGGTACGGTGAGTGAATTCTCATAAGAATGCCTTACCGTGCCGAGGGCGCAGGGGTATGGCTGTTGAACGTGTTCTCATCCAGCACCGGCAAATCTTCCGAGCCAACCAGCGCTTTTGATTTCCCGTCGATTCGCTGTTGTTGCTCCTGACGGTAGCGGGTGTATTTCTCTTTTGACAGTGAGCGATAAACATCATCGTCACGGATAATCGTTGGGCGGATAAATACCATCAGGTTGCGTTTAGCGCGCTCGGTCGAAGTATAGCGGAAGAGTTGCCCCACTAAAGGAATATCGCCAAGCAGAGGAACCTTTGACACTTGCTCTTTAGAAAAATCATCCAGCAATCCGCCCAGGACCACCGTTTCACCGGTTTTGACCAGCACGGCATTTTGAATAGTTCGGGTGTTAAATGTCGGGCCGAGCGTCGAATTAGACGAAGAGTCAACGCTGGAAACCTCCTGCTCTATTTCGAGCAGTACCGCGTCGCCTTCATTGACCTGCGGAGTGACTTTGAGTTTTGTGCCCACCGTTTTGCGTTCGACAGTATTAAAGACGTTATCCCCAGAAGTGGTCTGAGAGCCAGATAGCACCGGCACATCCTGACCAACGTTGAAGGACGCGAGTTTATTATCCAGCGTTACGATGCTCGGGGTGGCGAGGATGTCATTTTTATTGTTACTGGCCAGCGCAGTCAACAATACGCCCCAGTCGCCATTGAAAAAGCCTGCGGCCATGCCATTGTAGGCGCTAAACATATCCCAGGCAGGATTCGCGCTGGTGATCCCACCATTCTTTTTATAATCAGCCACACCTTGCGCAGCGTTAAAAATCGGTAATCCGGTATTGGTAAATTGCTGTGCTCCAACGTTTTTATTCGCCCATTGCACGCCGAGGTTAAGTCCATTTCCATCCTGAACTTCAACGATGATTGCCTCAACCAGCACCTGTGCACGGCGAATGTCCAGACGCGCAATTACCGTGGCGAGTTTTTCCTGGACGGACTGGTCAGCGGTAATGACCAGAGAGTTAGTCTGTTCATCGGCGGTAATGGCGACGTTATCCATCGCGCCAGAAGAGGAGGGCTTACGCTCATTCCCTTTTTCATCTTTCAGCTTTTCGGAAACACCGGTTAGCACTTCCACCAGATTCGTGGCTTTAGCATATTTCAGGTAATAAACCCGAGTATTTCCTTCCTCGCTCTCTTCTACATCAAGGCTTTTCAGTAATGAAGTGATGCGCTGGCGTGCTTTTTCCGGCCCGCTGATGATAAGAGAGTTGGTTCGCTTATCCGCCACAATCTTCGCGGAAAGGAGGGCAGGCATCTGGCTTTTACCGTGGCTTTCGCTGATTAATTGATTCAAAATTTCGGCGAGATCTTCCGCTGACGCATATTCCAGATGAATAATTTGCTGCTTCTCTGTGCCGATGACATCAACGCGCTTTATGACTTCAATCAGTTTATTAATGGTGGAGGCACGACCGGTCAGAATAAGAACGTTGGAGGGTTCATAATGCACAACATTACCGACGCTACCCGCATCCATCATCTGGCGGAGCAGGGGAGCCAGGTCACGAGCAGGAACGTTCTCAAGCGGTACGATTCGGGTGACCAACTCATCACCTACGCCTGGACGAGAACTGTCAGCAATCATCCCTGGCGATGTTTTTACATTAGCTGAGCGCACCACTTTCAGAAAACCATTGTCCAGCGTGATCACGGAATAACCGTAAAGATCAAGAATACTTAAAAAGAACTGGTAGTACTCCTGTTGGCTAAACGTATCATTACTGCGTACGGAAATGGTTCCCTGTACCGAAGGGTCGATCAGGATCGTTTTGCCAAGATGCTGACCCACTATTTCCACGAACTGGCGGATATCGGCGTTATTGAAGTTAGCGCCGTATTGTTCGTTCTCAGCGTGCCCTGCACAAGGCATGAGTAGTGCTGCCAGCAAGCAGCAGGTGATTTTATTGAGTCCTTTCATGACGCTGTCCATTCATTCCTGTAAGTTCCGCGACGGAAACATTTATCAAGCGGGGTACGCCGTTGCGACGAATTGTAAACTGAGCACTTTGTTGAGTTAGCAGTAAACTTAATGCCTGTGAAACCTCATCAGGGTGGGTCAGCGAAAGATTATTGATCCTGAGGGCGATATCCCCTGGTTGTAGCAAGCTGGTAGTAAATGCATTGAGGCCCTTACGAGGGTTCAATCGAAGCCCGTATATCTGTTCTCCATCACGTATCGGCGTGGCGATAATATAATCAGCGAGTACATTTTGACTTTCTGAATCAGGCTGCTTGATGATGTCAGGTAGCCCTGGATGGAGAGTTACTTTTTCGTAATGCCCGTGAGTTTCAAACACAACGCTGGTTTTATTTATTTTTCTAATAAACGTTCCCGGCGCTGACTCAAGGGCTTCGTTGAGGGAGTATCGCTTTTGTTCGCTCCCCTCATTAATTAAGACAAAAGAAGTCTCATCATTCGATGTGAGTACAATGCCATTAAGCGCTATAGAGAGCTTAGGTGTTTCCTGATTAACTGCCACGGGATTTGCATCTTTTACCCCAGCATGATTTTCGTTACGCCATAAAGCGGCAAGGCTGAACTCAGACTGAAATGCGTTTGTTGGTTGATTAATGATCTGTCCATTTTTAACTATAGTTGTATGGAAATAATTCACATTAAAAATAATCAACCCTATGCTTATAAATATAATCAATATATTGATGGCAGCATCTTTATTATGATTCGCCAGATGGAAGGGGAAGCGTAGTGTGGGCACGATGTATGTTCTAATAAAATAGATTGGGTGGGTTGTATATTGACGTTAGTATAAATAGTATTAATGCCGCTTGCATGAATCAAGCAAAATTTATTTATATTAGTAATATGTATTTAATTAATAAATGCATACATTATTTTTATGATTAAGGATAATCAATAATTAAAACAGGAAGTTCTATGTCTACGAGAAGAGAAGTTATTCTTTCCTGGTTGCGTGAGAAACGTCAGACCTGGCGTCTGTGCTATTTGTTGGGTGGGTGATGCTGCCAACTTACTGATTTAGTGTATGATGGTGTTTTTGAGGTGCTCCAGTGGCTTCTGTTTCTATCAGCTGTCCCTCCTGTTCAGCTACTGACGGGGTGGT
>NZ_JBJQLL010000057.1:0-15460 GCF_046486405.1 Escherichia sp. WS338 | reverse complement strand
ACGAAGTTGGATGCAAATGTCAGATCGTGTGCGCCTGTTAGGGCGCGGCTGGTAAGAGAGCCTTATAGGCGCATTTGAAAAACCTCCGGCTATGCCGGAGGATATTTATTACTTATGACTGCCTGATGCGCTACGCTTATCAGGCCTGGGAAGATGGTGCAATATATTGAATTTACGCGATTTTGTAGGCCGGATAAGGCGTTCACGCCGCATCCGGCATGAACAACGAGCACTTTGCCAACAAACTGAATAGCTCAAGGGAATTCAAAATGAAGACCAAAAGGAGTCTGGTCGTCAGAGTGACATTAATTACCGCCACACTACTGCTGACAGCATGCGCCCAACCTGAACAATCATCATTAGCTGGTGACTGGTTACTGACCCCTAAAGATAAAACCAGAGGATTAACGGGGAGCATTGCGGTAAATATTGCGCTTTCCCGGTGTAAGACAAATTGCCGTGGCGATAACTTACCTGATAATACCCGCCGCTGGCAGTTGTCAGGCGGGAACGAAAAAGAACTTACTTATCTTCACGATATGTCAGTACAAGAAAAGGCCGGTTTAAATCCTGGTTGGCAATGCTACACCTCATTTTTTATGCAGGTTTGCCAGGGCAAGCCCGGCACTCGACCGATAGTTAATGAGGATTATGTCAGCGAAAGCGGCTTTATTGGCTCGATGATGCATGTCGGGATTATTGAGTTGCGACGCTGCCAGTCAGAAAATTGCCAGCAAGAATTGAAAGCGATAAATACACATTAAAATAGCGAGTCCAGGAATGAAACCCGGACCTGAACATGTCTTATTGCGTGAATGTTTCTTTCATTTGATACTGCATTTCCCAGAGTTCAGTAAGCGAAATAACTTTTCTTGTTCTTGCTTCTTCACTTTGTACCCATAAGAAAGGGTAGAAAGTGAAGGCTTCCGTTGCCGATAATTTTATTACGTCTTCTTGCCATTGCGGCCAGCGTACATTTTCATTGAAGGTATCTAAATCACCGGATAATGCCCACTGAAGAAACTCAGAATATCCAACCTCCAGACTTTCCCAAATCAGCGTATCTGGCGCAAAATAATAAACGCAGCCAGTATCTTCCCCAAGATCGCCACCATTAAGAAAATTCCCCCTGCGACATCATCGGCGATGGGTAAAGCCCGCACGCTTGCGAATTCAGGGCGTTGTGTCCAATCACGCATCGCTACTTGCTCCTTGTATGCTACGGTGTCATTTATGATGAGGCATTGTATGGGACATTTTTTAAATATTAAGTTCCTTATATGTGAATAAAAAATGACTTTATCCATACAATGCCACTTTTTTCAAAGCATAAACCGATACCCAATACTGGTTTCAGTAATGAAATGGCGGGGCGGGCGAGATCCTGTTCCAGTTTTTGTCGCAAATGCCTCATATAATTACGCAAATAGTTGCTGTGTCCGACCGCGTTTGGATCCTACACCTGCCGGATGCGGCATAAATAAAGAACTCTTTGTCAACAAACAGAAAGGGCGACCATTCAATCGCCCTTTTTTACTTTGCTTTATTAACCGTGTTTATTTTTCAGTTCAAAGCGTGGTGAGACCAGACCATACAGTGTCCAACCAAGGAAGGTCACGATGGAACCGTACAGCATGGCTTCTTCCCCGGATGAGTACAGCGCATAGAAACTGTACATCGCACCAACAAAGGCAACAAAGTTTGCTACTTTCGCTTTTGATGGTGGCACATTAGCGACCTGCTGAATAATGACTAATGCTGCCATCGACAGAATATACGGAATGATATTGGTCACCACGGCCAGGTTAACCAGCACGTTGAACTGGCTGTTCAGTGACGGGCTAATGGTCATCAGTGCCAATCCACTCTGAATAATCACAATGGTCAACATTCCCTGAACCGGTGCATCCACTTTGGTTACACGGGAGAAAATTTTAGGGAAGTAGCCTTCATCAGATGAAGATTTAAACACCTGGGCAATGGTGAACTGCCAGCCAAGCAGTGAACCGCAGCAGGACATCACCATCAGCGCCATAATGACTTTACCCACTTCTGGCGTGAACATCTGTGCGAAAGTCAGGCCAAATGGTGCCGTTGAATTTGCCAGCTCCATATTAGGCACTATCCCTGCAATCACGTTGGTGGAGACGATATAAATCACCGCCGCACCTAAAGTACCGCCAAGAACTGCAATCGGCACGTTACGTTCCGGGTTTTCAACTACTTCGGCGTTGGCACAGGCTGACTCCAGACCGAGGAAAGCCCACAACGTCATGGCGATGGAAGAACCTACAGCGCTAAAGAACGGCACATGGTGCGGGTTCCATGAGTTAGCGTATAGCGTCGGGCTAAACCAGAACCAGCCGATAATGCACAGACCGACGACCGGAATAATGACCCCCCACACAGTAATGCTACTGATTTGCCCGGTAATGCGCGCACCACCAAAGTTAGCCACGGTACAAATCCACAGCACTCCGATGGTCGCAAGACCAATCTGCACTGGCGACAAACTCGCGCCGAGCAGTTCGGTGCCGTAACCAACCGCCGAAATAGCAATCGCGACGTTAGCAATCAGCAGCGAGACACCGTAGGTGTAGTTCGCCATAAAGTTCCCGGATTTACCGAAAGCATACTCCGCATAACCGCCCATACCGCCTGATTTACGGCTGAACATACCGCATTTTGCGAATGCCCATGCCAGTGCCATTGAGCCTACGGCTGTCACCAGCCAGGAGATAATTGAGATTGTCCCAACTTCGGCAAGCTTTGTCGGCAGCATGATGATACCGGAGCCCATCATGTTGACCATCGTCAGTATGGTTAACTGAACGACGCCCATCTTATTCGATTTAGCCTGACTCATAATTTTTCCCCTTTCAACAGGGTGCTTTGCGCATCACGAGGCTTGATGACATAGCACCAAACTTGCTTACGACCATCATGTTCTTCGATATAGACACCCTGCAGCTCTGGTGCAAAACCTGGCAGCAGGTTGATCCCTTCTTCCAGAGCGCTGAAGTAACGCAGAACAGCACCACCCCAGATTTCACCCGGAACAACACACAGCACACCCGGAGGATAAGGAAGCGCACCTTCGGCAGCGATACGGCCTTCTGCATCCGGCAGACGAACCAGCTCCACTTCACCGCGTAAATAGGCGTAGTTGGCTTCTTGTGGATTCATGCTTACGCGTGGGAAGTGTTCCTTACGGAACATCTCTTTTTGCAGTTGTTTCACGTTGTGACGGGCATACAAATCATGCATTTCCTGACACAACTGACGCAGGGTATAACCGGTGTAGCGCTCTTCATGCTGTTTGTAGATGGAAGGCAGTACTTCTGATAATGGCGCGTCGGACTCAAGCAGTTTTTCGAAGCGTACCAGCAGAGCAACAAGTTGCTGAAGTTTGGCCATATCTTCTGCCGGAGTCAGCAGAAAGAGGATGGAGTTAAGATCGCATTTTTCCGGCACTACGCCATTTTCGCGCAGGAAGTTAGCAAGAATCGTCGCGGGTACACCGAACGCTTCATATTCGCCGTTACGTGCATCAATACCTGGGGTTGTCAGCAACAGTTTGCACGGATCGACAAAGTATTGATTCTCTGCATAGCCTTCAAAAGAATGCCAGTGCTCACCTGGTACAAACTGGAAGAAGCGCAGATCAACCGCAATTTGCGCCGTTTCATACGACTGCCAGGGTTTACCATCCACCAGTTCAGGTACGAATGGACGAATATGCTGACAGTTATCGAGGATCAGTTTGCGGGCATTAATGCCATTTACCACACAATCCATCCACATATTACGACCGCTGACACCTTCATGCATTTTGGCGTTGATATCCAGTGCGGCAAACAGCGGATAGAACGGGCTGGTGGAGGCATGCATCATAAAGGCGTTGTTCATGCGTTTGTGCGGTACATAACGCTGTTGCCCTTTGATATGGCTGTCTTTTTTATGGATTTGTGAAGTCTGAGAAAAACCAGCCTGCTGTTTATGCACAGATTGCGTAACCAGAATACCCGGATCGTTCTCATTAAGATCCAGCAACAGTGGTGAACAGTCCGCCATCATCGGGATAAACTGCTCATAGCCGACCCATGCGGAGTCAAAGAGGATGTAGTCACACAGATGACCAATTTTATCCACCACCTGACGGGCGTTATAAATCGTACCGTCGTAAGTGCCTAGCTGAATAACGGCGAGGCGGAAAGGACGAGCCTCTTTTGCCCGCTGCGGTGCGAATTCCGCGATCAGTTCACGCAGGTAACTTTCTTCAAAACAGTGAGCGTCAATACCACCGATAAAACCATACGGGTTACGTGCGGTTTCCAGATAAACCGGTGTCGCGCCAGCCTGTAGCAACGCTCCGTGGTGGTTAGATTTGTGGTTATTGCGGTCAAACAGCACCAGATCACCCGGTGTCAGCAGGGCGTTTAAAACCACTTTGTTAGAAGATGAAGTGCCATTTAAAACGAAGTATGTTTTATCGGCATTAAACACTTTTGCCGCATGTTGCTGTGCAATGCATGGCGCGCCTTCGTGAATCAGCAGATCGCCCATCGCTACGTCGGCGTTGCACAAGTCAGCACGGAACAGCGCCTCACCAAAGTATTCCACAAACTGATTCCCCGCGGGATGGCGACGGAAAAATTCGCCGCCCTGATGACCGGGGCAATCAAACGCGCTGTTACCCTGATTGACATAATCGACCAGTGCGCGGAAGAAGGGCGGGCGCAGTTGCGTTTCATAATGGCTGGCTGCGGTTTCTAACTGACGACCATAAAATTCTCGTCGCGATTCGCAATTCTCAAAGACACCCGAAATACGGGGCAAATACTCTGCGGGTACACGTTCTTGATTTTCAGTAGCAATAAATACCGGGATGCCATAACCCGTGGCATCGATTTCATCGAGTTTTCCGCGTGTAACATCGTTGAGCGATAAAACTATTGCCGCCACATCGATATTACTGTTTTCATTAATATAGATACATTCTCGCTGCGTGGTAAAACAGTCCGGGCAAGAATCACTAACCGCAATTTTTAATTTTGACATTTTCCATCTCTTTATTTTGGGTAATAGCAGGTCCTCAATTTCTCGAATGAGAAATCGATCGTGCCGGAAAAAAAGCAAAGTTACCCCGCTGATAAATTAATCAGAAGTTTGCTTTTTTCAGAATGCAGAAACCCTTATCAGTCCGGTGGCTGATAATACAAGGGTTAACAGAGAATGAGCACTGCGGAATACAGGCATATGCCTGTAATACAGAGAGTCAGGAAGACCTGTACGCTGAAGTGCCCTTAGTCGGTAGACTAACGGGCATTGAAGAAGTGAAAGTCGAAGCTATTGCGATGAGCAAACTTCATAATATGAGTTGTCCGCCTTATATGGGGCATAGTGCGGCTGTTATTTTCCATTTAATTTACCTTTCCTGATGTGAATGAAGGTGAAGGTATTCTATCCAGGAAATACGGTTGAACTGTGAAGGTGATCAATAAAAAATGATCAATCTTAATTTATTTAATGATGAGCTTTTTACTCAGTAATATAAAATATTGAATTGTTATTTTTGTGTGTTGTTTAAGATAAAAAGCCGTATTTATTATTACGGCTTTAATTAATAAAAGGCAGGATGTATTAAAATTAATATTCAAAGCATAAACCGATACCCAATACCGGTTTCAGTAATAAAATGGCGAGGCCGGGCCGGGTCCTGTTCCAGTTTTTGTCGCAGATGCCCCATATAAATACGCAAATAATGACTGTGTTCGACCGCGTTTGGCCCCCACACCTGGTTAAGGAGCTGGCGCTGGGTGAGCACTTTTCCCGCATTATTAAGCAACACTGCCAGCAGGCGGAACTCAATCGGGGTGAGATGCACCTCTTCCTCGCCCCGATGGATCACACGAGCTGCTAAATCGACGGTAACATCGGAAAATTTCACCAGCGGATCGGGCGCGGCGGTGGCGGAGTGGCGACGTAAAGCGACGCGCAGACGGGCCTGCAATTCGCCAATGCCAAACGGCTTACTCAGATAATCATCCGCTCCGGCATCCAGCGCGGCGATTTTGTCGCTCTCTTCGCTACGTGCGGAAAGCACAATCACCGGCACCGCGCTCCACTGGCGCAGGTCGCGGATAAACTCAATCCCATCACCATCGGGCAGGCCGAGATCGAGAATAATCAAATCTGGCTTACGGGTAGCCGCTTCCAGCAAGCCGCGTTGCAGCGTTTCGGCCTCAAAGACGCGCATACCGTCGCCTTCCAGCGCCGTGCGCAGAAAGCGACGAATAGCCTGTTCATCTTCAACAATCAGAACGTTTGTCACATATCCTCATGAAATTCTTCAAGTTCAGGAGCGGTTTGCTGGGGAAGTGTAACACGAAAACAGGCACCACCTTCCGGTCGGTTGAACGCGGTAATGGTGCCGCCGTGTACATCCACAATCGCCCGACAAATTGCCAGCCCAAGCCCTACACCCGGTACCGCCGACTCTTTATTCCCGCGAGCAAACTTATCAAATATCGTCTGCTCCTGGCCTGGCGGAAGACCGGGGCCGTTATCCCAGACATCCAGTTGTAGCTTCTCGCCCTCAACGTGGGCATCGATACCAATTTCGGCCTGCGCACCCGCGTATTTCACCGCGTTCTCCAGCAGATTAATCAGCACCCGTTCAAAGAGCGGCCCGTCAACGTGGATTAAGGTCAGCGGTTCTGGCAGAGAAAGATTGATAGGCGACGATAAACCCGGTTCCAGCATTTGCAGCGCGCTGCCGACCACTTCTTCCAGCGTTAACCACTCTTTCTTCAAATTAAAGCCGCCGGACTGAATTCGCGCCATATCGAGCAGATTATTCACCAGTCGGGTCGTGTTCAGCACATGCTGACGAATCTCGCTGGCCTGGCGGGCGTGGGGCGATCCTTCGCTTGCCAGATCGAGCGTTAAGATTTCTGCCTGACCGAACAGCACCGTGAGCGGCGTGCGTAAATCATGCGAAAGCGCCGCCAGCAGAGCGTTGCGGATCTGTTCACGTTCGCTTGCCATCCGCGCCTGTTCTTCGCTGGCGGTCAGCGTCAGCCGCTCAAGCGCATTGGCGACTAACAGCGTAAACGTCTCCAGCAGGCGCTGCTGTTCCGGGATCATCAACTGGCGCAGATTCCCCGGTTCCACCACCACCAGTCCGTAGGTTTTCTCGCCGCTTTTTAGCGGCAAAATCTGGTACGGTACACCGGGTAACGTGTCGGTGCCCGCGCCCGCAGGCAGACCTTTATCAAAACTCCACTGCGCGATGGCATCGTCCCACGGCGTCATTCCTTGCGGATGTGTTAACGGCTGCAATTTACCGTTGTCATCAGGCAGCAACACCTGGCTACGGGCATGAAACGTGGAGGCAATAAACTGTTCGCTGGTGGCGGCGATATCCTGCGAACTACGGCCCACAGCCAGAGCTTTGGACATTTCATATAAGTGCCGTGTGCGTTGTTCGCGGTAACGGGCTACCCGCGCCTGATAACGCACGCCAGCAGTAAGGTTCCCGATCACCAGCCCGACGGTTAACATCACCGCGAAGGTCAGCAGATATTGCACATCAGAGACGGCGAGCGTGCCGCGTGGGGCGATAAAAAAGAGATCGAAACTCACCACATTAATGACGGTAGCAACCACCGAAGGCCAGCGTCCATAAAATAGCGCCACCACCACCACGCCAAGTAGATACAGCATCACCAGGTTGGCGGCATCAAACGCCATCAGCCACTGCATGGCAATTAAGGTGATAACGGCGCATAACGCGGCGGCAACCACGCATCCCTGAATCTGTACCCGCCACTTGTCTTTAAAAGAGCGGCTATCCGGCGCGTTGTTAATCGTGCGGGCGGGTGGTTCATCAAGCGCGACCAGCACCTGATCGAGATCGGGGGCGATGCGTGCCAGCCGGTCAGCAAATGTTTCCCGACGCCACCAGCGGCGCGAAGCCGGGCGACCGAGAATAATCTTGCCGAGATTATGTTCACGGGCATAACGCACTACCGCTTTCTCTTCCGCTGGATCAGAAAGTGTTGCCGTCTCCGCGCCCAGCTCCTGCGCCAGACGTAAGGCGCTGAGAATTGCCCGACGTTTTTTCTCCGGTAAGCGATGCAGGGCAGGGGTTTCAACATACACCGCGTGCCAGACACTGCCCAGGCGCGAGGCCAACCGCGCCGCCGCGCGGACCAGTTTCTCACTGCCGGTGTTATGCCCGATGCATAATAGGATCGCGTCGCGTGTGTGCCAGACTTTCTCTTCGCCAGGATGCCCCCGCCAGGCGCGCATTTGCTCATCTACGCGATCGGCAGTACGGCGTAGTGCCAGTTCGCGCAGGGCGATCAGATTACCTTTGCGGAAAAAATGTTCAATGGCGCGCTCCGCCTGCCCGGCAATATAGACTTTGCCTTCTTTCAGTCGCTGGCGCAGATCGTCCGGGGGCAAGTCCACCAGCACTACGTCGTCGGCGGCATCAAAAAAAGGATCGGGCACGGTTTCCCGAACCTGAATTCCGGTGACGCCGCTGACCACATCATTCAGGCTTTCCAGATGTTGAACGTTGACGGTAGTGAAAACATCAATGCCAGCTTCCAGCAGCTCTTCGATGTCCTGCCAGCGTTTGGGATGACGAGAACCTGGCGCATTACTGTGCGCCAGTTCGTCCATTAAGATCAGTGCCGGACGGCGGGCGAGGGCGGCATCGAGATCAAACTCGCTGATGTGCCGCCCACGGTACGCCTGGCGTTTTAACGGCAGAACAGCCAGCCCTTCCAGCATTGCGGCGGTATCTTTCCGACCGTGGGTTTCTACCACGCCAGCCACAATATCCAGCCCTTGCGCCCGCAGTCGCTGGGCTTCCGCCAGCATCGCCCAGGTCTTCCCGACGCCTGCGCAGGCACCGAAGAATACTTTCAGCTTCCCCCGATGCGGCGCGGCAGCTTGTTCCAGCAGACGATCGGGGTCGGGACGTAAGGGTTCGTTATTCATCAAGCTTATCCAGTGCCAGATTGAGTTCGACAATGTTGACGACCGGCTGGCCGATATATTTCACCAGCGGTTGTTGGCTGTATTTTGCGATCAGTTGCGTGAGCTGTTCAACGCTGAGATTACGCGCTTTCGCCACGCGTGGGATCTGCCAGGCCGCCGCTTGCGGGGTGATGTTATTGTCCAGCCCGCTTGCTGACGCCGTCACCAGTTCAACCGGAACGTTCGTGCTGGCATCCGGGTTAGCAGCCCGTAATGCGGCAACGCGTGCGGCTATCTGTTTATCCAGCTCCGGGTTACTGACTGCCAGATTGCTCCCGCCAGAAGCCTGTGGATTATAGGGCATTTCTGCTGTTGCCGACGGGCGACCATGAAAATAGCCGTTGCCGGTAAAATTTTGCCCGATTAATGCCGAACCGCGCACCGTATCACCTTCACGAATCAATGAACCGTTGGCCTGCCAGGGAAACCACCATTGCCCCAGTGCGGTGGTCAGCAGCGGGTAAACGCCGCCAGTAATCAATAACAGAAAGAGAAATGTCGATAATGCCGGACGTAATCCACGCATGGTAAACCTCACACCAGACCGCAAACGGTTAGCAGTAAATCAATGACTTTGATACCAATAAACGGCACCAGCAGCCCACCCAGACCGTAAATCCATAAGTTACGGCGCAACATGGCAGAAGCGGTAAGCGGTTTATAACTCACGCCTTTTAACGCCAGGGGAATCAAAAAGGCGATAATCAAGGCGTTGAAAATGACCGCACTGAGAATGGCGGAGTCGGGCGAATGCAGGCGCATGATGTTCAGCGCATTTAACTGCGGATACGTTGCCGCGAACGCCGCTGGAATAATGGCGAAGTATTTCGCCACATCGTTGGCAATGCTGAAGGTGGTCAACGAGCCACGGGTCATCAGCATCTGTTTGCCAATGTGCACTACCTCGATCAACTTGGTCGGGTTGGAGTCGAGATCCACCATATTGCCCGCTTCTTTCGCCGCCTGGGTGCCGGAGTTCATCGCCACCGCAACATCGGCCTGTGCCAGCGCCGGAGCATCGTTGGTGCCATCGCCGGTCATCGCCACTAAACGGCCTTCCGCCTGATACTGACGAATCAGTGCCAGCTTGGCCTCCGGTGTTGCTTCGGCGAGAAAATCATCGACGCCCGCTTCCGCAGCTATCGCGGCGGCAGTCAGACGGTTATCGCCGGTAATCATCACCGTTTTAATGCCCATTTTACGCAACTGCGCGAAGCGCTCTTTAATACCGCCTTTGACGATATCTTTCAGCGCAATAACGCCAAGCACATGGGAGCCTTCTACTACTACCAGCGGCGTGGCTCCCTGACGCGCAACCTGATCGACTTTTTGATCGACATCGGCAGGGAAGTGACCACCATTAGCCTCAACATGGCGGCGAATGGCATCGACAGAACCTTTACGGATCATGCGGTTGTCGATGTTGATCCCGCTCATCCGGCTTTGCGCAGTAAACGGTACAAAGGTGGCATGGAGCGACTGCACATCGCGCTCGCGCAGGTTAAAACGTTGCTTGGCGAGGATCACAATACTGCGACCTTCCGGCGTTTCATCAGCCAGCGAAGCCAGTTGTGCGGCGTCAGCCAGCGTTTTTTCATCCACGCCCTGCGCGGGGATAAACTCCGACGCCTGACGGTTACCGAGTGTGATGGTGCCGGTTTTATCCAGTAGCAGAACGTCAACGTCACCTGCCGCTTCAACTGCACGTCCGCTGGTGGCAATCACATTCGCGCCCAGCATCCGACTCATCCCGGCGACGCCGATCGCTGACAACAGGCCGCCAATAGTGGTTGGGATCAGACAGACCAGCAGCGCCACCAGTACCGTTACACTCACTGCATTACCGCCCCACGCGGAAAACGGCCACAGCGTGGCGGTTGCCAGTAAAAAGACGATAGTCAGGGCAATCAGGAGAATGGTCAGGGCAATCTCGTTCGGCGTTTTGCGTCGCTGTGCGCCTTCCACCATCGCGATCATCCGATCCAGAAATGTCTCACCGGGGTTAACGCTGCACTCAATTACCAGCCAGTCAGAAAGAATACGCGTGCCGCCGGTGACGGAGGCAAAATCGCCGCCGGATTCACGGATAACCGGTGCTGATTCCCCGGTGATGGCGCTTTCATCGACCGATGCACCCCCTTCAATAACTTCACCATCGCAGGGGATAATATCGCCAGCTTCTACCAGTACGATATCGCCTTTACGCAGTTGATCGGCAGGAACTTTGTCTGCCGCAGCGCCATATTTCGGCTCACGAAGCTTGCGGGCAAAGGCAGTTTTTTTCACCCCTTTCAGACTGTTGGCCTGCGCTTTACTGCGGCCCTCTGCCAGCGCCTCGGCGAAATTAGCGAACAGTACGGTGACCCACAGCCAGCCGCTAATTGCCGCGCTAAACAGCGCATTGCCAGGCATCGCACCGCTTGCCATTGCGATGCAAATAAAGGTGGTTAACAGACTGCCGATCCAGACGATAAACATCACCGGATTACGCCATTGCGCCTGCGGGTTTAATTTTTTCACCGCTTCTTTCAGCGCCTGAACGACAAGTGTTGGTTCGAATAGCGCCAGTTGTTTACGACTCATATTCAGTGCTCACTCAATATCATCAGGAGAGATATTCCGCCACCGGACCAAGCGCCAGGGCAGGGATAAAGGTCAGTGCGCCAACCAGCAACACGGTGCCGATTAACAGGCCAACAAACAGCGGGCCGTGCGTTGGCAGCGTGCCGGAGCTGGCGGGTTGGCTCTTTTTACTCACCAGCGAACCGGCAATTGCCATCACCGGGATAATCACCCCGAAGCGCCCGACAAACATGCACAACGCCAGTAAACAGTTCCAGAACGGAGAGTTGGCGCTTAATCCGGCAAAGGCGCTGCCGTTGTTGTTAGCGGCGGATGACACGGCGTACAGCACTTCGCTAAAACCATGCGGGCCAGGGTTGAGCATGGCGCTACGTCCGGCGTCGGTCATCATCGCCAGCGCCGCGCCCATCAGCACCAGCGTCGGGGTGACCAGAATCGCCAGTGCAGTCAGTTTCATCTCGCGTACGTCGATTTTTTTACCCAGATATTCCGGTGTACGACCAATCATCAGCCCGGCAATAAACACCGCCAGCAGGACAAACAGCATCATGCCGTAAAGGCCTGAACCGACGCCGCCGAATACCACTTCACCAATTTGCATCAACCACATCGGCACCATGCCACCAAGAGCGGTAAACGAATCATGCATCGCAATCACCGCGCCACAGGAAGCCGCCGTAGTCACGACCGCAAACAGGCTACTGACCAGCACGCCGAAACGGCTCTCTTTACCTTCCATATTGATGCTGCTGTCCGCACCCAGCGCCAGCAGATGAGGATTACCCTGAACTTCTGCCCACATCACCACGCTTGTGCAGATAACAAAAATCACTGACATCGCCCACAGCAACATGCGCCCCTGACGACGATCGCCCGCCACTTCACCAAAGGCAAAGCACAGCGCTGTTGGGATCAAGAAGATCGCTAGCATCTGCACGAAGTTGGTCAGTGCGGTTGGGTTTTCAAACGGATGCGACGAGTTGGCATTAAAGAAGCCACCGCCGTTAGTACCGAGCATCTTGATCGCTTCCTGAGAAGCTACAGGCCCCATGGGTAACAGCTGTTGCGCTCCTTCAACGGTATTCACCGCCTGATAGGGCAGAAAGTTTTGCAGCGCACCTTGTTGAATAAAAAACAGTGCGATCAACAACGCCACAGGGACTAGCACCCATAACGTGATGCGTAGCAGATCGACCCAGGCATTCCCGAGTGTGCTCATGCTCTGGCGGGTAAACGCACGGATGAGGGCAAAAATCACCGCAATCCCGCTGGCGGCAGAAAGAAAGTTTTGCACCGTTAAGCCCGCCATCTGGCTGAAATAGCTCAACGTGGTTTCACCGCTATAAGATTGCCAGTTGGTATTGGTGACAAAGCTGACGGCGGTATTCAGCGCCAGATCCCATGACAGCCCTGGCAACTGCTGTGGATTAAGCGGCAGATAGTGCTGACCGAGCAACATAAAAAACAGCACCGCCAGCCCCAGCATATTCAGGCCAAGAATGGCTGAGAGATACTGCTTCCAGTTCATCTCGCGGTCAGAGACGCCAAGCGCGCTAAAGAGTACGCGTTCAACGCCCGTCGTACCAGGAAGAGGAATATCATTAATCAGCCGCGCCAGCCCGCTGCCTAAAGGACGTGCCAGCACCATGAACACCAGTAAAAACGTGGCGATCAGTAAGAACCCTTGCGCAGCCATCAGAACGCCTCCGCATTGATCAGGGCATAAACCAGATAACCCAGTAATAAAAACACCAGCAACACGCCGGCTATCACGCCTGCACTCACAGTGCACCTCCAGTGGCCTAAAAGTGATACCGGAAGGGTAGAATTCTGGCTGCAAAGATTTCGCAAAAATCTTCGGGCGTGGTGTAAAAAAAGTATAAAAATGGCAAAAGCCATGATTTAACTGATGGTTAGTATTAATTTAACTTTTGTGTAACTTAATTACAGTGTGAATGTAAATAAACCATCAATAAGCAAAAATAAGTGGTCGGATGAGTAGTAAAATTACACAAAAGGCGGTACTATTTTCATCAGATAAACAAATTCATTTTTCCGGTGCCATTCACCGGGTAGATACAAAAGGGGGAGAAAAGTATGGAACTCTACAGAGAATATCCTGCATGGCTTATCTTTTTACGCCGTACTTATGCGGTTGCAGCGGGCGTTCTGGCGCTGCCTTTCATGCTTTTCTGGAAAGACCGCGCCCGCTTTTACAGCTACCTGCACCGCGTCTGGTCGAAAACCAGCGAGAAACCGGTGTGGATGGATCAGGCCGAAAAGGCAACGGGTGATTTTTACTGATTGCCTGCGCGTTTAAGCCAGCCTCGTATCAGGGGGCTGGTTTAGGCGTTTTGAATCAACGGGTTCCATGGTGTTGTTCATTTAATCACTGTTTTAGCATCAATTTTCAATAGTATCCTTTCATAGGACTACTCTGGATGCGTTCACCTTCATTGTCGCTCTAAGCAACTAGATCCTCAGAAATCTCCAGTTAGGTTGCATCCTTCCTTACACACTTTCCTGAAACTTCAGGGTAAGGTGAGAAAGCCGCCATCACTTTTTCTTATTCCAGCATCTAAATAAATTCCGAATTTTGCTATTAATATCGCTACCGCAATAAAAACAGATAGTAAAGAGAGTAATATATACTTTAGTGATATGTTAAGAATAATTGATTGTTAACATATCTAATGGGATAAGATGTGTTTCTGTTAATGAAAATATTCAACATTTATAGTTGATAATTAAAATACACTCGATATCTCAGCCCTTTCTATGCAAGATGCAATTTTATAAGCTGTCCATTTTTTATATGGAGGCGGTAGTGTGTTTGTTACTCGTGATTTTATTTGTATGGTGAATATGTTGGGATTGTTAAATACATAACGGCATATCAGTTCCGGTCATTGTAAATATGGGTAATTGCTTAATGTTATTAGTGATTACGGCTTGAAAGATAAAGAGTGCTGTAAAGCGGTGATAGACATTACATTCATGATTAAAAAACAGAACCTGTCAATAAATAATTCATTTATTAAAAAGGACGACTTCTATTATGACGGAATATTATCTCAATGAGGCGGTTTGCAAATACAGAGCCAGTTTCTCCGGGGTAACGAGCAGGTGTACCAGTGTCAGGTGGCATTTGTATTGCCGGGTGAGCGGGTCATGATGGCCTTCACCTACGCCCGAACCACACCGCTGACCCCGGCTGATATGACGCGCTGGGCTGAAATTAAAAAGAATCTGCGCTTCAGGATGCGGCAGGAAGCCGGGACGAATTAATCACACAGGGAACGGGACATGGAAGAGGCATTCTGGGCGGCAAGGCAGGGTGATGCCCTGCTGCATACGTCGTTTATGGCAGATGTGCTGGGGGCGGTGCTGGAGGTGGCCGCAAATGTCGTTATTGATGCCCTCATTGTCGGCACAACCTCGTTACTGGCGGCGTCAGTGGGGATCACGATGGGGTGCACGGCCGTCGTGCTGACCGGTTTTGTGGCGGGTGTGGCGATGGTGTACACCGGCGTGACAGACACGGTCAGCGAAGTCTGTTCAGACCTCGCAAATATGCTTTTCCCGCCTCAGATTGAAGGTTACATCCTCACCGGCTCTGGCGACACATGGATCAACAGCAAACCTGCCGCGCGGGCCGCGGCGACTGCGGCATCGCGGCAGGACATTGAGGCGCAGGAGGCGCAGGCGAAGGCGGAACAGGAAGAAGCGCAGCGTCAGGAGGATGCCAGAACGTTCCTGGATGTGGCCGGGGAATATCTGGAAATGGCGGGGGCCATAGCCCTGGCGGTTAACCCGGTGACAG
>NZ_JBJQLL010000056.1:0-15701 GCF_046486405.1 Escherichia sp. WS338 | reverse complement strand
CACCACCCCGTCAGTAGCTGAACAGGAGGGACAGCTGATAGAAACAGAAGCCACTGGAGCACCTCAAAAACACCATCATACACTAAATCAGTAAGTTGGCAGCATCACCGATCCCTTCATTTAGTGACTGCCCCTGGGTTTTTCATGCTCTCCTGCGTCCTAGAGAACTTGCCAATAACCTACATTATTTTTGCTTTGCCATTACCAATCGTCCTGAACAAGTTCATTTTAAAGCCAAAGCGCTGCCCAACTTTTATCCTCAATACCACATCGTCAGCAGGAAATAACCTAATCCCTGTGTTGGGATCTTATAATCGCTAATGATAATTATTTACATTTTATAGCTTCTGCTATAAAACATAGTAGTTGCTATGTTTATTCTAATTTTGCTCACTATAGGTACTAAATCATGCTCTCAATAAAAAAAGTAACCATGCTCTTGGGGTGCCTAGTCCTCACCTGCTCGATAGCATTTCAGGCGAGTGCAGCTGAAAAATTCAAGGTCATTACAACTTTTACCATCATCGCAGATATGGCCAAAAACGTGGCTGGAGATGCTGCAGAAGTCTCATCCATAACCAAGCCTGGTGCAGAAATTCATGAGTATCAGCCTACCCCTGGCGATATTAAACGTGCGCAGGGGGCACAACTGATTCTCGCCAATGGTATGAATCTGGAATTGTGGTTCCAACGCTTTTACCAGCATCTCAATGGGGTTCCAGAAGTAATTGTCTCTTCGGGTGTGACGCCAGTAGGGATCACCGAAGGGCCCTATGAGGGCAAACCTAACCCCCATGCCTGGATGTCGCCAGATAATGCTCTGATTTACGTCGATAATATTCGTGATGCGTTTATAAAATACGATCCGGCAAATGCACAAACCTACCAACGTAATGCCGATACTTATAAAGCCAAGATTACCCAAACCCTTGCCCCCCTGCGTAAGCAGATTGCGGAACTCCCTGAGAATCAGCGATGGATGGTCACCAGTGAAGGGGCTTTTTCTTATCTCGCACGCGATTTGGGGCTAAAAGAGCTTTATCTGTGGCCGATTAATGCCGATCAACAAGGAACACCGCAGCAGGTACGTAAGGTTGTTGATATAGTTAAGAAAAATCATATCCCGGCAGTCTTTAGCGAGAGTACGATTTCCGATAAACCAGCGCGTCAGGTTGCGCGTGAAACCGGCGCGCACTACGGTGGTGTGCTCTATGTCGATTCCCTGAGCACAGAAAACGGCCCGGTACCTACGTATATCGACCTTCTGAAGGTTACTACCAGTACGCTGGTACAGGGAATTAAAGCCGGAAAAAGGGAGAAATAATGATGCAATCTGCAGGCATTGTCGTTAATGATGTTACTGTCACCTGGCGTAACGGGCACACAGCACTGCGCGATGCATCCTTCACAGTACCAGGCGGATCTATTGCCGCTCTGGTTGGGGTAAACGGTTCCGGAAAATCGACGTTGTTTAAAGCGATTATGGGATTTGTGCGTCTGACCAGCGGGAAGATATCTGTTCTGGGTATTCCCACACGACAGGCGCTACAGAAAAACCTGGTTGCCTACGTCCCTCAGTCAGAAGAGGTTGACTGGTCATTTCCTGTACTGGTGGAAGATGTGGTGATGATGGGCCGCTATGGGCATATGGGTATGTTGCGTATCGCCAAAAAGAGGGATCGTCAGATTGTCACCGATGCGCTGGAACGTGTCGATATGGTGGATTTTCGCCATCGACAAATCGGCGAGCTTTCCGGTGGACAAAAGAAACGCGTCTTTCTGGCGAGAGCGATTGCACAGCAGGGTGATGTGATCCTGCTGGATGAACCTTTTACCGGCGTTGATGTGAAAACCGAAGCGAAAATCATCAGCCTGTTGAGGGAGTTACGCGCGGAAGGCAAAACGATGCTTGTCTCAACGCACAATCTCGGATCCGTCACGACATTTTGCGATTATACGGTCATGGTCAAAGGCACCGTCCTGGCAAGCGGGCCGACAGACACCACTTTTACAGCCGAGAACCTGGAGCTGGCTTTTAGCGGCGTACTGCGCCATGTCACACTTAACGGCTCGGAAGAAAGCATTATTACTGACGATGAACGCCCTTTTGTGGCACATCGACCGTCAGCGGTGCAGAGGGAAGAAAGATGAACGTGCTACTGGAACCCTTCAGCTATGAATATATGCTCAATGCGATGTGGGTCTCGGCGATGGTCGGCGGTCTCTGCGCTTTCCTGTCATGCTATCTGATGCTAAAAGGCTGGTCGCTGATTGGCGATGCGCTGTCGCACTCTATTGTCCCGGGTGTTGCGGGGGCATATATGCTGGGGCTTCCGTTTTCTCTGGGAGCCTTCTTTTCCGGCGGACTGGCAGCGGGCAGCATGCTGTTTCTTAACCAACTCACTCGCTTAAAAGAAGATGCCATCATCGGCCTGATCTTCTCGTCCTTTTTTGGCCTGGGGCTGTTTATGGTGTCATTGAACCCGACATCCGTGAACATTCAGACCATCGTCCTGGGCAATATTCTGGCAATCGATCCGGCGGATATCCTGCAACTCACTATCATTGGCATTCTCTCGATCATCGTGCTTTTTTTCAAATGGAAAGATCTTATGGTGACCTTTTTCGACGAGAATCACGCCCGTGCTATTGGATTGCATCCGGGCAGATTAAAAATCCTCTTCTTCACCCTGCTGTCGGTTTCGACCGTTGCGGCGCTGCAAACGGTTGGTGCCTTTCTGGTGATCTGTCTGGTGGTGACTCCCGGTGCAACAGCATGGTTGTTAACCGATCGTTTTCCCCGCCTGCTCATGATTGCTGTAACTATTGGCAGTGTGACCAGTTTCCTCGGCGCGTGGGTCAGTTACTTTCTGGACGGCGCGACAGGTGGAATCATCGTGGTGGCGCAGACACTGCTGTTTCTTTTAGCATTTGTCTTTGCGCCCACCCATGGGCTTTTGGCAAATCGTCGGCGTGCGCATAAAGCGCTGGAGGATCGCTCATGATGGCATTATTACTGGAGCCACTGCAGTTCACCTTTATGAGTCACGCACTGCTGATTTCACTGGTAGTTTCCATACCCTGTGCGCTGCTGTCGGTCTTTCTGGTCCTGAAAAGTTGGGCACTGATGGGTGACGCGATGAGTCATGCGGTTTTTCCTGGCATCGTGCTTGCCTGGATTCTGGGGTTACCTCTGGCTACAGGGGCATTCGTCGCCGGAGTATTCTGTGCGGTGGCGACGGGATACCTGAAAGACAACAGCCGAATCAAGCAAGATACAGTGATGGGGATTGTTTTTTCTGGCATGTTTGCCGCAGGTCTGATCTTGTATATTGCAGTCAAACCAGACGTACATCTTGATCATATTCTTTTCGGCGACATGCTCGGGATAACCATCGGCGATATAATCCAGACGGTGATTATTGCCGGACTGGTTACACTTGTTATTAGCGTAAAATGGCGGGATTTTTTGCTGTTCAGCTTTGATTATCAACAGGCGCAGGCAAGCGGTTTGCATACGAGATGGCTGCATTATGGGCTGCTGTGCATGGTCTCCCTGACCATTGTGGCGACGCTGAAAGCGGTAGGTATCATTCTCTCTATTTCTCTTCTCATTGCGCCTGGTGCCATTGCGGTACTCCTGACACAACGCTTTCATATTGCGCTCCTGCTGGCGACTGGCATATCGATATTGGTCTCAATGACTGGTGTCTGGCTGTCCTTTTTTATCGACAGCGCGCCAGCTCCGACAATTGTTGTCTTATTCGCGGTCATGTTCATCATGACGTTTACCGTTACCAGCATCAACGCACGCACAAAGGAAAATGCCGAACCACGGGATTTGTTATCATCCGATTAGCAGAACACTCGGCCAGCAACATCCGCTTATTGGCGATGCGCTTGAACGAATAATGCACAGACTTATGATTCTGATAAGTTTTGTTGCCAGAGAGTTGCTGCGGACTGGATAGCAAGTAATGTCGATTCTCAGGGGTAGCAAACAGCGCAGTAAAATGAGGGAAGTAGTGGCAAAACATAGAGAAAATTGGGGGGCGAGGGCCAGTGATGTAAAAAACCACGCTAAGAGTTTAATTAATTGTTTGTATTGAAGTTTAATGATCTTAACTCACCCTTAAGAATATCTTCCGGTAACGAAGACGTATAATGCCCCAGCATATTTATATGGCTATGTATCAGCAGCGATAATCTTGCCGGATGCTACTCCTCAGGAGTTTCTCCCGATTTGCGAAGATGTGACAACGCCTCCTGCATGTAAAGTGTGTTTCACAGCACAACCGCATTGGTCACCAGCCCCAGAGCACCTAGTTGATCTTCCTGCCCTTAACGGTAGCTGAAGATGACTGGGCTGGATGGAAAATCCTGCATGGTGCATTGGGAGAGCAGATAGAATTGGTTGGCGACGATCTGTTTGTGACCAACGTAAAGTATATTCAGCGCGGCATTGACGAAAACCTTGCCAATTCAGCATTGATTAAACTCAACCAGATTGGTTCCCTGAGTGAAACCTTTGATGCGGTACAACTTTGCCATGACAACAACTGGGGCACCTTTATCTCACACCGCAGTGGTGAGACAGTGGACAGCTTTATCGCCGATATGACAGTTGCAATGCGCGCAGGTCATCTCAAAACGGGAGCTCCATGCCGGGGTGAGCGTATTGAAAAATATAACCAGCTTATGAGAATTGAGGATGAACTGGGTTCATCGGCGCAATTTGCTGGAAAGTCTGCCTTTAAATGACATTATTGTGCCAATCCCCCAGGCTTACACGTCGGGGTTATTCTGGAGGAATGATGAAAGCTCACGTTTTTGTTATTTCTATGCTTACTGGCATTGTCGTCACCTATGCCGTGTTACTTCTTGGTTGCTTGTTCATCGATAAAACGCTCCCCACTGTAGATGTTGTCATTCTGTCACTTGTCGTGGGGGCTTCTGCTCAGCAATTGTCGAGGGTATTAATGTCAATAAATAGAACCTTCCCTTATCTTGCATGTAGTCAAAGGATATAAATTAACAATATCAGTCAAATGAGAACATATTCTGATATTGTTACGATAAAAAATTATTTTATGAGGGGTACATGATTAAATCACTTTTTGCCGTCATTATCGGCGGTTCTGTTGGATGTACTCTGCGCTGGTTACTGTCCACACGCTTTAACAGTCTTTTTCCAAATCTACCTCCAGGTACACTGGTGGTGAACCTCCTTGCCGGGTTAATTATTGGTACTGCGTTGGCGTACTTTTTACGACAACCACACCTTGATCCTTTTTGGAAATTAATGATAACAACGGGACTTTGTGGAGGTCTGAGTACTTTCTCTACATTTTCTGTTGAAGTATTCGCATTACTCCAGGCGGGAAATTATATATGGGCTTTGACGTCTGTACTTGTTCACGTCATTGGCTCCCTCATCATGACAGCTTTAGGCTTTTTTATCATAACCATACTTTTCGCATGAGAATTCATTAACGTTACAGGTTTATCAACTAATGTGACGCTTAGGATAGAATTTCGCTCCATGGTATGCGTTTGCAGTCATTACAGTCTCCATGACGACTGTAATGACTGCAAACGCATTACCTGACATATCAGTATAAACAATGAATTAACCTCTTGGCGTATTTTTTACATCACTGGCCCTCACCCCCCAAAATTCTCTCTGAAAAATTGTTGCGGTTAACGTTGCCAATGTATCCACCCATTTCAGAAGACGATCTGGCATCCTGGTGGCATGCTGCGATGTGCTTCAGGTGAGTGCACTGGGCGGTCAGCACAGGCGGTTTCGACAGCGAAATTGCACAGGACGTTATGCCGGCTGTGAGTACAACATCATAGCCTTACTTGATTGTACGGTAATGCCAAATACATGCAGACACTATGGTAAATAATACAGCGGCAAATAATGCCGTCACAATCAGCGCGATTGAGACACCTGTTTTCGACGCCAGTGGCACCAACAATGCGCACAGCCCATAGCCAAGTGTGTGACTGGCCGCAAGCCAGCCCGCGCCTGCGCCGTCGGCCAGCTTATCATTCAGTAAAAGTTGATAAGCGGGTGTTGCCAGAGCGGCCCCAAATGACAGCACTGCACAGCCCAGGTAAAACAACCATAGCTGTTCAGTGAGCATGATAGCCAGACCACTACTCATCAACACCCCGGCACTCAGGAGCAGAGCCACTGGAGTCAGGCGCTGTGGACGGAGTACCACGAACTGCGCGATAAGCGCAGCTATTGCGGACAGCCCCAACAACCACGCCACCTGTTGGCTAATAGTGGTGGTATCAGTATCGAACTGGCGAGTAAGGGCTGGCGAAAGTCCAAGCTGCATCATGCTCATTGCCGCAGCCAGTAACATTGCGCAAAGCAGATAAGGCAGGCAATCCCGCTTCAGGCTGACGCTCTTGCGCTCCGGTGTGGGCTGTGGTGGTGTGCCGGGCAACCGCAGAAGCATCACCACAGCCCACACCGGAGCTGCCATCAGCATCCACACTGGCGCCAGAGGGTGAATGACCAACATTGCCGCCGCGCACAGCGGCCCGAATAGCCTGCCGCAGCTCAGGCCGGAGCTGATGGTTGCCAGAGCGGCCATGCGATTCCCTTCTCCCGCTCTCTGCAATGCCCAGACCTGACAGGCTGGCACCATTGCTGACACGGTCAGACCGTAGACGATCCGGGCGATGATTAATATTCCCAACCCCACCGCTGTTGTTACGGCACCGGTAGCCATCAGCACGCTTCCCAGCCCAAGCAGGGTAAAGCTTACGCCATATCCTCCCAGAGCCCACAGCACCACAGTCTTACTGCCAGTAAGGGAAATTTGCTTTCCCCACCATGGGGAAGATGGCAGAAACAGCATTGAGCCCAGCATCAGCAGGGCAGCCCATACAGACAGACTCAGATTTGTCTGTATGACCAGAACAGGGAGTACAACCAGCAGACCGTTCTGTCCGATACCGAGAAGACCGGCACTGAACGCCAGTGGCCAGCAGGACAGGGTTTTTTGGGGCGTATCTTCGATCTTAGATGACATTGTAATGTTTCAACACCATGTATTAATTGTGTTTATTTGTAAAATTAATTTTTCTGACAATAACATTTCTCATTGATAATGAGAATCATTATTGACATAATTGTTATTATTTTACTGTGTAGGAGCTGTTTGATTATGATCCTGCCCTCTGAAAAATCCGCCACAGATGTGGCTGCGCAGTGCTTCCTGAATGCCTTGATTCGTGAAACCAAAGACTGGCAACTGGCGGAATACCCGCCAGACGAATTGATTATCCCGCTGGACGAACAGAAGTCGCTCCATTTCAGAGTGGCTTATTTCTCCCCAACCCAGCATCACCGCTTTGCATTTCCTGCTCATCTGGTCACGGCATCAGGCAGTTATCCTGTCGACTTTACCACTCTCTCCCGGCTTATTATTGATAAGCTCCGGCATCAACTTTTTCTGCCAGTTCCCCTCTGCGAAACTTTCCACCAACGCGTGCTGGAAAGCTACGCCCATACGCAACAGACAATTGATGCCCGCCATGACTGGGCCATCCTGCGTGAAAAAGCGTTGAATTTTGGCGAGGCTGAGCAGGCACTGCTGACAGGACACGCTTTCCACCCTGCACCTAAGTCTCATGAACCGTTTAACCGCCAGGAAGCTGAACGATACCTGCCTGACATGGCACCTCACTTCCCGCTGCGGTGGTTTTCGGTGGATAAAACGCAAATCGCTGGTGAAAGTCTGCATCTTAACCTTCAACAGCGGTTGACGCGATTTGCCGCAGAAAATGCGCCCCAGTTACTCAACGAATTAAGTGACAATCAATGGCTGTTCCCGCTGCACCCGTGGCAGGGAGAATATCTTTTGCAGCAAGTGTGGTGCCAGGCACTTTTTGCTAAAGGACTTATCAGAGACTTAGGCGAGGCCGGCACGTCGTGGCTGCCGACCACCTCTTCCCGCTCCCTCTACTGTGCTACCAGCCGCGATATGATCAAGTTCTCCCTGAGCGTTCGGCTGACCAACTCCGTCCGTACTCTGTCTGTGAAAGAGGTGGAGCGAGGAATGCGCCTGGCACGTCTGGCGCAAACCGACGGCTGGCAGATGCTACAGGCCCGCTTCCCTACTTTCCGGGTAATGCAGGAGGACGGCTGGGCCGGGCTGCGCGATCTTAACGGCAACATCATGCAGGAAAGTTTGTTTTCCCTGCGTGAAAACCTGCTGCTGGAGCAGCCGCAAAGCCAGACCAACGTTCTGGTTTCCCTGACTCAGGCCGCACCGGATGGCGGTGATTCGCTGCTGGTTTCGGCGGTAAAACGCCTGAGCGATCGCCTCGGTATCACTGTGCAACAGGCCGCCCACGCATGGGTCGATGCTTACTGTCAGCAGGTGCTGAAGCCTCTGTTTACGGCTGAAGCGGATTACGGCCTGGTGCTGCTGGCGCATCAGCAAAATATTCTTGTGCAGATGCTTGGGGATCTGCCGGTCGGATTTATTTACCGTGACTGCCAGGGCAGCGCGTTTATGCCTCACGCGACAGAGTGGCTCGATACCATTGACGAGGCGCAGGCGGAAAATATTTTCACCCGTGAGCAGTTGCTGCGCTATTTCCCTTATTACCTGCTGGTTAACTCCACTTTTGCCGTAACTGCTGCGCTGGGTGCTGCCGGGCTGGACAGCGAAGCGAATCTGATGGCTCGTGTACGAACATTGCTGGCTGAAGTGCGTGACCAGGTGACTCATAAAACCTGTCTCAACTATGTTCTGGAAAGTCCGTACTGGAACGTAAAAGGTAACTTTTTCTGTTATCTGAACGATCATAACGAGAACACCATCGTTGACCCTTCGGTGATCTATTTTGATTTCGCTAACCCGCTGCAGGCTCAGGAGGTCTGAATGTCTGGGGCAAACATTGTTCACAGCGGATATGGACTGCGCTGTGAAAAACTCGACAAGCCTCTGAATCTTGGCTGGGGGCTGGACAATAGCGCGGTGTTGCACTGGCCCGGGGAGCTGCCAACAGGGTGGCTGTGCGACGCGCTGGATCAGATATTTATCGCCGCACCACAACTTTCAGCAGTGGTTCTTCCCTGGTCCGAATGGTGTGAGGAGCCACAGGCGCTGACGCTTTTCGGACAGGTACAAAGCGACATTATCCATCGTTCCGCTTTCTGGCAGTTACCGTTATGGCTGAGTTCTCCGGCAAACCGGGCCTCCGGTAAAATGGTTTTTGATGCAGAGCGTGAGATTTATTTCCCGCAGCGCCCCCCCCGTCCGCAGGGTGAAGTTTATCGTCGTTACGATCCACGCATTCGCAGGATGCTGAGTTTCCGCATTGCCGATCCCGTTTCTGATGCAGAACGTTTCACTCGCTGGATGAACGATCCGCGCGTTGAGTATTTCTGGGAGCAAAGTGGCTCACTGGAGGTACAGATCGCCTATCTGGAACGCCAGCTCACCAGTAAACATGCATTCCCGCTGATTGGTTGTTTCGACGATCGGCCGTTCAGTTATTTCGAAATCTACTGGGCGGCGGAAGACCGCATTGGTCGCCACTATTCGTGGCAGCCCTTTGACCGTGGCCTGCATCTGCTGGTTGGTGAACAGCAATGGCGCGGAGCCCACTATGTGCAAAGCTGGCTGCGCGGGGTGACACATTACCTGCTGCTGAATGAGCCACGTACGCAGCGCACAGTACTGGAGCCACGCACCGATAACCAGCGCCTGTTCCGCCATCTTGAGCCTGCGGGATACCGGACAATTAAAGAGTTCGACTTCCCACATAAACGCTCGCGCATGGTGATGGCGGATCGTCATCACTTCTTCACGGAGGTCGGTCTGTAATGAATCACAAAGACTGGGATTTGGTCAACCGCCGCCTGGTGGCAAAAATGTTGTCTGAGCTGGAGTATGAGCAGGTTTTCCACGCGGAATCTCAGGGCGATGACCGCTACTGCATTAACCTGCCGGGAGCACAATGGCGCTTCATCGCTGAACGTGGTATCTGGGGCTGGCTCTGGATTGATGCTCAAACTCTGCGCTGCGCGGACGAGCCAGTACTGGCTCAGACGCTGCTGATGCAGCTAAAGCAGGTACTGTCAATGAGCGATGCAACCGTTGCTGAGCATATGCAGGATTTGTATGCCACGCTGCTGGGCGACCTGCAACTACTGAAAGCCCGTCGCGGGCTGAGCGCCAGTGACCTGATTAATCTTAATGCCGACCGCCTGCAATGCCTGCTGAGCGGTCATCCTAAATTCGTTTTTAATAAAGGTCGCCGTGGCTGGGGTAAAGAGGCGCTGGAACGATATGCGCCAGAGTATGCCAACACCTTCAGACTGCACTGGCTGGCGGTAAAACGTGAACATATGATCTGGCGCTGTGATAACGAGATGGATATTCATCAGTTGTTGACGGCCGCAATGGATCCGCAGGAGTTTGCCCGCTTCAGTCAGGTCTGGCAGGAAAACGGACTGGATCATAACTGGCTGCCGCTGCCGGTACATCCGTGGCAGTGGCAGCAAAAAATCGCTACCGACTTCATCGCTGATTTTGCCGAAGGCAGGATGGTGTCTCTCGGCGAGTTTGGCGACCAGTGGCTCGCCCAGCAGTCGCTGCGTACCCTGACCAACGCCAGTCGCCGGGGCGGGCTGGATATCAAGCTGCCGCTGACCATCTACAACACCTCATGCTACCGGGGGATCCCTGGCAGATACATCGCTGCCGGACCACTGGCTTCACGCTGGCTACAACAGGTTTTTGCGACCGACGCCACCCTAGTGCAAAGCGGCGCAGTGATACTTGGTGAACCGGCTGCAGGCTATGTCTCCCATGAAGGCTATGCCGCGCTTGCCCGGGCTCCCTATCGCTACCAGGAAATGCTTGGTGTTATCTGGCGGGAGAATCCGTGCCGCTGGCTGAAACCGGATGAAAGTCCGGTTCTGATGGCAACACTGATGGAGTGCGACGAAAACAATCAGCCGCTGGCAGGCGCATATATAGACCGCTCCGGGCTGGACGCTGAAACCTGGCTTACGCAACTGTTCCGGGTGGTCGTGGTTCCTCTGTATCACCTGCTTTGCCGCTACGGTGTCGCGCTTATTGCACATGGACAAAATATAACTCTCGCCATGAAAGAGGGGGTTCCACAGCGTGTTCTGCTGAAAGACTTCCAGGGCGATATGCGACTGGTGAAAGAAGAGTTCCCCGAAATGGACTCTTTGCCTCAGGAGGTTCGTGATGTTACATCCCGCCTGAGTGCGGACTACTTAATCCATGATTTGCAGACGGGTCACTTCGTGACAGTACTGCGTTTTATTTCGCCACTGATGGTTCGTCTTGGCGTACCTGAAAGGCGATTTTATCAACTGCTGGCAGCAGTGTTGAGTGATTACATGAAAAAACATCCACAAATGTCAGAGCGTTTTGCGCTTTTCTCACTTTTCAGGCCACAAATCATTCGCGTGGTGCTGAACCCGGTAAAACTGACCTGGCCTGATCTGGATGGCGGCAGCCGCATGCTGCCGAATTACCTTGAGGATCTGCAAAATCCGCTGTGGCTGGTAACTCAGGAATATGAATCATGAAAAAAAGTGTCGATTTTATTGGTGTAGGGACAGGGCCATTTAATCTCAGCATTGCTGCGTTGTCACATCAGATCGAAGAACTGGACTGTCTCTTCTTTGATGAACATCCTCATTTTTCCTGGCATCCGGGTATGCTGGTACCGGATTGTCATATGCAGACCGTCTTTCTGAAAGATCTGGTCAGTGCTGTTGCACCTACAAATCCCTACAGTTTTGTTAACTATCTGGTGAAGCACAAAAAGTTCTATCGCTTCCTTACAAGCAGACTACGTACAGTATCCCGTGAAGAGTTTTCTGACTACCTCCGCTGGGCTGCTGAAGATATGAATAACCTGTATTTCAGTCATACCGTTGAAAACATTGATTTCGATAAAAAACGTCGATTGTTTCTGGTGCAAACCAGCCAGGGAGAATATTTTGCCCGCAATATCTGCCTTGGTACAGGAAAACAACCTTATTTACCACCCTGTGTGAAGCATATGACACAATCCTGTTTCCATGCCAGTGAAATGAATCTTCGTCGGCCGGACCTTAGTGGAAAACGGATAACCGTGGTTGGTGGAGGACAGAGTGGTGCAGACCTGTTCCTTAATGCATTACGCGGGGAATGGGGAGAAGCGGCGGAAATAAACTGGGTCTCCCGGCGTAATAATTTTAACGCACTGGATGAGGCTGCTTTTGCTGATGAGTATTTTACACCTGAATATATTTCAGGCTTCTCCGGACTGGAGGAAGATATTCGCCATCAGTTACTGGATGAGCAGAAAATGACATCGGATGGCATCACTGCCGATTCTTTACTGACCATTTATCGTGAGTTGTACCACCGTTTTGAAGTTCTGAGAAAACCAAGAAATATCCGTCTGCTACCCAGCCGCTCGGTAACAACTCTGGAAAGTAGTGGTCCTGGCTGGAAGTTGCTGATGGAGCATCATCTGGATCAGGGCAGGGAGAGCCTGGAAAGTGATGTGGTGATTTTCGCCACAGGTTACCGTTCTGCGTTGCCACAAATACTTCCCTCACTGATGCCCCTGATCACCATGCACGATAAGAACACCTTTAAAGTGCGTGATGACTTCACTCTGGAATGGAGTGGCCCGAAAGAGAACAACATCTTCGTGGTCAACGCCAGTATGCAAACCCATGGCATCGCCGAACCCCAGCTCAGCCTGATGGCATGGAGATCTGCACGTATTCTTAATCGCGTAATGGGACGTGATTTATTCGATCTCAGTATGCCGCCCGCCCTGATTCAGTGGCGCAGCGGCACCTAGGGAAAACGCAGCCGGAGGCTGCTTCTTTAACTCGCTACACAGCATCTTTGGGCTGATTTTTTCCGCCCGTATGGAGGAATAATGATGATAAGCAAAAAGTATACGCTTTGGGCTCTCAACCCACTGCTTCTTACCATGATGGCGCCAGCAGTCGCTCAACAAACCGATGATGAAACGTTCGTGGTGTCTGCCAACCGCAGCAATCGCACCGTAGCGGAGATGGCGCAAACCACCTGGGTTATCGAAAACGCCGAACTGGAACAGCAGATTCAGGGCGGCAAAGAGCTTAAAGACGCACTGGCTCAGCTGATCCCTGGCCTTGACGTCAGCAGCCGGAGCCGCACCAACTACGGTATGAATGTGCGTGGCCGCCCGCTGGTCGTGCTGGTTGACGGCGTGCGTCTCAACTCTTCACGTACCGACAGCCGACAACTGGACTCTATAGATCCTTTTAATATCGACCATATTGAAGTGATCTCCGGTGCGACGTCCCTGTACGGCGGCGGCAGTACCGGTGGCCTGATCAACATCGTGACCAAAAAAGGCCAGCCGGAAACCATGATGGAGTTTGAGGCTGGCACCAAAAGTGGCTTTAGCAGCAGTAAAGATCACGATGAACGCATTGCCGGAGCTGTCTCCGGCGGAAATGAGCATATCTCCGGACGTCTTTCCGTGGCATATCAGAAATTTGGCGGCTGGTTTGACGGTAACGGCGATGCCACCTTGCTTGATAACACCCAGACCGGCCTGCAGTACTCCGATCGGCTGGACATCATGGGAACTGGTACGCTGAACATCGATGAATCCCGGCAGCTTCAGTTGATCACACAGTACTATAAAAGCCAGGGCGACGACGATTACGGGCTTAATCTCGGGAAAGGCTTCTCTGCCATCAGAGGGACCAGCACGCCATTCGTCAGTAACGGGCTGAATTCCGACCGTATTCCCGGCACTGAGCGGCATTTGATCAGCCTGCAGTACTCTGACAGCGCTTTTCTGGGACAGGAGCTGGTCGGTCAGGTTTACTACCGCGATGAGTCGTTGCGATTCTACCCGTTCCCGACGGTAAATGCGAACAAACAGGTGACGGCTTTCTCTTCGTCACAGCAGGACACCGACCAGTACGGCATGAAACTGACTCTGAACAGCAAACCGATGGACGGCTGGCAAATCACCTGGGGGCTGGATGCTGATCATGAGCGCTTTACCTCCAACCAGATGTTCTTCGACCTGGCTCAGGCAAGCGCTTCCGGAGGGCTGAACAACAAGAAGATTTACACCACCGGGCGCTATCCGTCGTATGACATCACCAACCTGGCGGTCTTCCTGCAATCAGGCTATGACATCAATAATCTCTTTACCCTCAACGGTGGCGTACGCTATCAGTACACTGAAAACAAGATTGATGATTTCATCGGCTACGCGCAGCAACGGCAGATTGCCGCCGGGAAGGCTACATCCGCCGACGCCATTCCTGGCGGCTCAGTCGATTACGACAACTTCCTGTTCAACGCCGGTCTGCTGATGCACATCACCGAACGCCAGCAGGCATGGCTCAACTTCTCCCAGGGCGTGGAGCTGCCGGACCCGGGTAAATACTATGGTCGCGGCATCTATGGTGCTGCAGTGAACGGCCATCTTCCTCTAACAAAGAGTGTGAACGTCAGCGACAGCAAGCTGGAAGGCGTGAAAGTCGATTCTTATGAGCTGGGCTGGCGCTTTACTGGCAATAATCTGCGTACCCAAATCGCGGCCTACTATTCGATTTCTGATAAGAGCGTGGTGGCGAATAAAGATCTGACCATCAGCGTGGTGGACGACAAACGCCGTATTTACGGCGTGGAAGGTGCGGTGGACTACCTGATTCCTGATACTGACTGGAGTACCGGAGTGAACTTCAACGTGCTGAAAACTGAGTCGAAAGTGAACGGTACCTGGCAGAAATACGATGTGAAGACAGCAAGCCCATCAAAAGCGACAGCCTACATTGGCTGGGCACCGGACCCGTGGAGTCTGCGCGTGCAGAGCACCACCTCCTTTGACGTGAGCGACGCGCAGGGCTACAAGGTCGATGGCTATACCACCGTGGATCTGCTCGGCAGTTATCAGCTTCCGGTGGGTACACTCAGCTTCAGCATTGAAAACCTCTTCGACCGTGACTACACCACTGTCTGGGGGCAGCGTGCACCACTGTACTACAGCCCGGGTTACGGCCCAGCGTCACTGTACGACTACAAAGGCAGGGGCCGAACCTTTGGTCTGAACTACTCTGTGCTGTTCTGACCGGTATTCCTTTACAACAAAGGTACGCTGATATCAACATGGCCGCTGACAGCCAAGTTGATATCATATAATACACGACATAATCTGTAGTCAGGGAGGATAGACTCTTTACTGACTACAGATTATGTCGTGTTCCGTGCTCATTTCCTCAAAAAAATACAAGAAAAGAATTAGTATTCTAACAAAAAGTGAAATAAATTGTATCAAACTCCCTCTTTTAATCCTGTTGAGTAAATCAGCTTTTGCAATAGGATTGAAAGAGTGTAAGTGGAATCTCTTCCGGATACTCGTTACCACCGTGGCTAGAATATCTACGGCTGCGGGCCAGTAATAGATTAAGTGATAACAGCTGTCTGGAAATGTAGGGGCGTATCCACTAATCATAATCATTGTGAGATAAATATTACGGGGCATTTTATAATGAATAAAGGTGATGCTGCCAACTTACTGATTTAGTGTATGATGGTGTTTTTGAGGTGCTCCAGTGGCTTCTGTTTCTATCAGCTGTCCCTCCTGTTCAGCTACTGACGGGGTGGTGC
>NZ_JBJQLL010000055.1:0-16742 GCF_046486405.1 Escherichia sp. WS338 | reverse complement strand
GCACCACCCCGTCAGTAGCTGAACAGGAGGGACAGCTGATAGAAACAGAAGCCACTGGAGCACCTCAAAAACACCATCATACACTAAATCAGTAAGTTGGCAGCATCACCCTGAATGAAATGTGTCAATCCACAGAAACCGCTGTCAATGACGCATTTTGTCGGACGTTAACACAAGAAAGTCTGGCTATTCCGTAATGCCATCTTATTTCGTAATGGATTGAGAATGCTGGATTTTTAATTATATTACGCGCAGTATTAATCGCGTAAATGTTTTGCGGTCAGCAACGGTGGGGGATCCATTGTTCTGTTCAATGAATACCATCATACATTTGAATCAGGAGTCGGTATGATGATTTTGGTGACGGGGGGCGCACGGAGCGGGAAGAGTCGCCACGCAGAGGCGCTTATTGGGGACTCTTCACAGGTTCTGTATATCGCTACCTCGCAAATCCTTGATGATGAGATGGCTGCACGGATAGAACATCATCGGCAAGGCCGCCCGGCGCACTGGCGCACGGTGGAGCGTTGGCAACATCTTGATGAATTAATTCATGCAGACATTAACCCGCATGAGGCTGTGTTGCTGGAATGCGTTACCACCATGGTGACTAATCTGTTGTTTGATTATGGCGGCGATAAAGACCCTGATGAATGGGATTATCAGGCGATGGAACAGGCGATTAATGCTGAGATTCAGTCGTTGATTGCTGCCTGCCAACGTTGTCCCGCAAAGGTTGTATTAGTGACTAACGAAGTGGGAATGGGGATTGTGCCGGAGAGTCGTCTGGCACGACATTTTCGTGATATTGCCGGGCGGGTAAATCAGCAGCTGGCCGCTGCGGCAAATGAAGTATGGTTGGTGGTTTCGGGTATTGGAGTAAAAATCAAATGAGTAAATTATTTTGGGCGATGCTCTCTTTTATTACGCGTCTGCCTGTACCGCGTCGCTGGTCCCAGGGACTGGATTTCGAGCATTATTCTCGCGGTATTATTACTTTTCCTTTAATTGGATTATTGCTTGGCGCGATTAGCGGGCTGGTCTTCATGGTGCTGCAGGCATGGTGTGGCGTACCACTGGCGGCACTGTTTAGCGTGCTTGTGCTGGCGCTGATGACCGGGGGATTCCACCTGGACGGCCTCGCCGATACCTGTGATGGCGTATTTTCTGCACGTAGCCGCGATCGCATGTTGGAAATCATGCGTGATAGCCGTTTAGGCACCCACGGCGGTCTGGCATTGATTTTTGTGGTACTGGCAAAGATTCTGGTGTTAAGCGAGTTGGCTCTGCGTGGCGAACCGATCCTTGCATCGCTGGCGGCAGCATGTGCGGTCAGCCGCGGGACTGCCGCATTATTGATGTATCGTCATCGTTATGCCCGGGAAGAAGGGCTTGGCAATGTGTTCATTGGCAAAATTGATGGGCGACAAACCTGCGTCACACTCGGCTTAGCCGCTATTTTTGCTGCCGTATTATTGCCGGGTATGCATGGTGTGGCTGCTATGGTGGTGACGATGGTGGCGATTTTCATCCTCGGTCAGCTTCTCAAACGTACGCTGGGCGGGCAAACCGGCGATACGCTGGGAGCTGCTATAGAGCTTGGTGAACTGGTCTTCCTGCTGGCACTGCTATAAAGAGACGTGACATGCAAACACTTGCCGATTTACTGAATACGATCCCTGCCATCGATCCTGCCGCGATGTCGCGTGCACAACGGCATATTGACGGGTTACTCAAACCTGTTGGTAGCCTGGGAAGGCTGGAGGCGCTTGCCATACAACTGGCAGGAATGCCGGGGTTGAATGGCATACCGCATGTGGGCAAAAAAGCGGTACTGGTTATGTGTGCCGATCACGGCGTCTGGGAGGAAGGGGTCGCTATTTCCCCAAAAGAAGTGACAGCCATTCAGGCTGAAAATATGACCCGCGGAACAACCGGCGTGTGTGTGCTGGCAGCACAAGCGGGCGCTAACGTCCACGTAGTTGATGTTGGTATTGATAGTGCTGAGCCTATCCCCGGGCTTATCAACATGCGTGTCGCACGAGGTAGCGGCAATATTGCTTCAGCTCCGGCAATGAGTCGCCGTCAGGCTGAAAAGTTGCTTTTGGACGTCATATGTTATACGCGGGAGCTGGCAAAAAACGGTGTCACGCTGTTTGGTGTAGGTGAACTGGGGATGGCAAACACGACACCGGCAGCGGCAATAGTCAGCACAATCACTGGCCGGGATCCTGAAGAAGTGGTTGGGATTGGCGCAAACCTGCCGACAGATAAACTGGCTAATAAAATTGATGTTGTGCGCCGGGCGATTACGTTGAATCAACCAAATCCGCAGGATGGCGTTGATGTTCTGGCAAAAGTGGGGGGATTTGATTTGGTCGGAATGGCTGGCGTGATGTTAGGCGCTGCTTCCTGCGGTTTACCCGTGTTGCTGGATGGATTTCTTTCTTATGCTGCTGCGCTCGCAGCCTGCCAGATGTCTCCTGCAATCAAACCGTATCTCATTCCTTCTCACCTGTCGGCAGAAAAAGGGGCGCGTATAGCGCTGTCGCATTTGGGGCTGGAGCCTTATCTCAATATGGAGATGCGTTTAGGTGAGGGGAGTGGCGCAGCTCTGGCGATGCCCATCATCGAAGCTGCCTGTGCGATATATAACAACATGGGCGAACTTGCTGCCAGTAATATTGTTCTACCGGGGAATACGACTTCTGATTTGAACAGTTAAAAACGAAAAGTCTGATAAAAGCTATACTTAACGGATAGCTTTCGCGACATAGGAAAGGGACATGATGCGTCGTGTAAATATTCTTTGCTCATTTGCTCTGCTTTTTGCCAGCCATACTAGCCTGGCGGTAACTTATCCATTACCTCCAGAGGGTAGCCGTTTGGTGGGGCAGTCGCTTACTGTAACTGTTCCTGATCACAATACCCAGCCGCTGGAGACTTTTGCCGCACAATACGGGCAAGGGTTAAGTAACATGCTGGAAGCGAATCCGGGCGCTGATGTTTTCTTGCCGAAGTCTGGCTCGCAACTCACCATTCCGCAGCAACTGATTTTGCCCGCCACTGTTCGTAAAGGGATTGTGGTTAACGTCGCTGAGATGCGTCTTTATTACTACCCGCCAGACAGTAATACTGTGGAAGTCTTTCCTATTGGTATCGGCCAGGCTGGGCGAGAAACCCCGCGTAACTGGGTGACTACCGTTGAACGTAAACAAGAAGCTCCAACCTGGACGCCAACGCCGAACACTCGGCGCGAATATGCGAAACGAGGGGAGAGTTTGCCCGCATTTGTTCCTGCGGGGCCCGATAATCCCATGGGGCTGTACGCGATTTATATTGGCAGGTTGTATGCCATCCACGGTACCAATGCCAATTTTGGTATTGGACTTCGGGTAAGTCAGGGCTGTATTCGTCTGCGCAATGACGATATCAAATATCTGTTTGATAATGTTCCTGTTGGAACGCGTGTGCAAATTATCGACCAGCCAGTAAAATACACCACTGAACCAGATGGCTCGAACTGGCTGGAAGTTCATGAGCCGCTGTCGCGCAATCGTGCAGAATATGAGTCTGACCGAAAAGTGCCATTGCCGGTAACCCCATCTTTGCGGGCGTTTATCAGCGGGCAAGAAGTTGATGTGAATCGCGCAAATGCTGCGTTGCAACGTCGATCGGGAATGCCTGTGCAAATTAGTTCTGGTTCAAGACAGATGTTTTAAGAGCGTTGGTAATTAGAAAGCAAAAAGCCTGCTAGAAAGCAGGCTTTTTTGAATTTGGCTCCTCTGACTGGACTCGAACCAGTGACATACGGATTAACAGTCCGCCGTTCTACCGACTGAACTACAGAGGAATCGTGTGAACGGGGCGCATATTAATGGCAGTGCATGGTGATGTCAAAGGGTGAAATGCATTTTTTTGTTTGTTTGCTGCCAATTTCAACAAAGTGGTGAGCTTTCAATCTTATTGGGTAATGAACCATCGTGGTGCATACCCTCCTTTTATAGGGCAGGGGAACGCGACAGCTGATTAAAGGAGCAAATGACGAATCTATCATAATCTCTTATTTGACAGTTGGTTAGCTTGTACATCAACACCAAAATAAAACTGGCAAGCATCTTGCAATCTGGTTGTAAGTAATGGCGGCACTTGGGCCGATTCTTAAAAACCGGAGGCAACATGAACTTCAGACGCCTGAAATACTTCGTAAAAATTGTAGATATTGGTAGCCTGACCCAGGCTGCTGAAGTATTGCATATCGCACAACCAGCGCTCAGCCAGCAGGTTGCCACACTGGAAGGTGAGTTAAATCAACAACTTTTGATCCGTACAAAGCGGGGCGTTACACCAACAGACGCCGGAAAAATTCTCTATACCCATGCGCGGGCCATTTTACGTCAGTGTGAACAGGCCCAACTGGCGGTGCATAACGTTGGTCAGGCATTATCGGGGCAAGTCTCGATTGGCTTTGCACCAGGAACCGCTGCGTCATCCATCACCATGCCCTTATTACAGGCGGTTCGCGCTGAATTTCCGGAGATCGTTATCTATCTTCATGAAAATAGTGGTGCAGTGCTTAACGAAAAATTGATAAATCACCAACTCGATATGGCGGTGATTTATGAGCATTCCCCTGTGGCTGGTGTATCCAGTCAGGCTTTGCTGAAAGAAGATCTTTTTCTGGTAGGAACTCAAGATTGCCCGGGGCAAAGCGTTGATGTGAATGCTATTGCGCAAATGAACCTCTTTCTCCCCAGTGATTACAGTGCTATTAGACTTCGTGTTGATGAGGCTTTTTCCCTACGGCGACTCACGGCAAAAGTTATTGGTGAAATTGAGTCTATTGCCACGCTTACCGCAGCGATTGCCAGCGGCATGGGCGTTGCAGTATTACCCGAATCGGCCGCGCGTTCGTTATGTGGCGCAGTAAATGGGTGGATGTCACGCATTACCACTCCTTCCATGAGTCTCTCTTTGTCATTAAATTTACCCGCCAGAGCGAACTTATCGCCACAGGCACAGGCAGTGAAAGAGTTGTTAATGTCAGTGATTAGTTCTCCAGTGATGGAAAAAAGGCAGTGGCAATTGGTGAGCTAAGTGTTATATCGGGATGGAATAAGATGCGGGTTTTTATTATTTGTTATGCCGGGCATTAGACTTTAACAATAACGGGAAATCTGAACTGCCCGGAGTTTACCGTGAATTTCCAACAACTAAAGATAATCCGCGAGGCTGCACGTCAGGATTACAACCTGACAGAGGTTGCGAATATGCTTTTTACCTCACAGTCAGGCGTCAGCCGTCATATTCGGGAACTGGAGGATGAACTTGGCATCGAAATATTTGTTCGACGAGGTAAGCGACTGCTGGGCATGACTGAACCGGGCAAAGCATTACTGGTCATTGCAGAACGTATTCTGAATGAAGCCAGTAATGTTCGTCGGCTTGCAGACCTGTTTACCAACGATACGTCTGGCGTTCTCACTATTGCAACGACGCATACTCAGGCACGTTATAGCTTGCCAGAGGTCATTAAAGCTTTTCGCGAACTTTTCCCGGAGGTTCGGCTCGGGCTAATCCAGGGGACGCCACAGGAAATTGCGACATTGTTGCAAAATGGCGAAGCTGATATTGGTATCGCCAGCGAGCGTTTGAGTAATGACCCGCAGCTCGTCGCCTTCCCGTGGTTTCGTTGGCACCATAGTTTGCTTGTTCCACACGATCATCCCTTGACGCAAATTTCACCATTGACGCTGGAATCAATAGCGAAGTGGCCGTTAATCACTTACCGACAGGGGATTACGGGGCGCTCACGTATTGACGACGCATTTGCCCGCAAAGGTTTGCTGGCAGATATTGTATTAAGTGCGCAGGATTCTGATGTCATTAAAACCTATGTTGCTCTTGGGCTTGGGATCGGATTAGTTGCCGAGCAATCCAGTGGCGAACAAGAGGAAGAGAATTTAATCCGCCTGGATACGCGGCATCTTTTTGATGCTAATACTGTCTGGTTGGGACTGAAGCGAGGACAACTTCAGCGTAACTATGTCTGGCGCTTTCTGGAACTTTGTAATGCAGGACTGTCAGTTGAGGATATCAAGCGGCAGGTGATGGAAAGCAGTGAAGAGGAAATTGATTATCAGATATAGCAAAAATCCCGCTATAAAAGCGGGCTTTTCAGGAATTTGGCTCCTCTGACTGGACTCGAACCAGTGACATACGGATTAACAGTCCGCCGTTCTACCGACTGAACTACAGAGGAATCGTTGTTGAGGCACATCTTAACGGCGAAAAATCTTTTGTCAAACCCGATTTTTAAATTCCCCAACTGTTTGCCGTTTCTATCAACAGTTTGTTGCATTTGCAGACAATTTGTTGGCGAAAATCTTTGCAGCTTTGCTGATTCTCCCTCATTATTTGAAATGTGGTTTCACTTTCTGCAATTAAGGTCGGCTTTGAATATCTCCTCTGCTTTACGCCAGGTTGTTCACGGCACTCGCTGGCACGCTAAACGCAAGAGCTACAAAGTGTTGTTCTGGCGCGAGATAACCCCGCTTGCTGTTCCTATCTTCATGGAGAATGCCTGTGTCCTGTTGATGGGGGTTCTGAGCACTTTTCTGGTCAGCTGGCTGGGAAAAGATGCGATGGCCGGCGTGGGATTGGCGGACAGCTTCAATATGGTCATTATGGCTTTTTTTGCTGCTATCGATCTTGGTACTACTGTCGTTGTGGCATTTAGTCTCGGTAAGCGGGATCGACGACGAGCGAGGGTGGCGACGCGGCAGTCATTGGTGATCATGACGTTGTTTGCCGTACTGTTGGCAACGCTTATTCATCATTTTGGCGAACAAATTATTGATTTCGTCGCGGGTGATGCCACGACAGAAGTTAAAGCACTGGCGTTGACTTATCTGGAGCTGACGGTACTCAGTTATCCAGCAGCTGCCATCACTCTTATTGGTAGCGGGGCACTTCGTGGTGCAGGGAATACGAAAATACCGCTATTGATTAACGGTAGCCTGAATATTCTTAATATTATTATTAGCGGCATATTGATTTACGGCCTTTTCTCCTGGCCGGGACTGGGATTTGTCGGGGCAGGGCTGGGTTTAACCATTTCTCGTTATATTGGCGCAGTTGCAATTTTGTGGGTGCTGGCGATTGGTTTTAATCCTGCGCTAAGGATTTCGTTAAAGAGCTATTTTAAACCGCTGAATTTTAGCATTATCTGGGAAGTCATGGGGATTGGTATTCCCGCGAGTGTCGAATCAGTGTTATTTACCAGTGGTCGGTTATTAACCCAAATGTTCGTTGCCGGGATGGGGACCAGTGTTATTGCCGGAAATTTTATCGCGTTTTCAATTGCGGCTCTTATCAACTTACCCGGAAGTGCGCTCGGCTCTGCTTCTACGATCATTACAGGCCGAAGGTTGGGGGTAGGGCAGATAGCGCAAGCAGAGATTCAGTTGCGGCATGTGTTCTGGCTGTCCACTCTTGGATTAACGGCCATCGCCTGGCTAACGGCTCCCTTTGCCGGGCTTATGGCATCGTTTTACACCCAGGATCCACAGGTTAAACATGTCGTTGTGATTCTGATTTGGCTAAATGCTTTATTTATGCCTATTTGGTCCGCCTCATGGGTGCTACCCGCTGGATTTAAAGGTGCTCGTGATGCCCGTTACGCCATGTGGGTTTCGATGTTGAGCATGTGGGGTTGTCGGGTTGTAGTCGGTTATGTGCTGGGAATCATGCTTGGCTGGGGTGTGGTTGGTGTCTGGATGGGAATGTTTGCCGACTGGGCTGTGCGGGCCGTGCTGTTTTACTGGCGAATGGTTACTGGACGTTGGCTATGGAAATACCCTCGACCCGAGCCGCAAAAGTGTGAAAAAAAGCCAGTTGTGTCGGAATAAACGACAAAATGCAGATTATTTCAGCAAACGATTTCAAATTTAAAAAACAGGCTTTGACATTGTGGGTGGGCATCGCTAATATTCGCCTCGTTCTCACGATTCCTCTGTAGTTCAGTCGGTAGAACGGCGGACTGTTAATCCGTATGTCACTGGTTCGAGTCCAGTCAGAGGAGCCAAATTTTAGTTTTGAGACATCTCTATGAGTCTCAAAACAGTTAAAAAATAAAAATTATTTTTACCCGGTTACCTTGTAAAAAAGTGACCGGGTTTTTTGATTTCTGTGTTTCGTGCGCTTAATCGAGTCTCACGCTTCAGTGAGCAAGTTGCCCCCCAACAGACATCACGATTCGCAAGGTCAAAAACTCTGTTCCATGAAGTACCGTACAAAGATAAAGAGAAAAATGCCTTATGCGGGATGTCGCTATCGCGTCTTTATCGGGAAACTATGCGTAATTGCCACTTTGCCTTCTGTAATCAGAAAAAGAAGAACTGGAATTTTAATAAATATTATTTCTCTGGGAGCGGGGGTTTTTTATAATCAATATGACGAGTTGAACATTATATTTTTTATAAGGGTTATATGAGATTAAAGAAATCTGCCGTAAAGACAGATTTCTTTAAAATATAATTAGAGATTTGCGACGTTATGATAAACTTTTTGTACATCGTCGTCATCTTCAAGGGCATCAACAAGCCCTTCAAAGATTTCTAAATCTTCTGGGGAAAGCTCAACTTCAGATTGCGCAATCATTTCTAATTCTGTTGTTGAGAACTCAGTGATTCCAGCTGCTTTTAGAGCCGCGATTCCTTTATGAAGGTCAGTAGGTTCGGTATAAATAACAATGTTACCTTCTTCTTCAGTCACATCACGAACATCAACTTCAGCTTCAAGTAAAATTTCAAAAATATGGTCAGGGTCTGATCCTTTAAATACAATCACACCCGTATTGTCAAACATATAGCTGACAGAACCTGCCGCTCCGATATTGCCGCCTTTTTTATTGAAAATTGTGCGAACGTTAGCAATCGTACGGTTAACATTTGAAGTCAATGTCTCGGCGATAATCATTGAGCCATTAGGACCAAAGCCTTCATAACGGCCCTGCACGAACGTTTCATCTCCGCCGCCTTTGGCTTTATCAATTGCTTTATCAATAACGTGCTTTGGAACTTGTGCCTGCTTTGCACGTTCAATAACGAATTTTAAAGATGTGTTTAATTCTGGATCGGGTTCACCTTGTTTAGCAGCAGCATAGATTTCTACACCGAATTTTGCATAAATTTTAGACGTTGCACCGTCTTTAGCCGTTTTTTTAGCAACAATATTGGCCCATTTACGTCCCACTGCAATGATCTCCTCGAAAATTTATTTACATTACTGGTAAATCGTTAACATGTGTTAAATCAGCATATTATATCATAACAGGAAAAATCTCGTCTATTAGAAATAAAAATATTCTAAAGCCATAATCTTATATTTTGTTTTATAAAAACTAATGTTGTTGGCGGGATTTTTTATAATTATATTTTGAAAGCATACATGCTTTTAATATGCGGAAATCATTAAGACGATAATGAAACTCGCATCTGCCCAAGGAAGCAAACAGCCCGCGTTGATTGCAGGCTATTTGCCAGATGTCTTGCTTAATCCTTCACATCTATTTCTGATGAGAAGGTTCAGAACTTATTATCGGAACGGCGGCTCATTAAAGGTTCGTAATTTACGCGAATGCAGTCGGTCGCCTTCTGCGCGCAGCAAATCGATCGCCCGAATGCCAATTTGCAGGTGTTCGGAAATAGCACCTTCATAAAAACGGTTAGCCTGACCGGGAAGTTTAATCTCGCCATGCAACGGTTTATCTGAAACACACAGTAGTGTCCCGTATGGCACGCGGAAACGATATCCTTGCGCGGCAATGGTTGCACTTTCCATATCAATTGCTACGGCCCGGCTTAAGTTAAAACGAAGTGCAGAAGCTGAGTAACGTAATTCCCAGTTCCTGTCATCTGTGGTTACCACAGTACCTGTACGTAGCCGCTGTTTGACTTCCTCACCGGGCCTGCCACTCACCAGCTTGGTGGCGTCATAAAGCGCACGTTGCACTTCAGCAATGCTCGGAATAGGAATATCGGGCGGCAGAACCGCATCAAGAACGTGGTCATCGCGTAAATAAGCGTGTGCAAGTACATAATCGCCAATGGCCTGACTTTCACGTAATCCGCCACAGTGACCAATCATCAACCAGACATCCGGGCGTAGCACTGCCAGATGATCGCAGATGGTTTTAGCATTGGACGGTCCCACGCCAATATTCACCAGAGTAATACCCTGAGCATCGGCGGTAATTAAATGCCATGCTGGCATCTGGTGTTTTTTCCATGCAAGGTCGGAAATGGCTTCTTCTGGCGCTTCGGTTTCGGCGGTGATCCAGTTCCCGCCAGCACAAGAAAGGGCAATGTAAGGACTATCAGGATCGAGGATCTGGCTGCATCCCCAACGAACGAATTCATCCACATAACGTGTGTAGTTGGTAAACAAGACGAACGGCTGAAAATGTTCAACTGGCGTACCGGTATAATGGCGCAACCGTGCGAGGGAAAAATCGACGCGGCGCGCATCAAAATGCGATAGCGGGGAGAATTCCGTTGGATGATAAATGCCGTCTGCAGTTTCATCGCCAATTTGCGCCAGTTCTGTTGTCGGGAAGTAGCGAGTTAACCCAGCGCTCATTGAGCGATCAAGTGTCAATTCAGAGCCATCGATGACATAAGGATAAGGGATTTCATGCTGCGAGGGTTGCACAGAGATATGCGCACCATAATCCTGATACAGCAACGTAAGTTGTTCATTAAGATACGAACGAAAGAGAGTAGGGCGAGTAATCGTGGTGGTGTAGCTGCCTGCGTGAGTAAAACGACCAAATGCGCGCGTTTTGGGGGGATTGGTTGTGCTACCGTCCCAGGTTACGGTCAGTGATGGATAGACAAAAAGACCTTGTTTGCGGGCGTTTTCATCAGGTAATTCGCCACTTGTAATATAGTTGCCAATGGCGTTGCGTAATGCGACTACAGATTGCTCATACAGCGCGTCGAGTTTATCCAGTGCCTGAGCTGGGGTCAGACCGGAGCCCTTATTATTCATGTGTGTCTCCTGTTCCATACAATTACCGCACATCCGATAGTATGTCACAGAAATGTGAAACAAAAGTGTAAGGCGAAGATCGGATGATCTTCGCCAGGCTATCAAGCGCGTTGACTGTCTTTCATCAACAAAGCGGTCATTGCGGAAATCAGGCATCCAGCCAGCAAATAAATGGCGACGCTATGCCAGTTCCCGGCAAAGTAAGTGATGAGTGCAGCGGCAATAAAAGGTGTAAATCCACCGCCAACCACACTGGCAACCTGATAACCGACTCCAGCGCCACTATAGCGATAACTGGCACCAAACATTTCGGTAAACATCGGTTGTTGCACACACACCACCATGTCATGCGCAATGTTTGCCAGCATTATGGAGAAGAAAACTATCCAGAAAATAGATTGTGCTTCAAGCGCCATAAAGAAAGGAAATGCGCTCAACGTTCCGATTAACGCACCTGTGATATAAACCCTACGGCGACCAAAACGATCGGCAAGCCAGGCAAAACAGGGAATTGTCAGGCAGCTTAATCCACCTACCAGCAAACCAATATTAAGGAAAAGTTCGCGCGGTAGCCCCATATTCTGGGTTGAATAATTAAGTGCAAAGGCAGTAACGATGTACATCGTCAGCAATTCGCACAGTCGTAGCGCAATAATCTTCAGGAAAGCACCGGGATGTCGTAACAGCGCTTCGATAACCGGGATGCGTTTTTTCGCGGCAGCTTGATAATGTTGCTGTTGTTCAAATTCCGCGGACTCTTCCATGCCATTGCGCACCCACAATGCTCCCAGTACCAGTACGATGCTAAATAGGAAAGGAATGCGCCAGCCCCAGCTTAAAAACTGTTCGTCAGTCGTCATCATACTGATCAATGAAACCAGTCCGGTTGAAAGCAGTAAACCTACACCGTAGCCAACTTGTACACCGCTACTGTAAAAGGCTTTTTTATTTTTCGGTGCACTTTCAACGGAAAGCAACGCCGCGCCTCCCCATTCGCCGCCGACGGCAAATCCCTGAATGGCACGCAGTGTCACCAGCAAAATAGGTGCCCACCACCCAATGGTCGAGAATGAAGGAAGAATACCAATCAAGGCTGTCGCGATGCCCATCATCCAGACGGTCAGCATTAACATGCGCTTACGTCCCAGTCGGTCGCCAAAGTGACCGAAAATGACACCGCCGAGCGGACGGAAAAGGAATCCGACGCCAAAGGTAGCAAATGCGGCGAGCGTTCCCATCGCCGGGCTTACTTGCGGGAAAAACTCGCGATTAAACACCAGTGCGGCGGTGATGCCATAGAGTAAAAAATCATACCAGTCGACGACGGCACCAGCGAAGCTGCCTAACGCAGCTCGTCGGGCGCGACTTAACGAAAGCGTCCCTTCATCGGGACGAGTGGAGATGAGCGTGGAGTCCATAATGATCCTGTTTGTACTGTCTTTTTATAATTAGTATGGAAAAGGTAACTCACATTGCCGTCGATCTATAAACGAACCTTATGAGACTACCTCGACAGAGCGCATCTGCAAATGATTTTATGGCTGATTAGCGGCAACATGAAAAATTCGATGGAAGATGAAAGCGCAGGAGTTGCTGGTGTTGTTTAAGGATTAAGCAGAGGGCCCACAGGTTCGAGATATGAAACATAAAAGTCCGCATATGCACAAAATTGTACCCTGATGATTCTGATAGACTGCATTGCATTATAACCAGTAGGGAGGCGAGGTTAGTTATGTTTTTAGTATCATTGTTGAGACGTATTGCATTTAGTTACTACGATTATAAAGCTTATAATTTTAATATTGAAAAAACAGACTTTGTTGTCATACATATTCCCGATCAGATTGGCGATGCTATGGCCATCTTTCCTGTTATTCGGGCGCTTGAATTGCATAAAATTAAGCATCTATTAATTGTTACGTCGACAATTAATTTAGAAGTCTTTAATGCGCTCAAACTTGAACAGACTAAATTAACATTAGTCACAATGACTATGCAGGATCACGCAACATTAAAAGAAATAAAATATTTAGCGAAGAACATAACACTGCAATACGGTACGCCGGATCTTTGTATAGAGGCGATGCGTAAAAAGAACCTGAAAACGATGATATTTATCAGTCAGTTGAAAGCAAAAACGAATTTCCAGGTCGTCGGTTTAACCATGAAGTGCTATTCCCCTTTGTGTAAGAACGCGTCCCGGATGGATCAGAATCTCCGGGCTCCTGTACCCATGACATGGGCATTTATGATGCGTGAGGCGGGTTTTCCGGCAGTCAGGTCAATATATGAATTGCCATTAAGCGATGATGTACTCGATGAGGTACGCGAGGAAATGCGATCGTTAGGATCTTACATTGCGCTCAATTTAGAAGGTAGCTCGCAGGAACGTATATTTTCATTTTCGATTGCAGAAAATATAATAGCAAAAATTCAAAGTGAAACAGATATTCCAATAGTGATCGTTTATGGACCCAAAGGGGAAGATAAAGCTAGGGCATTAGTGGATTGTTATAATAATGTCTACCGTTTATCCTTATCACCCTCTATTAAACATTCAGCAGCAATCATAAAAGATGCTTATATTGCAATAACTCCTGACACCTCAATATTACATATGGCAAGTGCCTATAATACCCCTGTTGTTGCAATTTATGCTGATTACAAAACGCGATGGCCCGCAATGGCCGATGTTTTGGAGTCAGTCATCGTTGGGCAAAAAATTGACAATATAAGTCTGGATGAATTCGCAAAGGCATTAAAAAGTGTTTTGGCGAGAATTTGAGGCAGTACTTATGCATAGTAATGCCGATCTGTTATGAACGGTGGTGTCATCAATACTCTGAGGCTGGTCAATCATCACAGAAAACCAGCCTTTGGATCAAAGCAATACTCACCGAAAATGATCATAGTCACACCGAACGCGATTCATGCGGAACTGTTTGGTAAATAGCACCACCGGATCTTGGGGGCGCTGTGATTATTACAGTATTGCTATCACCGTCATTTTTGAATGTCACTTTACCAGTAGCATCAACGCCTACCCAAGAGGCCGAGTTTGAAACGAATAATCAGCCGCCGTTTTTCCTGGTGCAAAGTTGTCATTATTCAACTGATAATACGCCCCGGTAAATCCCTGCGAAGGGAATGAAGCTGTCGGTAGGTTTGCACCATTCACTGACACTGTACCGGTCATTGGTCTGGTTTCCGCGCTAATGAATTCTATCGTGGTACTCAGGCCCGCCTGATGAACACCATTCAATACGGGGATCAGCGTTGCGATACCCTCTCCGCCTCCTGTAACAGTAGCTTTGTAATCACCGTTGATATTTTGAGTGTAATCAATTGCGCTAATTTTCATATAGGGCACGTTTGTACCTGATTGCACAAATTCCATCCCTTCAGAAACTTTGATCGGATTGCCTGATATATCGTGCAGAACAAGATGTAGCTCAGCACTATCGGTAAAGTCCCCTTTCAGTGATGACTGGTTGTTCTTAAGGATGGACTGCGAGGCGTCTGCTGGGCCTGCCACTAGCGATATATCTACTGTTTGCATTCCACCTGCGCTTGTGACTGTGCTTACAGTGACGCTCCCCGTTATCGCTCCTTTCACGCTTGTTGTCGCGATTCCGTTTTGATCGGTCACCGCTGTTAATGACGTTAATGTGGTGGAGCCGTTTTTTAAGGCGAAGTACACAGTGAGACCTTCGATCAGGTTACCACTGCCATCCTCAACCGTTGCCTTTAAGGTACTTAAATCACTGTTGGTGGCGGCGATAGTCGACGGTTCAGCGATAAAGCTAGCAACATGTGCGGTGCTTGGGTTGCCAGTAACCTTCACGGTTGTCTGTGTCTGTATTGTGACGCCGTTATGGAACGATGCAGTCACCGTATATGTACCGACTTTATTGCTGGTCAGAACGACTGGAGCCTGACCTGAAGAGTTGGTTCTCACTTTTCCGCCACTTAACGTCGCACCTTCTAGCGTTACGCTAAAGTTGATGACCTGACCCTCCACTGGAGTGCCATTTGCAGAGGTTAGCATTGCCGTCAGAGTAGCGCCTTTAGGAGCATTGACACCGATAAGCGGACTGGACGTGAGTGTCAGTTTTTCATCAATAGCCTCCAGTTGTTTCTCAAGTGAAGCTCCATTCGCTAGGGATGCTTTTACAGTATACGAGCCGTTTCTTTCAGGCGTCATGGTGACCTCGGCTACTCCCTGCGTATTAGTAGAGACCGTATTCTGGCTGATGATCATTTGCGAGGATGGCGCTGCACTGAATGTCGCGGGTTGATGCGTCACCGGGTTGCCAAACTGGTCGTTAACGTGAGCTTTAACTGCTATGTCTTGTGCGACCATGACCTGACCTTCAGGTATCTCCTGACTGGTAATCGTCGCAGAATTAACATCTACCTTGGCATTCAGTAATCGCGAGATGACTTCAGTAGGTTTATCTGCCAGAGAGGCTGAAACTGTTTTTAGTCCGACCTCGGTGCTTGTCACAAGAATTTCAGCGAAAACCTGATCATCCGTTTCAACGCTGGTGCTGCTTAGCGTGACGGAGGTTCCACGGAAATTAACTTTTATACCTTCTACTGGGTTGCCGTTTCCATCAGTCACTGTTGCCTGTAGCCTGGTCATTCCAATGTTATTGGCGATGAAATTGTCCTCGGTAACGTTAAGATTAACCTGCGCAGTGAGCGTATCCGCAGTAAAGTTCACCACCAACTGCTCACTCTTACCGCCAACCATCGATGCTGTCACGGTATGAGCGCCTGCTTTTGTACCTTACAGCGTGACTTTCGCTTTGCCATCGGCATCAGTAACCGCTTTGTCGCCATCGCTCAGCGTGAAGTTCGCCTTCACATCTTCCGGTAGAGTAAATGTTACCTCAGTGTTGGCTATCGCATTGCCCTCTGTATCAGCGACGGTGCTGTTAGTGTCGTGAGATCGTTATTGTCGGCAATCACCGGGTCCTTCGAGGCTGCCAGCGTGATTTCAGCATTCGTGACGTTCGGCACATAGTTCACTGTTTGTTGCATCGAATCGCCATTTTCGAGGGTTGCCGTCACGGGAGTTCTTCAGGCTGAAATCTTCATCCACGCCCAGCGTGATTCTTGCGGTACCGAAGCGGCTTAACCAGTCTGTCATTACCCCTGAAGCCTGAGAAGAGGCCCATCCACGTGCTATGTTTGCCGCTTGCTCGCTGTTCATATCTTCGGCGAGCAGAGATCCAATTAGCTGTGAAGTACTGGCTATCTGTTGCTCAAGGTTGCCACTGCTGTTACCCGGCGGCGGGGTTAAATTTTTTTCACTAACTTGTGCCGGGACATCCAGTTCATCACCCGGGCGGACATTACGAACAAACGTACGAAACTGGTTGAGTTTGCGTAACAGGGGGGTATCTATAATTTGTTGCACAGGACAAATATATCTAGCTTCTGTACAGAGTCTTAAATTTTGACCATAAATAAAACCGTCCCTGTCAAGCATGCATAGTTTATCAAGTAGGTCTCCCACAAACTGCCTGAATTTTATTTTTCCATTAAAAGTTTGTATCTTCTTAAGTATCACAGGTGAACCGCCCCGGGTTTCCTGGAGAGTGTTTTATCTGTGAACTCAGGCTGCCAGATCATCGTTTCCGATGGAAGCATAATAAGCTTTTTCTGCTTCTGCCGGAGGAGTA